>NZ_RAXV01000013.1 GCF_003611465.1 Acinetobacter tianfuensis
GATGCGCTTTCAGAAAGTGCATAAATAACCACATTCTTTATATCTTCCAAGGAATATGTACATTTTTCTAGACCATTTTCATCCATCTCCAAGAGCAACAACCCTTCTCTTACATCATTCATATCTACACAACTCAAATATTTTAATTAACCTAAAAATAAAAGATAAATAAATTACATAAGTATTGACTCTTAAATTCCTCCAAAATCAATTTATATAAAATACTCTCTCCCTATTCTATAAAAATCATTTTCTTAACTGCCATCAGAAAACCCAGTTCATGCCAATTAGACTTTCTGATACAAATAATCATAGCTTTTTCGCCAACCACACCGTATGCCCTGCACACTCTGGATCTTCTACCGTCATCTTCAGTACTTCAAAGCCATGCGCTGCCAATAAGTCCCGATACTCCTCTTGAGACAAACTGGCATGGTATAAAGCATCACCAAACATCTCTCCAATCGCCTCGCCTGCCGCTGGGCCGCTCGTAAACATCAGTACTGTGCCTGTAGCTGAAAACTTTGTAAATTGCGCGAACATCTGACGCTGATTATCTGGCGTTAAATGAAAGAAACTGTCCCAAGCCAAAATACCATGAAACTGCCGCTCTAATTTCACCTCTCGCATATCCGCCAATATCCACATATGTTCAGGAAATGACTGCCGTGCCATGCCTATCATCGTATCTGAACTATCTACACCAGTCAGCTGATGACCCTGCAAAATGCAATACGCCGCTATAGGCTGTCCTGAGCCGCAGCCCAAATCTAAAAGAGATGCCTGTTCAGGCAAATAGGAAAGGAAACGGTCCAGCCAGTTTTTTTCATACAAGTACTGTCCGCGCAACTCTGTCCATGCACAGCCATGCTTTTTATAAATATCAATAATATGTGCAGCAAGATGAGTCTGATTTGCCATAACAGTAGCCTGATAAAGCATTTAGATCAGTATAAAATGGGGAAAAAGAAATAACAGAAGAAAATTTGAAATGTAAAAACTGTAAATATAAAAAAAGAAGATAAAGCTTAAGCTTGATCTTCTTTTTGGCCATACATCCAAGTTGCAGCGATATACACACAAAAGCCAGCAACCATCAAAATACCTGTAGTCATCTTCTACGCCATCTCATTTTTGGATGAGCCCATTATGCGAAAGAAATATTACAGCTATATGACAATGTGACATTTTTATGAATTTAACATTTAATATAAAATACAACAACTTAGAGTTAAACTCTATATTTTCAGCATTAAATTAAGCAGTCATATTTCATGAAATATGACATTTAACGATGAATATTTGAGCAATTATGGCAATAAAATGCCAGACATAAACGCTTGTTAAACTTTTGTCCCAAAGCATGCTCAAAAGCCCCACAACTTTCACATTTTGCCTTATAATTTAGCCCGCTAGCTTTCAGCCCGCCCAAGAGAATTCTGATATGACAACTATTATCAAGCAAGATGACTTGATCACATCGGTTAAAGATGCGCTTCAGTTCATTTCTTACTATCACCCGCAAGATTTCATCCAAGCGATGAGCCGCGCGTACGACCGTGAAGAAAACAAAGCTGCTAAAGATGCGATTGCACAAATCTTAATTAACTCTCGCATGTGTGCAGAGGGTCACCGCCCGATCTGCCAAGATACTGGTATCGTAAACGTATTCGTTGAAGTGGGCATGGACGTTAAATTTGATTTAACGATGAGCTTAGACGATGCAATTAACGAAGGTGTTCGCCAAGGTTACCTAGAAAACTCTAACGTACTTCGCGCATCTGTACTTGCTGATCCTGCTTTTGGCCGTAAGAATACTAAAGACAACACCCCTGCTGTGATCTACCACAAACTTGTTCCAGGCAACAAAGTAGACATCACTGTTGCAGCGAAGGGCGGCGGTTCAGAGAACAAATCTAAACTTGCAATGCTTAACCCATCTGACTCAATCGTGGACTGGGTACTAAAAACTGTTCCAACAATGGGTGCAGGCTGGTGTCCTCCTGGCATGCTGGGTATCGGTATTGGCGGTACTGCAGAAAAAGCCATGATGCTTGCAAAAGAAGCATTAATGGAAGAGCTGGACATGGACGAACTTCTTCGCCGCGGTCCGCAATCTAAACTTGAAGAACTGCGTATTGAAATCTTCGAAAAAGTAAACGCGCTTGGTATTGGCGCTCAAGGTCTTGGCGGCTTAACAACTGTTCTAGACATCAAAATTAAAGACTACCCTTGCCACGCTGCTGGCAAACCCGTCGGCATGATCCCGAACTGCGCTGCAACTCGTCACGCTCACTTCACGCTTGACGGTTCTGGCATTGCGCACATCATGGCGCCTAAACTTGAAGACTACCCTTCCGTTACTTGGGATTCTTCAACGTCTAAACGTGTTGACCTAGATACCATTACTCAAGAAGAAATGAACGCTTGGCAGCCAGGCGACACGCTTCTGCTTAACGGTACAATCTATACAGGCCGTGACGCTGCGCACAAGCGTATGGTAGACATGCTGAACAACGGTGAAGAACTTCCTGTTGATCTTAAAGGCAAGTTTATCTACTACGTAGGCCCAGTTGATCCAGTGGGTGACGAAGTTGTTGGCCCTGCTGGCCCAACGACTGCAACACGTATGGACAAATTTACACGCCAAGTGCTTGAAGCAACTGGCATGTTCGGCATGATTGGTAAAGCTGACCGCGGCCCTGCTGCTGTTGAAGCGATCAAAGACAACAAAGCAACTTACCTCATGGCTGTTGGCGGCGCGGCATACCTCGTTTCTAAAGCAATCCGTGAAGCTGAAGTGGTTGCATTTGCTGACTTAGGCATGGAAGCAATTTACAAGTTTGTTGTAAAAGATATGCCTGTATCTGTTGCTGTTGACGTAAACGGTACTTCTGTACACGCAACTGCACCAAAAATCTGGCAAGCGAAAATCGGTAAAATTCCAGTAATTGACGCTGCTGCGAAGTAATTTTTAGCGCAGAAAAAGCACCCGCCTAGGGTGCTTTTTTATTGCAGCATTATGTCGCGAAAAGCTTTTTCACCACAGGCAGAACTGCTATGATTTTTAACTTATAAAAATATGCATGAAACAATAATCATCAAGTCACGCAGCCAAATAAGCAAGCCATACACCAGAGAACAAAAAATGAAATGGAATTTCCCAAATAAAAAAACAGCCGTCAGAAATTTTTTAATCTTATGCACCTTATGTTCCAGCCCAATGCTGAACGCACAGACTGTTCAGGAAAAAACACTCGATCATCTTATTCAATTGTCAAACTTCAGCGGCATGATTGTGCAGTCTAACCGTAATCTGCGTCCAATGTTTGACAGCCAAGCAGAAGAAATCCTAAAAAATCATTTAGGAATAAGCCATTTAAGCGCACGGCAAAAAGATGCAGCACTGAAAATCAGCCAGCTGCTGCAAAATACCAATGAAGAATTAGTCACCGATGAAAAAATGCTGCAGCTGATCCGCAAACATTTTAAAAACACTTACAGTGAAGAAGAAGCTCAGGCCTATATTGCCTTCTTAAGCACCCCTGTAGGGCAGGCAATTAACCAAAAAAGTGTATTGATGCTGAATAACATGATGCAGGAAACGCTAACGCTTAGTACAGAAATGATGAATAATCCGCATCGGCAGCAGCACTTTAATCAGCAGCTGAGCAATATTATTCAGCCGCTGCTGTTAAAAAACTGAACTGGGCCATGAATTACCCCTGATAGCCCATGCCTTACCAAGTCAGCGGGTTCCAAAGTTTAAATGGTTTCACCAATTGCACATCGGTACTCGGGTCATATTTTTCAGCTTTCAGCTTTTGTGCGCTGCTGCGGACTTTACCGCTTTGCTGATCTTGCGCTACAAAGTTATAGCTGGAAGTCTTGCGCTGTGTAAATGCGATTTCATTTAAACCGATTTTTTCTGGGACAAGCATGAGCGGGCCAGAAACCGTACGGCGTGTTGACAGATTTTCTTCATCATATTTAATAAAATATGACTGTCCTGCTTCGACTGTAAAATCTAAAAATTTAGGCTTTTGAAAATGATTGATGCCGAGCGGACGGCTGGTGGATAAACGGTATGTGCCTGCAGGAACTTCCACCCAGTAATAATGATTATTTAAAAGGCTTGGAATACGTTCGCTGTTTAAGAATAAACTGCTGGCAACAATTTCCTGCCTATTCCATTTTGTATCTGGGCGGTACAAATAAATAATGGCGGCCTGATCATGCTGAGCCTGTACAGCTTGAAAACTTTTACCCTGCTTTTGATTGACCCAGCCGCCAATCGTAAACATGCCTATACGGTACTGCTCAATTAAACTCGGGTCATGTTCAGTGTCGACTGATTTCAGTGTTGAGGCTAATGCTGGCGCTGATTCAACAGCTGGCTTTCCATGACAGCCCAACAGCGCCAAGCCTGTGAACATCGTGATATATACTGCACGCATGATTATCCCTCACCGCGTTTTTATTATTTTTGCAAACGATCTTTTAAAATTATGCTGTGTCGGCATCCACGCCAATCCCTTGAGATTAACATTCAGCTTTATTTTTTTAAATAAAAAAACGTGCGAAAATCTTAGATTTCCGCACGTTTCTGACGAACAGCGCAGGTTTTAACCCTGCTGACCGCTTAAGCAGATTTAGAGTCAATCACCTTTAAATCTGCTTTTGGCACAGCTTCTTCCTGAACTTTAGGCTGACGTTCAGCTTTAAATTCTGGGACTGCTTCACCATTAATTACCGCTTCATTGACAACAACGGTACCGACATCGGTACGGCTAGGCAAATCGTACATCGTTTCGAGCAGCGAGTTTTCTAAAATGGAACGCAAGCCGCGTGCGCCAGTATTGCGGTCCAAAGCTTTTTTCGCTACGGCACGCAGAGCAGAGTCTTCAAATACAAGATCTACATCTTCCATTTCAAACAAATACTGATACTGACGCGTTAATGCATTTTTAGGCTCTGTCAGAATCTGCATAAGCGCTTCTTCATCAAGCTCATCTAAAGTTGCAATCACTGGCAAACGGCCAATAAATTCAGGAATTAAGCCGAATTTAACCAAATCAGTCGCTTCAACTTGGCGGAACAGATCGGATAACTTCTTGGTTTCATCTTTTTTACGCACTTCCGCAGTAAAACCGATGCCGCCTTTTTCCTGACGCTGCTGCACTATTTTCTCTAGACCAGAGAAAGCGCCGCCGCAAATAAAGAGGATATTCGATGTATCAATTTGAATAAACTCTTGCTGCGGATGCTTACGGCCGCCTTGCGGCGGAATTGACGCAACGGTGCCTTCAATCATTTTCAGCAAAGCTTGCTGCACGCCTTCACCGGACACATCGCGTGTAATTGAAGGGTTTTCAGATTTACGGGTAATTTTGTCAATTTCATCAATATAAATAATGCCCTTTTGCGCTTTCTCGACATCGTAGTCTGCTTTTTGCAAAAGTTTTTGGACAATATTTTCTACATCTTCACCCACATAACCCGCTTCAGTCAAAGTTGTTGCATCTGCCATCGCAAATGGAACATCCAATAGACGTGCAAGCGTTTGCGCAAGTAAAGTTTTACCAGAACCTGTCGGGCCAACCAGCATGATGTTGCTTTTTGAAAGCTCAACGCCATCTTCAGGTTTTTTGCCGCTGGTACTGACTTTTAAACGCTTGTAATGGTTATATACCGCAACAGACAGCGTCTTTTTAGCGACATCTTGACCAATCACATACTGATCAAGCGCCGCGCGGATTTCATGCGGCTTTGGCAACGGCTTAGAAGCCCAGTCACCAGAATCGACCTGCTGGCTGGTTTGTACTAAGTCTAAGCATACGTCCACACATTCATTACAAATGTATGCGTCCTCGCCTGCAATCAGTTTCCCGACTTCAGTCTGCGTTTTACCGCAAAATGAACAATGCTTTTGTCCTTGAGGATGTTCGGACATATTCACTCCAATATCTAAATCTTTTAAAACTTATGGACGCTTAGATAAAACTTCGTCCACAAGACCGTACTCTTTTGCAGCCTGTGCTGTCATAAAGTTGTCACGGTCGGTATCACGCGCAACAGTTTCATAGTCCTGACCGCTGTGTTCTGCCATTAAACGGTTTAAACGTTCTTTAATGAACAGAATTTCACGCGCATGGATTTCAATATCCGATGCCTGACCGCGGAAGCCGCCTAGCGGCTGATGAATCATGACACGGGCATTTTCAAGGCAATAACGTTTGCCTTTTGTGCCTGCATTCAGCAGGAATGCACCCATCGATGCTGCTTGACCCATGCAATAGGTCACAACATCTGGTTTGATAAACTGCATGGTATCGTAAATTGCCATACCTGCCGTTACCGAACCGCCTGGTGAATTGATATATAAATGAATGTCTTTATCTGGATTTTCAGCTTCTAAAAACAACATTTGGGCAACAATTAAGTTTGCCATGTTATCTTCAACTTCACCTGTCAAGAAAATGACGCGTTCACGCAAAAGACGTGAATAAATATCAAAAGAACGCTCACCGCGAGATGATTGTTCAACCACCATTGGCACAAGCGCGTTTTCAATTGTTGGAACATACATACGTTTATTTATTCCTGAATTTTTCTGAGTTGACCCATTTCCACAATATGCGGGATATTTACTGAAAATGCAAAAGAATCACAATTAAATAACAGATATTTTTTGCATAAGTTTTGTGAATTGGGACCAAATTCGAATAAATCTTTAACGATAAAAAAAGGCGCTCAAAGCGCCTTTTTTTCATCTGCTAAGATTAACCTTGCTGACGAGCTTGCTGCTCTTTCAAAAGGTCTTCGTAGCTAACAGTCGTGTCAGTTACTTTAGCAGAAGCCAAGATGAAGTCTACAACTTGGTCTTCAAGCACTACAGCTTCGATTTGAGCGCGCTGCTGCTTGTCATTTTTGAAGTATTCGATTACTTCGTTTGGATCTTCGTAAGAAGAAGCCATGTCTTCGATGTACGCTTCTACACGTGCAGCGTCAACTTCAATTTTAGCATCAGCTAAAACTTTGCTTACCAATACGCCAAGTTTAACTGATTTTTCAGCTTGTTCTTTGAACAGGTCATCTGGAAGCATGCTTGAGTCAAACGCTTTAGCGCCTTGAGCACCAAACTGCTGAGTGAACTGCTGGATCATTTGCTGACGCTGACGGTCAATTTCTTGAGCAAGCATAGCTTCTGGAAGTTCAACTTCGTTTGCAGCTACAAGCGCATCAAAAGCAGCGCCTTTCACTTGGTTGCGAAGGCCATTTTTCACTTCACGTTCCATGTTTTTGCGAACGTCAGCTTTTAGTTTTTCTACGCCCTCTTCTTCAGTCAGACCGAAGATTTTTAAGAATTCAGCATCAACTTCTGGAAGCTTTTGTTTTTCAACAAGCTTAACGGTGATTTTGAATTGAGCAGCTTTACCAGCTAAATTTTCAGCTTGGTAGTCAGCAGGGAAAGTTACATCAATAACTTTCTCTTCGCCTTTCTTCATGCCAATAATGCCGTCTTCAAAACCAGGAATCATACGGCCAGAGCCTAATACCAGTTTAAAGTCTTCTGCAGAACCGCCTTCAAATTTTTCGCCGTCAACTGAACCTTCGAAATCAAAAGTTACTTGCATGTCTTTTTTAGCCATGCCTTTTGTTTCAGCCCAAGAAGCGCGCTGTTTTTGAAGATTTTCAATCATCTTCTCAACGTCTTTGTCTTCAACAGAAGTTGTTTTACGTTCTACGTCTAAGCCTTCGAATTTAACGTCAACTTCTGGGTAAACTTCTACAGTTGCTTCATAAACTAAAGCATCATCTTTAAGTTCTGATTTTTCGATGTTCGGCATGCCAACAGCGTTGATTTTCTCTTGCTGAATCGCTTCGAAAACTGTGTCACTGATTACGTCATTTACAACTTCGTTGTAGATACCCGCACCATATTCACGGCGAACAACGTCCATTGGCACTTTACCTGGACGGAAGCCGTTGATTTTCGCAGTTTTAGCAGTGCGTTTTAAGCGAGCTTCGAACTGCGCGTTAATACGGCTCGTCGGTACAGAAACATTTAAACGACGGGCAACACCCGAAACCGCTTCAATCGTTACTTGCATGGCTTCCTCGATATTTTGTTAATAAACAGTTTTAAAAAAAAGTGCCATATTATATGACAACATTTAAAGATATACAAAATAGCATTAAAGCTGCTCTTTTTCCTCTTATTTTTCCGATTGAATCTCATTATTTATTCTCAGCATTTTCTGTACTTTCACAAAAAATGGGTATTTATTGTTGCAAATGAGAAAGCTTATCAATATTATTTACGTGTTATTTATATTTTTATTTTCAATTATTTATCTCGTCCATTTTGGAATTCTTTTATGAGTAAGTTTAACCATCACCCATTGTACGCTGCTCTGCTTGGGGCATTTGCAGCTCCTTCTCTCTTTGCAGAAACAAATCCTGTATCTGAACAAACCCATCAGCTTTCTACAATTGTGGTGTCTGCAGCGGGCTTTGAACAAGATATTAAAAACGCGCCAGCATCTATTAGCGTTGTGACTAAAGAAGATATTGAAAAGAAAAATGCAACCAGCATTGCAGATCTTTTGGCTGATGTCCCTGGTATTGATGTTCGAAATGGTGTGGGGAAAACTGGCGGTTTAAATGTCAGTATGCGCGGTATGAAAGCTGCTGACACAATGATTCTCATTGATGGCCGCCGCCAAACAACCGCTTCTGAAAATATTATGCCAAATGGATTTGCAGAGGCATCAACTAGCTTTATGCCGCCGCTTTCAGCAATTGAGCGGATTGAAGTTATTCGCGGTCCAATGTCTACTTTATATGGAGCAGATGCAATGGGCGGTGTCATTAACATCATTACAAAAAAAGTAAGTGATGAATGGAATGGCAATGTAACTGTTAGCGGCAATCTAATGGAGCACAAGGAAGAATCAGATTCTTGGAAAACCAGTTTTCTTCTAAATGGCCCGCTTGTCAGTGAAAAATTAGGCCTGCAGCTTCGCGGCAGCTATTATGACCGCAACCGGTCTGAACGTATTAATAACGGCACAAGCCGAGATCCTCGTCCTACTGAAGCCAAAAACTATGATTTTGGCGGAAAGTTAACACTTAACCTCAACGATAATAATTCACTTTGGTTAGATAGTTTTACGTCTAAGCAAACCTATTCTAATGATGACAACCGCTTAGGTAACAAAGATACACCTGCCAAAGCTAATGGCTACAAAGATGAATTAGAATTTTCTCGCACACAATTCGCTATCGGCCATCAAAGTGACTATGGTTTTGGTATATGGAAATCATATGTGAGTCATTCCGAAACGGAAACAGATGGCCGCACCTTGCCGACTGACGCCTTCCCTAAAGGCAGCAGCAATCCATTAATCGGTACTGACCGTACTTTAAAAAGTACAGATCTTATTGCTGACAGCCATATCATTTCAGAAATTGGCGCACATAAGCTGACTCTTGGGACTGAATTTAAAAAAATTGAAATCGAAGATAATATTGCCGAACATATCACTGCTAAAAAGCTCTTTGATAAAAACTCATGGTCCGTTTACGCTGAAGATGAATGGCGTATTATAGATAACTTAGCATTGACACTGGGCGGCCGCTACGAGGATCATTCCGGTTTTGGAGGACACTTTAGCCCTCGCGCATATTTAGTATGGAATACCAATGATATTCTTACTTTTAAAGGCGGCGTGAGTACAGGTTACAAAGCGCCGACGCCAAAGGATCTTGAAAATGGTTTAGTCGATATGAGCGGTCAAGGCTCGACTTATATATTTGGCAATCCAAATCTTAAACCTGAAACCTCCACAAATTATGAACTAGGTTTCAATCTGCAGCCAAATGATAAAATCAACTTTACAGCAACGGGTTTTTACAACCAGATAGAAGACGCAATTATTAGCAATGATCTTTCTGGTCAAGCCATTTGTCCAGTAGCTAACTGCTCACAAGATATTAATGCCCAAGAAGCCAAAGTATACGGCGTGGAAACAGCTCTTCAATACAGCATCTTGCCTGAATGGGACATTAAAGCAGGCTATACATATACAAAAAGTGAAGTGACCGATGGCGAAAATGAAGGCCTGTACTACAATAATAATCCGCGTGATGCCTTTAACTTAACTTCAACTTGGCATGTCAACCCTGATCTTGATCTATGGCTGCAGCACGAATACAAGTCTAGCCGTACTCGCTTTACCAGTACGCCAACTTCGAGTGATAACTTAGAAATTTATAAAATGTACGGCAACAAGTTTGCGGGTTACAACCTATTTAACTTTGGTGCCAGCTATACAATGAATGACCAAGTACGTCTAAATATGGCTGTAAATAATTTACTGGATAAAGACTTTACAGAAAATCAGACTGTAAATAATGTCACAGGCTATAAGTACCTTTCTACTGGCCGAAGTACATCAGGCACTTATCTGCCGGGCCGCAATTACTGGCTCTCTATTTCTTATGACTTTTAAGTATTAAAAAATAGAATTAACCAAAACCCTGCTCCAGCAGGGTTTTTTCATAAATATGAGTTAATATTTTAAATTTCTCGAATGAAGTGACTTCAACTCAACATAGGCCTGCCGCTGCAAAAATTTTATATTTTGTTTAACTATTATTAATTCCCATAAAAATCTTTAAAAACCATCTAATTTTCCAATTTTTATACAATACACAGAGTTAAATACAATTTGTTACATTATTACATTAAACTTTTCACTGCATTTATATTCCAGCATCGTTAATTCCAATTTTTTGAATATAAAAACATCAATAAGAATCATTATTATTCGCAAACACATTCACAACGACTTTCAGGTTTGTAATGGCCTTCATCAAAACACGTAAGAAAATTGTTTCTTCTGCGATTGCTTCTTCACTATCTGTAATAGCGGTGAGCGCAATTGCACAAGACCAAATTACTACATTGGAAACTATTCACCAAGATGTCGCTGCAGAACAAAAGCAGGGCTTAAAAGTAGACCAATCTGCGAACAGCAAATTTACAGCGCCTCTTTTAGATACCCCTAAATCAGTGTCTGTTATTTCAAAACAGCTGATTGAAGACACACAAGTGACAACTTTAAGCGATGCTTTACGTACAGTCCCAGGTATTACCCTAGGCGCAGGTGAAGGCGGCAACCCAAATGGCGACCGTCCATTTATCCGCGGTTACAGCTCTGAAAGCTCAATGTATTTAGATGGTATTCGTAATTCAACATCACAAAACCGTGAAATGTTTGCCATAGAACAAGTTGAAGTCACTAAAGGTTCTGCTTCTGCCATGGGCGGTGCAGGTACTGTTGGTGGCAGTATCAACATGATTTCTAAAGTTGCTAAGAAAGGTGACTTTTTAGAAGGCTCTGTTGGCGCAGGTACAGACAATTATCAACGTATCACGCTAGACGGCAACAAAGATTTCGGTAATGGCGTTGCTGCACGTGTTGCGGTAATGGGTCATAAAAATGAAAAAGCAGGCCAAACGGATGGTGCTGAATATGCACGTGCCGGAATCGCGCCAAGCATTACTTTTGGTTTAGATACCCCTACTCGCGCGACTTTAGGTTATTACTACTTAAAATCGGATGATACACCTGATTCTGGTGTGCCATACAACAATCCATTCTCTCCTAATACTGATCCTGCAAAAGACTTTACTCACCTGAATGGAAATGGCAAACCCATTGATGTCAAACAGGGCATTTATTACGGTTGGAAAGATCGTGATTTCCAAAAACAAGAAAACCAAATTGGCACCATCAAACTTGAGCATGATTTAACTGATGATTTAACCATCAGCAATACTGCTGTTTACAATAAATCAAAAAATAATTTTCTGTGGACGAACCCAGATGATTCCAAAGGTAATATCTACGATAAAACTACTGGTGCATTGACAGGCAATGTTTGGGCGCGTGTGAATTCACGTATTGCCGATACAGAAACCTTTACCGACCAGTTAGCATTAACAGGTAAATTTAATACAGGCTCTCTGCTGCATAGCTTTAACTTAGGCGCTGAGTATTCAGATCAAGAAACTGATCGTACCCAATATATTATTAATGGTGAAAACACAACAGGCAGTTCAAGCCAAACGTGTCCGTCTACAGCTCCTGCAGGCTGGTGTACTTCAGTTCAAAATCCAGATCGTGGAAATTGGACTGGCAGTATCAGCACAGATGGCGCTGACCAATACAACACGCAAACCAAATCTACTTCGGTTTACTTCTTAGACAGCATAGAGCTTGCTCCAAAATGGATTTTAGACTTAGGCCTTCGTTGGGATAAGTTTGATACAGAGCAGACCATGACTTATGGCTCAAAAAATGCTGATGTCGTTAACGGCAAGTTCCAAACTGGACATCAAGCTAAAGCAGAAAGTGATACAGACTTCTTCACCTATCAAACTGGCCTGACTTTTAAACCAGTTGAAAATGGCTCTATTTACGTAAGCTATGCAACTTCTGCAAATCCTGTTGGTGTTGATGCAGGCGATGGCTCTGAAGGTATCGGTGCGGCGTATAGCAATCTAGATCCAGAAGAAAGCCAAACTTTTGAGATTGGTACAAAGTGGGACTTGTTAAACGAACGCTTAAGCTTGACTGCAGCAATTTTCCGTACCGAAAAACAAAATGCACGCATTCAGCTTGATCCAAATACCTATTCAAACATCGGTGAAAGCAAAGTTGATGGTATTGAACTTGGCCTAAACGGCAATATCACTGATAAATGGGCTGTATCTGCTGGCTATACATATTTAGATAGCGAAGCTACTAAAAATGGCATGAGCTGCCGTGGATCAAACTGTACAGACCAAACTGTCTTTAATGGCAACCAAATGCCAAACGTACCAAAAAACAGCGCAACACTTTGGACTACTTACCAAGTATTACCGCAATTACAGCTTGGTGCTGGCGCAGTCGCTATGGACAAAGTCTATGGTGACCTAGCAAATACCAAATGGGTTCCGGGTTATGTCCGCTACGATGCAATGGCGCGTTATAACGTCAATAAAAATGTTGATTTACAGCTTAACGTCAACAACCTTTCTGACAAACGTTACTTCACTAAAGCTTATGCATCGCACTATGCTACTGAAGCAGAAGGCCGCAGCGCAGTTCTATCTGTAAACTTCAAATACTAAGCCAAGAAAATTCCATAATTCATTTATGGAGTTAACCAAAAATAGCCTCGTTTCGAGGCTATTTTTGTATATGATCAAAACATAAACATTACATTTTCAAAGGTCAGGCCGTGATTCACCATATTCCAAATATATTGAGCAAAGAACAAGTCAGCTACTTTCGCACAGAGATGGAAAAAGTTGAATGGATGAACGGTCAAAAAACCACGGGTTCAATGTCCAAAAATGTTAAAAACAACCAGCAGCTGGATGCAGAGCATCCATTAACACAGCACTTGGGCAATATTATTCTGCACGAACTGTCACAGCATGCGCTGTTTACATCTGCAGCACTGCCTTTACATATCCTGCCGCCTTATTTTAACCGCTATGAAAATGGCGAAACCTTTGGTTTCCATGTCGATAATGCAATCCGCTGGCTGCCCGGCAGCAATCAAAAAATCCGCACAGACCTGTCCTGCACAATTTTCCTCAGTGAGCCAGAAGACTATGAAGGCGGTGAACTTGTGGTAGAAGATACTTATGGCTACCACGAAGTAAAATTACCCGCAGGCGATTTGATTTTGTATCCATCCACCAGTGTGCATGAGGTTAGTCCTGTCACTTCAGGCTGCCGAATGGCTTCATTTTTTTGGCTGCAAAGCATGATCCGTGAAGATGCAGAGCGCCACATGCTCTTTAATTTAGATCAAAGTATTCAAAACTTGCGTATGCAATTGGGCGACACGCATGCTGAAGCAGTTAAACTGACCAGCTTGTATCATAACCTCATCAGAAAATGGGCCGAAATTTAAACCCCAATGCCAATCTGCTTGGACTAATTTTATATGACTGATCCCAACATTCTACCGCCGTTAACGCAAATCCCGCCGCACCTGCAAACCATTGCTGATTATGAAAAGCAGGCTCAAAAACACCTGCCAGATATGGTATGGCAGTACCTTCAAGGCGGCGCAATGAATGAACACAGTCTGCGCAGTAATCTGCAGCAATTTGCAGATATTCAGCTTTTCCCCCGTATGCTGAAAGATCTGACTCAAGGCCATACCCGCATCGAGCTCTTCGGGCAAAGTTTTCCGCATCCTATTTTTGCTGCTCCTATTGGACATCAGCTGCAGTACCACCCAGATGCTGAAGCAGCCACAGCACTTGCAGCAGAAGTGCTGGGCAGCAATATGGTGCTAAGCACATTTACCAACACCGACATGCGTTCATTAAAGAAAGAAAATCCGCGCAAATGGTTTCAGCTCTACTGGCAAGGTGAACGTGAAAAGTCGCTGGCATTGGTAAAAATGGCGGAAGAACATCAATATACTGCAATTGTCATCACGGTGGATTCACCGCATACAGGCGTGCGTGACCGCGAGCGCCGCGTGTTCCACTATTTGCCTGAGCACATGCAGCACCCGCATACGCCTGTACATATTCCTCTGCCCGAACTGCAAGACAATGACCATCCCGTGTTCCAAGGCCTGATGAAAATTGCCCCGACATGGGATGATATTGCTTGGATCGTGAAGCAAACAGCCTTGCCTGTGCTGCTCAAAGGCATATTGCACCCGCTGGATGCAAAACTGGCCATTGAACATGGCGTACAAGGCATTATTGTGTCCAATCACGGCGGGCGGGTTTTAGACACTGGCATTTCCCCGCTGACCGCCTTAACACTGATCAAAGCAGCCGTTCCAGATAATTTTCCACTTTTATATGATGGCGGCATACGGCGCGGCTCCGATATCTTTAAAGCGATTGCCCTTGGTGCATCGGCCGTTTTGATCGGCCGGCCATGCATTTATGGATTGGCCGCAGCAGGCGCTTTAGGGGTTGCGCATGTACTTAAAATTCTAAAAGAAGAATTTGAAGTCACAATGGCTTTAATGGGAACTGCTACCGTAAATGAAATCACGGCAGATTATATTTTTCAAAAATAGCGTTTTTATAGAAAAATATTTTCCATAAACAAATACTCAACGCAAAAATAGGAAAATATTTCCGGAATACTTGGACTAATATTTAGTTATAGCTTTACAAGTGCCGCGGTAAACTTAAGTAAAATAAATTCCATAGGAAATACTTATACTTTTGACTCATCACACCGAGTTTATGCTTGTAAATTGCTACAATAGACACAATCTATATAAGCAGTACCTTCAGTTATCTAAGCATTAACACCAAGCTGCTGCACAAGGAGTTCCCTCATGATGTTGGCTGATCCAAGTAAAAAGTACCGTCGCATGTATCAACGTGTTGATCTACCTGACCGTCAATGGCCGAATAACGAAATTACAAAAGCGCCAATTTGGATGAGTACCGACCTGCGTGACGGTAACCAAGCGATTTTCGAACCAATGAACATGGAACAAAAATTTAAAATGTTCCAAATGTTGGTAAAAATTGGTTTCAAGCATATTGAAATCGGCTTCCCTTCTGCATCGCAAATCGATTTCGATTTCACCCGCAAATTGATTGAAGAAAATCATATTCCAGACGATGTTTATATCGAAGTTTTGGTTCAAGCGCGTGATCATTTGATCCAGCGTACATTTGAGTCTTTGCAAGGCGCTAAACGCGCGATCGTGCATATCTACAACTCGAACTCTCCGACTTTCCGCAACAAAGTCTTGAATGTAGACGTTGCTGGCGCGAAACAATTGGCGATCAATGCTGCAACCAAAGTGAAAGAATACGCAGCCAAACAGCCTGAAACTGAATTTGTATTCCAGTACAGCCCTGAATGCTTCACAGCGACTGAATTAGAAGTTGCGAAAGATGTCTGCGATGCTGTCACTGAAATCTGGGAAGCGTCTCCAACCAATAAAGTGATCTTGAACTTGCCAGCGACTGTCGAAGTTTCAGGTCCAAATGTGTATGCAGACCAAGTGGAATGGATGCACCGCAATATTGAACGCCGTGATGGCGTGATCATTTCTGTACACTGCCACAACGACCGCGGCTGCGGTATTGCAGCATCTGAATTGGCTATTATGGCTGGTGCAGACCGTGTCGAAGGCTGTGTATTCGGTAATGGCGAACGTACAGGCAACGTCGACGTTGCGGCGATTGCATTGAATATGTATACCCAAGGTGTAGCGCCGAACCTAGATTTTTCCAATATCAACGAAATCATTGCAACGGTTGAAGAATGCACAGGCTTGCCTGTACACCCTCGCCACCCATATGCAGGCGACTTGGTCTTTACCGCATTCTCTGGCTCTCACCAAGATGCCATTAAAAAAGGTTTTGAGTACCAAAAGAACGAAGAAATTTGGGACATGCCTTACTTGCCTATCGACCCGAAAGACTTGGGCCGTGACTATGATGCAGTAATCCGTGTGAACTCGCAGTCTGGTAAAGGCGGCATCGCTTACTTGCTAGAGTCCAACTATAACGTCGTATTGCCGCGCCGCTTGCAAATTGAATTCTCTCAAGTGGTGCAGCAAGTTGCCGATGCTGAAGGCGTAGAAGTATCTGCACAGCACATTTGGGATTTGTTCAAGAAAACTTATGTCGAAGTCAAAGACACGCATTATTCAACTCAAAACTACAAATTGTCAGATGAAAATGGCAAGCAAGTGATTGAGCTTGAAGTATCTGTTAACGGCGTGAGCCAGCAATTGCGCGGTGAAGGCAACGGCCCGATTTCTGCAATTTTAGATGCGCTTCAATTGCCGATTGACGTCTTGAACTATGAAGAGCGCAGTATCGGTTCAGGCGCAAACGCAAAAGCATTGGCTTTAGTTGAACTTCAAGTGAAAGGTTCTGGCAAATCTGTGTTTGGCGCAGGTGTGCATGACAACATCGTAACCTCTTCAATTGATGCGATTATTGCCTCAACTAACCGCTTAATTGATCAAGGTTTGCTTAGTGCTGAACAAGTGGTTGCTGCCGCTGTATAAGCTTTAACTATAATTCATAGCACCAAAATGACTTTAGAAGGATACCCACAAGTGGTATCCTTTTATTTATTGATACTAAAGATTTAAGGCGAACTATTCCTGTGTCTTTTCCTGCTGACTCCGTGGGCCTTGTTGTCCCGCAAAAGTTCCTCTTTGAAGAGCCTTTAGAGCTCGAATGCGGCCGCATACTCCCCCGCTTTGAAATCATGGCCGAAACTTACGGCACTTTAAATGCCGATAAATCCAATGCGATTTTAATTTGCCATGCCTTATCGGGCCATCATCATGCGGCAGGTTATCACCATGAAGACGATAAAAAAGCCGGCTGGTGGGATTCTTGCATTGGTCCAGGCAAAGCCATTGATACGTCGAAATTCTTTGTTGTTTCACTCAACAATATTGGCGGATGCAGTGGTTCAACTGGCCCGACTTCGCCCAACCCAGAAAATGAAAACCGCCCCTATGGCCCAGATTTTCCACTGGTAACGGTGCGTGACTGGGTAAAAACCCAGGCCATGCTGTCTGACCTGCTCGGCATTGAAACTTGGGATGCTGTGATCGGCGGCTCATTAGGCGGCATGCAGGCGCTGCAATGGTCTGTAGATTATCCAGACCGTTTACGCAAATGTGTGATTATTGCCAGTGCGCCAAAATTATCTGCGCAAAATATTGCCTTTAATGAAGTAGCGCGCCAGTCAATTCTGTCTGACCCAGACTTCCATCATGGCCGTTATTTGGAACATGACAGCTACCCTAAACGCGGCCTGATCTTAGCGCGTATGGTTGGCCATATTACCTACCTGTCTGAAGAAGCCATGAAACAAAAATTTGGCCGTGACTTAAAGTCTGGCAAATTTATGTATGGTTTTGATGTCGAATTCCAAGTTGAAAGCTATTTACGCTATCAAGGCGAACAATTCAGCCGCAACTTTGATGCCAACACCTATTTGATTATGACCAAAGCTTTAGACTACTTTGACCCTTCACGTGAATATGAACAGTCTTTAGTGAAAGCTATGGCCAATACCAAATGTAAATTCCTCGTGGTTTCATTTACAACAGACTGGCGCTTCACGCCTGCCCGCTCAGTTGAAATTGTCGACGCATTGATTACAAATCATAAGCCAGTCAGCTATTTAGATATTAATGCAGAACAAGGACATGACTCTTTCCTCTTCCCAATTCCGCTATATGTAAAATCAATACGCGCATTTTTAGGCGGTGAAGAACACTTGAAAGCAACCGCGAAGGAGGCCGTATAATGCGTCTAGATCAACAGCTTGCTGAAAAGTGGATCAAGCCTGGTTCACGTGTACTGGATTTGGGCTGCGGCGATGGTGAACTGCTGTCTCATATGAGTAAAAAGCACAATGTTCGTGCTTATGGCTTAGAAATTGATCAAGAAAAGATTGCAATTGCAGTCAGCCGCGGGTTAAATATCATCCAACAGGACTTAAATTTAGGTTTAAGCCGCTTTGCAGACCAGTCTTTTGACTATGTCGTCATGGCACAGGCCTTGCAAGCAGTAGATGCACCTGATGTACTATTAAGAGATATGGTGCGTGTAGGGAAACAGGCCATTATTACTTTTCCTAACTTTGCCCACTGGAAGACCCGTTCTTTCTTGGCGCTGAAAGGAAAAATGCCCGTTTCAGAAGCATTGCCGTACATGTGGTATAACACGCCTAATATCCACCTATGTACATTCCGTGATTTTGAAGCACTTTGTGCAGAAAATAACATTAAGATTATTAACCGACTCGCTGTAAATGGGGATCAACAAGATAGTTTACTCAGTAAGCATCTCCCGAATTTTTTTGGTGAAGTCGCTATTTATCGAGTGAGCGCTCTATGAAAAACCTATTACTAAGCTCAACGCTGCTGGCTGGACTTTTCAGTTTTCAAGCGCATGCAGACTACGTTGCGCCTACACAATCTATTTCTAGCCAAGCAGCGCAATATGCTGTCATGGACATCAACAGTTTAAGCAAAGCAGCTAAAGCTGGCCAAGCTGGCGCGCAGTTCTACCTTGCCACCAAATACCAATACGGCAGAGATGTGGCTAAAGATGAACGTCAGGCTTTTGCATGGTACAAACTGGCTGCCGACCAAGGCATTTCATCTGCTCAGCTGAATGTTGGCCGTATGCTGGCTGACGGCATTGGCACAAAGAAAGACGAAGTTCTAGCACGCCAGTATTTTGAAAAAGCGGCGAGTCATGGCGATAACCGTGCAAGCTTTAACTTGGCCATGATGGACGAACAAAAGAAAAACTACATTGGCGCATACCAGTGGTACGAACTTTCTACTCGTGACGGCATGCTGGACAATAAAGTGATTTCTTTATCTGAAGGCAAGAAAACTGCTTTAGCAGCCAACCTTTCAACTGAACAAATCCGTCAAGCGCGTGACCGTGCGGACAAATGGATTCAAGCGCAGTAAGTTCATGTTTTTAAATAGAAAGTACCGCAAGGTGCTTTTTTAATGCTATTTTTTTCATCAGGAACAGAAAAATGTCCGTTTACTTATTTTTCTGTGGCTTCGCTCAACTGTATTTTTTATATCGTTATTATTTGCGTAATCAACTTGCCTTTGATTGGATTAACTTTTTATCTAAAAATCTAAGTTTCAACAAAACCTGTGCGCAGATTGTATTTAAAGGTGTGAATGTTTATCAAATTGAAGTAAAACGCGTTAAATATAGCTTACACCATACAAGTATCTGTTTTATATGTATTTTTATCCTTATACTTTGTAGTCAAATAGCATTATAGAACAGCTTTGTTCATCCAATGTGCCTTTTTCATCTCTGCAACGCAGGCATTTTCAAATCTACTTTAAAATCCGCTAAAATACGCCTCAATATTCAAACTCAGAGCAATTGAAATGTCTGCACAAGATTGGTTATCCCAAGGGACACTGGTACTCGCAAGTAATAACAAAGGTAAAATTGCAGAATTTGAAAAAATGTTTGCTGAACTGAATCTGCCTGTTGAAGTCATTGCTCAAGGTAAACTGAATATTGAAGATGCTGTTGAAGATGGCTTAAGCTTTGTCGAAAATGCCATCATTAAAGCCCGCCATGCATCGCGTATTTCCGGCAAGCCTGCAATTGCCGATGACTCTGGCATTTGCGTACCCATATTAGGCGGTGCACCTGGCATTTACTCAGCACGCTATGCAGGCGAACACGGTGATGATGCAGCCAACAATGCCAAATTGCTTGCAGACTTAAAACCGCTCCGCAAAGATGGCGAAGCTATTGAAGGCATGTTTGTCTGTGTATTAGCTCTCGTACAGCATGCAGAAGATCCTTTGCCGCAAATTTTCCAAGGCATTTGGCAAGGCGAAGTCATGGAAGCGGTCCGCGGTGAAAATGGCTTTGGCTATGACCCATTGTTTTGGCTGCCTGAACTGAATGTTTCCAGCGCAGAATTATCGAAAGAAGAAAAAAATAAAATCAGCCACCGCGGTCAAGCAATGCAGCTGTTTAAAGCCAGCTTGAAATAAGCTGGTGCTGGAGGTCATGCAAAACATCTGCTGACCTCCAAATCATCAATTTCCGTACAGCTAAACAAATACATGCAGCATCAGGCCATAAATACTGATAGCTGCACAGCTCATAATTGTACCAGATGCGATATAGCGCGCTGAGGTACCTGTACCCTGATAATGCGTTTCCAAAGCCACAATATTGGCCGCAGGCGGCAAGCAAAACAGCATGAACATAACGCCAATATAGTTTTCAATATTTGGAATTGGGATGCAGTAATACGTCAGGCTGCAAATCAGCACACCCGCACATATTTTCATTGCAAAAATACGGCCGCTGCTCAGTAAATCATGCCAATACACGCGGGTTGTACGCAGCCACATGCCTAATACACACATGCCTGTAAAGCTCATCCCAATTTTTGCAGCCATATATAACCAATCCAGCAGCTGATGCTCTTCTAAATGCTGTACGCCTGCGGCACGGCATAGCCCCGCTATCACAACCGCACATACAGGCGGTGACAAAGCAGCTTTTTTGATTACAGATGACCATGGCAGCCGCTCAGAACTGACGGCTGTCACGGCCCAAATATTCCCAAAAATAGATCCTCCGACATACAGCGCCACCATCGCCGCACTAATTTCAGGACCGAAAAGCGCAAGAGCAAAAGGAAAGCCCAGCCAAGCCAAATTTAAGTAACTGATGCATAAAGCGCGCAGACTATCTTTCAGCAGCCATCTGAACAGATAAAACATCAATACGGCTGTACTGAAGCTGAACAGCATTAATGCCAAACTGCCAGCTTGATAAAACACCATGTTGTAAATAATGACAGCTGGAATAAAACAGCGTGCCAGCCAGCTGGATAATATAGATTTGAGCGACGATGTTTTCATTGCGGAAGCTAATCCCAGTCCGCATAAGAAACCAAAGATCGGCAGAAGAAATGCCACAGCGCGGCCCTCATTGATTGCCTCATGCATACTAACACTGATTTTTGCTGCGGCTGCTGTCTTAAAACTGAAATACAGCTGTCACCTGCCTGTCATGCAGAACTGTTGAGATAGTCTGAAAATAAAAGAGGACATATCTCATGGCAGGATTATCAATTTGGCACGTACTGATTTTTGCAATCGTGGTGTTATTGCTGTTTGGCACATCAAAACTGAAAAATTTAGGCAAAGATGTCGGCGGTGCAGTGAAAGATTTTAAAAAATCGATCAAAGAGGATGAACAGGCTGCTCAGCTGAGTGAGCCGCGCACTTTAGAGCATCAAAATACCGCTGCCAATAATTCAACCCTGAAAAACTAAAAGCGTGGAGTTTTGCAATGCTTAATATCGGCATGACGGAACTTTTGGTGTTTGGCATTATTGCACTATTGGTTCTTGGACCTGAAAAACTGCCTGAAGCGGCCCGTTTTGCCGGCAAGTGGTACAGCAAAGCAAAACGGATGATCAGCAATGTGCAAAATGACATTGACCGTGAACTGCGCCTGTCGGAACTGCGTGAGCAAATGCAGAATGAGATGAAACGGATTCAAGAGCTTGAACAAAAAATGCAGGCTCAAATGCAAGAACTCCAACAGCAATCATTATTGGCGAACGAACAGCAGCAAGAAAAAGCCATACTTCAAAATAAAAATAGCTCCCCTACTTATCTCTACTGTGAACACAAAGCGCCTAAGGTCTATGCATCTAAGTTTAATCACGCATTGCATGCGCCTTTGAAAGCCGCGGTTCAACCTTTTGACTGCATTCAGGAAGCCGTATGAAATCCAATATGCTCAGCACTCAAACCGAATCAGCGAATGACGGCATTTTGCTGGAAGAGATGCCTATTACGAAGCATCTGATTATCCTGCGCCGTCATTTATTTAAAATTGTCGGCTTAATTGTCGCCTTGTTTTTTTGCTTGCTGCCTTTTGCCAATCAAAGCTATCAGCTGCTGTCGGAACCGCTGCGCGCTCAGCTGCCTGTCAGTTCATCTATGATTGCAACAGATGTAACAGCAACCTTTATGGCGCCTTTTAAACTGAATTTCTTTGTTGCGCTGATGCTGGCAATGCCGTTCATTATTTACCAGCTTTGGGCTTTTATTAAGCCTGCGCTGTATGCCAAAGAAAAAACCTTGGCGCTGCCGCTTCTGGTCAGCAGCATCAGTTTATTTTATATAGGGGTCTCTTTTGCCTATTTTATTGCGCTGCCTTCAATTCTGCATTTCTTTATCAGCGTTTCTCCTGAAACCGTTGCTCCCATGACGGACATCAACAGTTATCTAGGTTTTTGTTTAAAGCTGTTCTTAGTCTTTGGCCTGACCTTTGAAATTCCTGTCGTCACCTTGGTACTGATTTTAATTGGTCTCGTCAGTACGGAGCAGCTGGTGGAAAAACGCAAATTTATTATTGTCGGCTGTTTTTTCGTGGCCATGTTTGTGACTCCTCCAGATGCGCTGTCCATGATTATGCTGGCTATTCCAATGTGGCTTTTATTTGAAATCGGCTTATTTTTCGGCAAGCTGATCGAAAAACGGCGAAACATAGCAGCTTAATCAGCGCCCAATTTTAAACTCATATTTCTGCAGGCACCTTGCCTGCCTTTTTTATTCCTAACTGCATATTTGAACTGGATATAACTTTAATTTAACTGAAATATTAACTTCACTTCTTTGTCATCTCAGCACTTTAGTGTGTGTGTAACTTTCTAAAAACAACCAAGCAATTTGCTAGGAACGATGATGACAGACTTCACGCCATTTAATGACGACTACGATAGCAATAACTCTGGCAATGCAGAATTTACAGCGCTATTTAATAAAAAAATTACCCGCCGCGATTTAATCACTAAAACAGCTGGCGGTGCCGCAGCTTTGACCTTGGCTGCATCCGTCAGCGGCTGCAGCGATGATGACACTGACAATTCAATACCGCCAGTCGAGCCAACACCTGAATCAGCACTGGAATTCAGCCCTGTAGCAAAAAATATTAAAAATGAATTTACTGTGCCAGAAGGTTATGAAGCACGTGTGCTGTACGCTTTAGGCGACCCCATTGCACCAGCACTGGATGAATGGGACGATTCAAATATCCCTCTTGGGGCTTCTTTTACACTGCGTTCAGGTGAATGCCATGACGGCATGACTTTCTTTGGCATGAAAAACAGTAAATACAGCGCGTCTGCTGCAGATACCGGCCTCTTAGTCATGAACCACGAATATATTAATGATCAAGAGATTCTGCATCCGGCAATCAACACCATTGATGCCGCTGTACGCTCTGAAGATGAAACGCTGCGTGAAATTAACTGTCACGGCGTATCGGTCATTAGCATTCAGAAAAATCCGTCTACACAATCTGTGACAGTAGATAAAAACTCATATTTAAACCGCCGCATTACGGCAGCCACGCCCATGGATATTCGCGGCCCAGTTAAAGGCAATGTACTGCTGCAAAACCGTCTCAGCCCTGAAGGCAGTTTCAGTTTCGGCACCATTAACAACTGCGGCAACGGCTATACGCCTTGGGGCACATACCTTACAACTGAAGAAAACTTTAACCAATATTTTTCACGCGATGATGCGAAGCAAAGCGACAACAAGAAAGTTGCACTAGCCCGCTATAAAATTGCAGGCAACAGCAGCTACAAATGGCATACCGCTATTGCGACTGAGGCATCGCTTTCTACAGATATTCGAGATCATGGCAAAGTAAGCTTAGCAAATGTACAAGATCTGTATGAGCGCTGGCTCGTTAAAGCAACCGATGCCACGGCGCAAGAAGACTTCCGCAACTCTGACAATACTTTTGGCTGGATTGTAGAGATCGATCCCTTCAACGGCACAGCACGCCCTGTAAAACGTACAGCGCTTGGACGCTTTGCGCATGAAGACTGCCGCGCTAGCCGCGCCATTACAGGACAGCCCTTAGCATTTTATATGGGTGATGATTCACAAGGCGAATACATCTATAAATTTGTTTCTGATGCTAAATGGGATCCGGCAGATATCAATAAAGGCTACAGCGCGGGCGACAAATATATGGATCACGGCAAGCTCTATGTTGCCAAATTCCATTTTGATGAAGCAGCACAAAAAGCATCTGGCGAATGGCTCGAATTAAATATTTCCAATCCGCTGATTTCAGGCTACAGCAAATATATTTTTGCCGACCAAGCAGATGTTCTGGTCAATGCCCGTTTAGCAGCAGATGCATTAGGCGCAACAAAAATGGACCGTCCAGAGTGGGTGGCTGTCAATCCGCATAATGGCGAGGTCTATGTCACACTGACCAATAACTCTTCTCGAACTGCAGAAACAACTGATGCAGCCAACCCGCGCAGCTACATTGACCAAAAAGCAGGTAAAGACCAAAAGGGCAACGTCAACGGACATATCATCCGTTTCCGAGAAAATGCAGATACAGTAACGGCTTCAACATTTGTCTGGGACATCTTCTTATTCGGCGCGCAAGCGCTGAATGATGCGGATCAGGCGAACCCTGAGAACCTGTCTAAACTCAATCAGCATAATGATTTTTCGAGTCCAGACGGCATGTGGTTTGACCCGCGCGGCGTACTATGGATTCAAACTGATGACGGCGCGTATACCGACCAAACCAACTGCATGATGCTGGCTGCCCTGCCAGGCGCTCTAGGTGACGGCAAAGTTGAAACATCGACTACAGGCACAAAAACCCCTGCAGGCTTAAGTTTGGACGATACGAAACTGCGCCGCTTCTTGACTGGACCGAGCGGCTGTGAGATTACAGGCGTAACCATGACCCCTGACTACAAAGCCATTTTTGTTAATGTGCAGCATCCAGGCGGCGTATGGCCATCTAACCACAGCAACACAGTCAGCGGCGGCAAAGGCACACGCCCGCGCTCTGCAACAGTGGCCATCACCCGTAAAGATGGCGGTGAAATTGCTGGCGAAGGTCTCATTACAAAGAAAAACGCAGTCTAAAAGCACTGTAAAAAAAGCCGACTTGATGTCGGCTTTTTTTATTTTTGTATAGGCCAATCCATAGCAACAATTTTTCCTTTCGCTGCGCCCTGCTGGTTTTTTTCCAGCCACCGCCACTGTTTATCACTCATGGTTAAAAAGTTGGAACAGCGCGTACCATATACAGGACTTTGAATGAATGTCGAAGACAGCAGCTCCTCCATTTCGGCACTGATGCCTGTTTCAGGCAGCAAAGAAGGAATCACTTTTCGTTCATCTTCTAAAATATCCCACGCCGCATGCTGTACATCTTCTGCCGGCAGCTGCTGCTGAAGCATCGGTAAAAACTCCTGAGTGAAGCGCTTACGCAAATGACGGGTCTTCATCCAATCATCTGACATCAGGCCATTCGACACCACATACACGCCTTTTGGCAGCAGCTGAGGCGCTTCACCGCGGTTGCTCATATATACGGCTTGCTGACGGTCGCCGATAAATAAATTAAACCCTGCATATTCACGCTGCCGCAGCTCCAAAGCCTGCGCAAAACGGATGGGCGTTTGTTCCGACTCTAAAAAAGCCTGAATAATATGCCCGCGTGATGTCGCATATTCGGTTTTATCTGCGCCATTTCTAAAATTGGTAATAATGGCCCAGCGTCCCTTTTGCGTCACCCCCATCCAAGTGCCGCCTGATGCCAAGTCACGCCCCGCCAAAATCCCCCCCTGCTGCCACAGCTGTAATTCTGCCGTAGGACGGTAGTAAAATTCATCCCGGTTTGAAATTAAACACAGCGGCATGTCTGCTAAAACCTGCCACGCAAAAGCCACAATGCACATATTTCACGCTCAATATCTTTACACATTGAATGTACAACATTTTTCATCACATTCAGCTAAAATCTGTGCAAAACAAAATGATAAGGAGCAGCAATGCTGACCTACCCGAATATTGATCCTGTTGCCGTCTCTTTGGGGCCGCTGCAAGTACACTGGTACGGACTGATGTACCTTTTGGCCTTTTTATTTGCATGGGGCCTTGCAACTTTCCGCGCCAAACAGCGCGGCTGGACACCGGACATGGTTTCAGACCTGATTTTTTACGGCGCACTGGGTGTTGTTCTTGGCGGCCGTGCCGGCTATGTTTTCTTTTACGGCTTCGAACAATTCCTTGCTAATCCGCTTTGGCTATTCCAAGTCTGGACAGGCGGCATGAGTTTTCACGGCGGCTTCCTTGGCGTCATGATCGCCATGCTGCTGTGGTGCAAAAAATATAAAATGACTTGGTTTCAAACTTTGGATTTTATTGCGCCCTGCGTCCCGACAGGTTTAATGTTTGGCCGTATTGGCAACTTTATCGGCGGTGAATTGTATGGCCGTCAAGTCAGTGATCCAAATTTTGCTTTGGGTATGATTTTCCCTACAGACCCGCTGCAGCTGGTGCGTCACCCTTCTCAGCTGTATCAAGCGCTGTGTGAAGGTTTAATTTTGTTTATTGTGCTGTGGTGGTTCAGTTCGAAACCTAGACCGCGTTTTGCAGTTTCTGCGCTGTTCCTCATTGGCTACGGCATTGCGCGCTTTGTGATTGAGTTCTTCCGTGAGCCGGACAATGGCCAGCTGTTTATCGGCTGGATGAGCAAAGGCCAATTCCTGACCGTTCCAATGATTTTGATCGGGCTTTGGATGATGTGGTATGCCTACCAGAAAAAAATCTATGACTGGGGCCCGAACAAAAATAATGCCTAAATCGAGATAAGTCATTCAGCGGAGCATATGCTCCGCTTTTTTTGCTTTGCATTTTTCAGTTCATTGTATGCTACAGTTTTGCTTCTCTTAAATAAGATACGCTGCAACATGCTCGAATTTTGGTTTAACCCTCAAATTTCAGTCATTAAGAAATTCATCATTTTTACCCTGATTGCGGCATCTACAGCAGTTTTGTATTGGATGGAACCGCTTCAGCTTGATGCCATTTTAATGTTCCTCGGTACAGGCATTATTTTTCTGATTTGCCGCTACTGTAAAATTCATTTTGCTATGCATAATCCAACGGGTTTGCCTTACCGCATTCTCACATGGGTTCCCATTGCATTGCTGCTGGCGCTGATTTTCATGCATATGCAAGACGGTGAAATTTTACTGCCAGGCGCACAAGGGATTGGCTTTATGGCGCTGGCCATTTGCCTATTTTCACCGCTGTCTTTGCTGAATCAAAATCAGCCGCCTAAGGCAGATTAACCGTGCTGGATTTTTGGTATTCCCCGCGCTGTACACGTGAAATCAAATTGGCTGTATGCATTGCAGTTTGCGCGCTGATTTACTACTGCTCCAGTATCCAGCAGCTGAGCCCGCTATTCGCAGCTTTCAGTTTAGCTGTCGGTCTGGGCATGCACATCACGCATCAGGCTCTGCAAAAATTAGGAAAAAATCATGCTTATGCACACAAATTAAAAACCGCAGCAACGCTTTGGCCAGTTATTGCACTGACAGTGATCAGCATGAATTTACCGCAAGAACAGCAGCTGATTTTAGCGCTGCAATGTGTTGGCTTTAGCGCCATCGGTTTATTTTTAGTGTCTATATACGAAAACCGCGCCAAACGCTTCAATTAGCGCGGCACGGTATAAACGCATCTTTAAAATTTATTTGCTCGGCCTGTAGTATTCATAGCGCACGTTCGGGTCTTTATAAACGGCATAGCCGCGCTGGCGGTAGTCAGAAACCCAATGTGAACCTGTATAAGCCGCAATGTGGCCATATACATGCTTTTGCGTACGCTTAATAATATAAATATCACCTTTTTGCGGACGGTCAAAAGCTAAATTAATACGCTCAAAACCGACTTTTTGCAATGTGCTGCCCCAGTCAGCTGCCGCAACAGGATGACCGTTAAACTTCGCGCCAGCAGATTCCAATGCAATACGCACACTGCGGGCACAGCGCTGTGAACTGCTCATCGCAGTAATATTGCGGAGCTTCTGTGCAAAACGGTCAATATCAATCCGCTGACCATTGCTGCCAAATATATTTTTATACTGGCTTTCTTGCGCTTTCGCGGGTTTTCTGTCCTGAGCGCTTGGCGGTTTGCCTTGCTGCGAACGGATCACGATTTGGGCTGGAACTGGCGCATGCACACTCTGCATGTCCACGCTTTGATCATAAGCCATTTACCGCAAAAACCTCCCCTGCAATCATTTTTGACTGAGCTTAGCATTAAAAAACAGCTGCGATAGTACCCTTGTTAAATGAAATAATCACCTAAAAAATGTAAGGAAATTTTTTTAAAAAAATGAGTGATTAAAATTTATTTTAAAATCAACATTGCACATTTAAATTTAAACCTCATCGGATACAAAACTTATTTCTTTGCCGCTTATGCAGTACAAATTCAGGAAAGAGTTTCACACCAGACAGCTGCTTTTGGCGGTTTTCGAAATCAGCAAAAACCGCTAAGATATGCGGCAAGAGTTTATTCAAATGAGAGCGGCATGCGCCAATATTTAGACCTATTACAGCACATCCTTGACAACGGCGGCGACAAAGGTGACCGTACAGGTACAGGTACACGTTCTGTTTTTGGTCACCAAATGCGCTTTGACCTTTCTAAAGGCTTTCCGCTGCTGACCACCAAAAAAGTTCATTTCCGCTCAATTGTGATTGAACTGCTTTGGTTCCTAAAAGGCGATACCAACGTCAAGTACCTGCAGGACAACAAAGTCAGCATTTGGGATGAATGGTCGACTGCGGAACAAACTGCACGTTTTGGCCGTCCAGAAGGTGAGCTGGGCCCTGTTTACGGCCATCAATGGCGCAATTTCGGCGCGACTAAAAATGCTGACGGTTCTTTTAACAGCGACGGCTTTGACCAAATTGCATGGCTGATCAATGAAATTAAAACCAATCCAAATTCACGCCGTTTAATCGTGTCTGGCTGGAACCCAAATGAAGCTGGCAATGTTGCGCTTCCGCCTTGCCATACGCTGTTCCAGTTTTTTGTACAAGACGGCAAACTGTCATGCCAGCTGTATCAGCGCAGTGCTGACGTTTTCCTTGGCGTACCGTTTAACATTGCCAGCTATGCGCTGCTGACGCACATGATTGCGCAAGTTTGCGGCCTTGGTGTGGGTGATTTTGTTTGGACAGGCGGTGATACACATTTATATGCCAACCACTTTGAACAAGCGCAGCTGCAGCTCAGCCGCGAGCCTTTGGCTCAATGCCAGCTGAAGCTTAACCCAGCTGTGACCGACCTGTTTGACTTCAAATTTGAAGACATTGAAATCGCCGGCTATGAATCACATCCGGGCATTAAAGCGCCTGTTGCAGTATAAAATCTCAGGCTGCAGATACCATCTGAAATCCCGCTTTGCGAAAAGCGGGATTTTGCATTTTAATAGGCAGTATTGAAAAAGTATTTTAGGATTTAAGCATGGCATTTCAAGATTTAGAAGTCGTACACGTGGTCGCTATGGATCAGCAGCGCTGTATCGGCAAAGGAAATGACCTGCCTTGGCATATTTCTGCCGACCTCAAACATTTTAAAGAAATCACCCAAGGCGGCGTGGTGGTCATGGGCCGTAAAACCCTTGAATCTATGGGGCGTACTTTACCTAAACGCGTGAATTGGGTCATTACCCGCGACACAGCATGGCATTTTGAAGGTACTAAAGTCGCTTACAGCATTGAAGATGCATTGGCTCAAGCAGTCGCTGATGTACAGGCATCAGAAAAGCCGAACAGTATTTTCATTATTGGCGGCGGTGAAATTTTTAAGCAAACCATAGATATTGCAGACCGTTTAGAGCTGACGCACGTAGAGTTAGATGTACAAGGCGATGCACATTACCCTGAAATTCCAGCTGCTTTCCAAAAAGTGCAATCTGAGCAGCATATTGACGACAAAACCGGGGTTGCTTTTGAGTTCGCAACGTACCGAAAATAAAGCAAATAACTTCTAAATACAGCCAACTATGCAGAACAGCCCTACAGGAAAATCAAAATTTAAAACTTTTGCTTTAAGGCTTTGGCATACAGCCTTTACTGTCTTGGTGCCGTGTTCTTCGGCTTGGCTGTGTTTAGCACTTTGGATGCAAGAGCCGATCAGCTGGCTGTTCAGCCGTATTGCCATTGGCGCTTGGACTGCATTTGCGCTTTGTGTTTTGGGTATTTATGCCTCACACATCGTTAACCGTTCCTTAGATGCCGTGATTTACATCGTTGCATTTTTGCTGACCCTCGGCTGGTATTTCAGCTTAGAAGCGAAACAAGACCGAGACTGGAATCCTGAAGTTGCACAAATGCTGCATTATGAAAAAAATGGCAATCATGTCACGCTGCATAATGTCCGCAATTTTGACTGGCATAAAGACGGCAGTTATACAGAACACTGGGAAACACGCCAATTTGATCTGAACCAAATTACTGGTGTCAGTATTATTACCTCTTACTGGATGGGGCCTAAAATTGCCCATACATTGGTCAGCTTTGATTTTGCCAATGCTAAGCCTTTGACATTTTCCATTGAAATCCGTAAAGAAAAAGGCGAAGACTTTTCTGCAATTGGCGGATTTTTCCGTAAATATGAACTCAGCCTGATTGCCGCTGATGAAAAAGATATTATCTACACGCGAAGCAATACCCGCGGCGAACAAGTGTATTTTTTCCCTGTACAAATGGCGCCTGCCGCACGCAAAGCGCTGTTTGAAGAATACTTATCAAAAATTGATGATTTGAATGCTGAACCGAAATGGTATAACACCCTGACCAGCAACTGCACAACCCTCGTCTTTGACATGGCCCAAGCGGTCAACCAGCACCAATTGCCTGTGGACTACCGCCTGCTGGCTTCGGGCTATCTGCCCAATTATCTATACGATCTCAACGCCATTTCTCACCAGTGGAATATCACTCAGTGGTATCAGCAAGCGCATGTCAATCCAAAGGTGCAAAAAATGCACAGCCTCAGCAGTTCGCAGTACTCGACGCTGCTGCGTGAAGGCCTGCCGCTGGACACACAAAATACTGCGCCATAAGCGCTTAAAAGAATGATACAAATTTAACTGGAGCTTATGCTATATATTTGTTTATATAACATAAGTTCACTAAAAAATAAGAGAGACTCTTGATGTTAAAACAGCTCGTTATTATTTGCGCACTGGGATCTGCTGCCATTCTTTCTGGCTGCCAGAGCTCTCTGCCTTCTGCAGCCGACGTACAGACTGCTCAGAGTTTGCAGCTGCTGCAAAACCGTACTTGGATTGCCACTCAAATTGGCAATACCGAAATTAAAAAAACACCGCAAGCGCACAATATTCCGAGCCTGCAATTTGATGAAGCAACAAAAAATGTTTCCGGTTCAGATGGCTGCAACCGTCTCGTTGGCGCTTATGCTGCAGGCAGAGACACACTGCAGTTAAGCCAAATGGCAGGTACGCGTATGGCCTGCGTCAACAATGGCGGGATCGACAGCGAGTTTAACCAAGCAATTGCGAAAGTGACTCACTATCAGGCTTATGGCAAAACGCTCAAACTGCTGGACCGCCACGGCAACCTATTGATCCAATTTGAAAGTGCTGTACAGCCGCGTTAACTCCCCCCCAAAAAGCCTGCATTTGCAGGCTTTTCTGTTACTGAGCTGTAAGCTGGCGCTTGCAGTTCATGCTTTTGCCCTTATATTTCACTTTAGAATGATAAAATTACGCTAGGTTTTTATATGCAACAAGCTCTATTCGGCGGCGGCTGTTTTTGGTGCACAGAAGCAGTATTTCTGCAGCTTAAAGGCGTAAGCCGCGTGGTCAGCGGCTATGCTGGCGGCCATACTCCAAATCCAAGCTATGATGATATCTGCACAGGCACGACCAATCATGCTGAAGTGATTTTAATTGACTTTGATGAATCTCAGATCAGCTTTGCACAGCTGCTGGATGTATTCTTTGCAACACATGACCCGACAACACTGAACCGCCAAGGCAATGATGTCGGCACACAATACCGCTCAGTGATTTATTTGATGGATGACAGCCAGCAAACTCCGGCAGAACAAGCAATTGCAGCCTTAAAAGCGGATGGATTGAACATTGTCACAGAAGTCAGCCCTGCACCAACCTTTCACACCGCAGAGGAATATCACCAGAACTTTTTTGCCCGCAACCCAACACAAGGCTACTGCAATTTTGCTATTCCGCCAAAACTGATAAAACTGCAAAACAAATTTAAAGACTTGCTGAAAACAGATAATTAAAATCTCAGAATTAAAAAAGCAGCCGTTTGGCTGCTTTTTTAATTCTCAAACAATACTGCAGATTAGTTATCCGTTGCAAAGGCAATATCACTGAGTCCGGCTCCACTCGCACGTGACATCACTTGCGCAACTGTATCATAACGTGATTCTTTATCTGCCTTCAGTACAATCGTGGGCTGACGTTCAGCTTTTCCCGCTTCATTTAAGCGGTTTTCTAAAGCATCTAATGTCAGCACATCACCATTCCATGCCACATCCCCCGCAGCATTAATGCTGATCGTGATATTTTCAGGCGGCAGATCCACAACTTCAGCAGTTGTTTGCGGTAAGGTTAATGGAATTGATGGGTTGGCAACGGTTGCAGTCACCAAGAAGATGATCATCAATACCAGCATAATATCGATGAGCGGAATGAGATTCATCTCATTCATGCCAGCATCGTTGTCTTCACCCAATTGAAAAGCCATTAAGCTTGACCTCCAACTAAACTTTCTTGCGCTGTTTTTACTTCAGCTTTTTTTGCAGAATCCTGCTGCAGCATTGTGTCAATCAGCAAGCTATGCGCCTGATCTTGAAGCTCATGCGCCAAACCGCGGTTAAAACGCATACAAATGTTATAGGCCAAAACTGCAGGAATTGCGACTGCCAGGCCAAGGCCTGTCATAATCAGCGCCTCGCCGACTGGTGTTGCAACTTGAGCAAGGCCAGCCTGACCGCTTTTGCCTACGGCAACCAGCGCATGGAAGATGCCCCATACCGTACCGAAAAGACCGACAAACGGCGCTAGAGAAGCAATTGTACCTAAAACCGCAACACCCTTTTCAGCGCTGGCCTTTTCAGCAGAAATTTGGCGCAGCAGAGCTTGCTCAGCAACAGCTTTGCGCTGCTCAAAATTCAGCGGAGACAGTTTTGCTTTCAGCGCAGACAACGCATCAGAAAGACGTGTATACGCCAGCTGTTTTAATTGGCGAGTGCCCATAATGCGCAAAACGAAAATAGTCCATGTCGCAATAGACATTGCCAGCAGTACAAAATACAACGATTTGCTGACCGCATCTGCATGCTGCCAATAAACTGAAAAGTTCATATTTGAACTCCTAATGGGTTAGCCGGTTATTTAAGCTGAAAATCAAAAGGCTGCTCTACACGCGTAGAATATGCCACACCATTTTCAACATATTTGGTTAGCTGAGCACGTTTCACCGCAGCAATCACTTTACGGTTGACGGCCGGGCCGCAGCTTGAATTCTTTGCATCAGCAGCAATGACTTTACCTTGCTCATTGGCTGAAATTGCCACCACCATCGAACATGATGATTTAAGTTCACCGCCAGCAAAACTCACTTTTGGCGCACGCAGCCAAGAAACACCGCCGCCTAAACTTACATTTTTAGGTGCTGAAGGCACAGGCTGAGTCACAGGTGCGGGCTGGGTGACAGGGGTCGGCGCAGGCGCTTGAACTTTCGTTTCAGACACAACTGTTGAAACAACAGGCGCTGGCTTCTCTGGCGTCTGAACAGGTTTTACTGCTGGTTTTGGCGTTTCAGCCTTTTTCACCTGTTGCACTTTTTCCACTTTTTTTGGCGGAGGCGGTAAAGGCTTATCTACAACTTTCACCTCTTTCGGCGGAGGCGGTTCTTTCTTTGGTTCCTGCTTTGGCTTAGGCGGCAAAGGTTTTGGCGCTTCTTCAAGCTTTACAAAGCGGACTTTCATCGGTTCTTTATCTATTGACTTTAATTCAGGCGCTTTCATCTGACCGACTGCCCACAATACTCCAACATGGCCAATGACTACCGCAGCAAGCGCAGCCATGACTTTCTTTTTCTTCGAATTTGGATCTTGCATCATTGGAGCAGAAGATGGATTCATTAAAACAGTTACCTTGAACAAACAATTGCGGTCAAAATGATGAATTCACAATCAAACTCATCGGTTTGCACAATTAAAGTGGCACCATGATAAATGAGAAGTGTTTTCATTTGCAACTATTAATTTGATCACTTTTATGGCTTTTTTGAATCAAGAAAAAAGGCATACTCAAAGTATGCCTTTTTATATCTTTACTTACAAAGAATTATTGGAAAACCACTGTTTTATTGCCATCGACAATAATACGGTCTTCCAAATGCCATTTTACAGCACGCGCTAAAACATTACGCTCTACGTCTTGCCCCAGTTCACGCAGCTGTTCAACGGTAAAGTCATGGTTCACACGCTCTACATCCTGCTCGATAATCGGACCTTGATCCAAATCAGCAGTCACGTAGTGCGCTGTTGCGCCAATCAGCTTCACGCCTTTTTCATACGCTTGCTTGTATGGGTTCGCGCCCACAAACGCCGGCAGGAAAGAATGGTGAATATTGATCACTTTCATTTCCCACTTTTGCACAAATTCTTCATCCAAAATCTGCATGTAGCGTGCAAGTACCAGCAAATCATTGCCTTGCATCAGCTCATCAATTTTTGTATAGGCTTCGCGTTTATTTTCTTTATTTACAGGCACGACTTCAAATGGAATACCGAAGTTTTCGACTGACTCACGCAAATCTTCATGGTTTGAAACCACTTTAGTAATTTCGCAAGCTAGACCGCCGCGGGCATGGCGCCACAGCAGCTCAAGCAGCGCATGGTCCACTTTCGATACCAAAATACCGACTTTTTTAACATCGGTAACCAATGCCAAACGCCATTGCATATCATAACGCGCTGCCACATTTGCAGTAAAAGTTTGAGTTAAGCTCTCTTTACGGCTTTGCAAATTATCCAGTTCAAACTCAACACGCATGAAATAACGTCCGCCCTGAGCTTCCGTTGCGTATTGATCAAGTGCTGTAATATTTGCTCCATGATGATACAAAAAGCTCGATACAGCCTGCACAATCCCTGGCTTATCTTCACAGGTAATGAGCAAGCGTGCAGTATTTGCAGTCGACATATTCATTTTGGTGTGTATCGCTAAATTCAATTCATAAAATAAGCCAAGTATTCTAGCGCGTTTTAAAGCCAGACTAAATAGGGCATAGAAAACATTCCTTCAGCCTTCCCCTATTGATTCATTCAGCAGCGAAATACAGCCTAGATTTCAGTTTTTCTTAACAATAAAAAAAGCCGTATTGATATGCAATACGGCTTTTTAAAGCTAAACCATCAGCGGTCAGTCAGACTCATCACTATCCAACTTAGACAGCGACAAACTGGCAAACAGCTCTGACTCACCCATGGTTTGCAGCAAGTGCTCATAGGTCTGACGGCTTTCACCGCGTAAGTAAGCCCCTTCTAAAAATACCATTTGACGCAGCGCCTGCCAAACCCACTTTTCTTCCAAAGTATTCGAGTCTGTAATATGACCTGACATATAAAGAAAGTTCGTCCAGTTAGTAAGGACAATCCATAAGTTAATCACCAATGCCTCAATTTCAGAATTGGTCATTTCCATCAGGCCTGCATCGACAAAGGCTTTATAAATTTTTTGCCCCTGCTGCATCACCTGGCCCGCAAACCGCGGATACATCTTCCTAAAATCTTCGTTATTTTCAACAAGATGATAAACATCACGATGCAAAAACCGATATGCCCACAACTGACTGCTCAGCACTTGAAAATAACGGATTTTATCATTCGCATCCAGCGGACGGTCATCAGGTAAAGCCAGCATTTCCAAAGTTTCCTTTTGGTACTGCTCCATCAGCTCTTTGATAATTTCACTTTTGTTACGGAAATGATAATACAGATTGCCCGGGCTCATGCCCAATTCAGCGGCAATATGGTTAGTCGTAACAGAACGTTCTCCACGCTCATTAAACAGCTGAAGGCTCAGCTGTAAAATACGTTCTTTGGTTTTCAGCGTTTTTGTGTGGGACATCCTAAAACAACCATAAATTCAATGTATTAGTCTAGCAATACATAAAGTAACTTGACTCTTTAGAGTATTTACTCTAAAAAATAATGATTCGCTCTTTGAAAATGGTCGTGCGGCATGAACAGTCAGACTAAAACAACATCAATGACACCACATTCCTTTGAAATCCAGCACCTTCACGATGTGCTTGAACAGCAAAAAAATGCTTATTTGCGCTACCCGCTGCCTACAGCTAAAGAACGCATCGACCGTTTGGCTAGGCTTAAGCGTATCTTAGTTAAGTATCAAGATCAATTTGCTGAAGCTATAAATCAAGACTACGGCAACCGTTCGATCAGTGAAACTAAAATTGGCGAACTGCTGACTTGCCTTGAGCACATTAAATATTACAGCAAAAACTTAACTGGCTGGATGAAACCTTCTAAGCGCCACATCGGCATTATCCATCAGCCGGCAAAAGGCTGGGTACAGTATCAGCCCTTAGGTGTGATCGGTATTATTACGCCATGGAACTACCCGCTGCTGCTATCAATTGGCCCGCTGATCTGCGCTTTAGCTGCCGGCAACCATGCCATGATTAAAATTTCCAGCGCCTCTGCCGCTTTTGGTTTTGTTTTAGAAAAAGCCTTGGCTGAAGCTTTTCCGCAAGAACTGGTCGCAGTCATTAATGGCGGCGGCGAAATCTCAGATGCCTTCAGCCATTTGGCTTTTGACAAAATGATTTTCACTGGTTCAACCAATGTCGGTAAAACCGTGATGGCTGCGGCAGCAGAAAATTTAGTTCCAGTGATTTTAGAACTTGGCGGCAAGTCGCCAGTATTGGTGCATCCGTCTATCAGCCTGCAGGACGTAGCAGAACGTTTGGCTGTCGGTAAACTCTGGAATGCGGGTCAAACCTGTGTAGCGCCAGACTATATGTTCCTGCCCCGAGGCAAAACTGCAGAGTTTATTGACCATTTTAAAACATATGCAGAAGGCATGTATCCGCATTTGGCAGACAATCAGGATTACACTTCAATTATTAATGATAAACAGTACAACCGCCTGCAAGGCTATTTAGAAGATGCCCGTGAACAAGGCGCGCAAATCATTGAAGTTAATCCTGCAAATGAAGATGTCGCTGCTGTGCGTAAAATTGCGCCAACTTTGCTGACTGGAATCACGCCAGATATGCAAATTATGCAAAATGAAATCTTTGGGCCAATTTTGCCTATCATGGAATATGATCAAATTGACGATGTAATTGACTTTATTAATAGCCGTCCGCGTCCACTTGCATTATACTACTTCGACTTTGACCAAGCGCGCTCCGATTATGTCGCAGAACGTACCCATTCTGGACACTTCGGACAGAACACGGTACTCACTCATGTTGCACAGGATGATCTGCCATTTGGCGGTGTCGGTGCTTCAGGCATGGGCAAGTATCATGGTCCTGAAGGTTTCTTTAGTTTGTCGCATGAACGTTCGGTAATGTCGAATCCTAAGCTGTATAGCTTAAAATTCATTCTGCCGCCGTTTAATAAGCCGATTCACAAGCTAATTTCGAAGACGCTTCTTCGTTAAATGATCAAGGCATGAGCTATTGCACTAGCTCATGTCGGTTTTTATTCAAAATCGCTTGTCTTTTAAGCGTATTTTTGTTATAAAACGCCCCTTGAATGAATTCAATCCGTTTATTTTTGACTGGCCATACAGATTTGCTGTTGGCTAAATCAATGGAGTTACACCATGTCTAAGGTTTGCCAAGTTACCGGCAAGCGTCCAGTCGTTGGTAACAACGTCTCACACGCCAACAACAAAACTAAGCGCCGGTTCGAGCCGAACCTGCACCACCACCGTTTCTGGTTAGAAACCGAAAAACGTTTCGTACGTCTTCGTCTAACTACAAAAGGTATGCGTATTATCGACAAATTGGGCATTGAAAAGGTTGTTGCTGACCTGCGTGCTCAAGGTCAAAAGATCTAAGTAAGGAGTCAGGACAATGCGTGATAAGATTCGCTTAGTTTCTACAGCTGGTACAGGTTATTTCTATACCACTACTAAAAACAAACGTACTATGCCGGAAAAAATGGAAATCAAAAAATTTGATCCAAAAATCCGTCAACACGTGATTTTCAAAGAAGCTAAAATCAAATAATTTTAGTGATTTGAAAAAAAAGACGACCTTCTATGGTCGTTTTTTTTTGCATTTTTTTTATGCATCTTGCTACACTTTCCCTCATTCTTGGCATTACTTGTGCTTATTCTTTTTACCCTTAACTTTGGCTTAAGGAGTTTTTAGTGCCACATGATGTAGAACTCATTATTTTACTTGCGGTTGGTTTCGGCTTAGCCCTTGTATTTGGCTATATCGCTGCCCGTTTACGCCTCCCCCCGCTGATCGGATATTTAATTGCCGGTATTATTATTAGCCCAAACACACCGGGTATTGTCGGCGACATTCACCTCGCCAATCAATTAGCCGAACTTGGGGTCATGTTCCTCATGTTTGGCGTAGGCATGCACTTTTCACTCAATGATTTGATGCAGGTCCGCCGTATCGCCTTGCCTGGCGCTATTCTGCAAATTGCAGTAGCAACCCTGCTCGGTATGGGCGTCTCTATGTTTTGGGGCTGGAGTTTTGGCTCGGCACTCATTTTTGGCTTAAGTTTATCTTGCGCCAGTACAGTTGTCTTACTCAAAGCCTTAGGCGACCGCGGCCTGCTGGAATCTGTAAACGGTAAAATTGCCGTGGGCTGGCTGCTGGTGGAAGATTTAGTCATGGTGCTGGCTTTGGTGCTATTGCCTGCAACTGCTGTACTTTTAGGCGGTCAAGCGCTGGAGGGCACTGACAGCAACGAAAATATCTGGCTGACTTTAGCTATAACCTTATTAAAAGTGACTGGCTTTATTGCCTTCATGCTGATTATCGGCAAGCGCCTAGTGCCTAAAATCATGCAAATTGTGGCGCGTTTAGGTTCTCGGGAACTATTTACGCTGACGGTTGTTGCCGCCGCCATCTCAATTGCTTTCGGCGCCTATAAAGTCTTTGGCGTTTCGATGGCGCTGGGCGCATTCTTTGCTGGCATGGTGGTCAAAGAGTCTGACTTCAGCCACCGCGCAGAGGAAGAAACCCTGCCGCTGCGTGAAATTTTTGCCATTCTGTTCTTTGTTTCTGTCGGCATGCTGTTTGACCCGCGCATCTTAATTGAGCAGCCGCTACATGTACTGGCCGTTGCCGGCATTATTATGGTGGGTAAAACCATCGCTGCGATGGCGCTGGTGCTGTTTTTCCGCTATCCAATCAATACCGCTTTGACTGTTGGCGCTTCACTTGCGCAAATTGGCGAGTTCTCTTTCATTTTAGCCGCACTAGGCGTTTCCCTGAAGTTGCTCTCCGTAGAAGGGCAAAACCTGATTTTAGCCGGCGCATTAATCTCCATTACGCTCAATACATTCATTTTCTCTGCAATTGAGCCGATTCAAAAATGGATCCGTGAACGCTCTACCCTTGCGCGTATGCTGGAACGCAGCGGTGACCCGTTAGCAATGCTACCGGATGAAGTCTCTCAGGATTATTTACGCGATCAAGTGGTGATTGTCGGTCATGGTGAAGTCGGCCGCCGTATCACCCGCACATTAATGGAACAGAACATTAAAGTCGTGATTGCCGAAGAAAACCGTGAAATTGTAGAAAATCTGCGTGAAAAAGGCATTGCGGCAGTATCAGGTATTGCAACTGAGCCGAGCGTGCTGATTCAGGCCCATATTCAGCATGCCCGCCTGCTGGTGCTTTCCCCTATGGATATTTTAGATATTCATAAAATTGTGGATATTGCGAAAACTCTGAATCCTCAGATTCAAGTCTTAGTCTGCGCTGCCAGTAAAGAAGAAGCTGAAGTCATCCGTAAGGATAATATTGGCGAAGTGTATTACGCCAAAGAGGAAATGGCGAAAAATATGAGCAACCATATTTTAAACCAAATTCAAATTGCGCATCATGAAGCGCCTAGCCACTAAGCTGCTTCCGGCTCAATAAAAAACGCGCTTGAACAGCGCGTTTTTTACTTTTTTAGTATTAACTCATAAATTGCGGTTTTTCGTCGACAATTTCCGCTTGCCACTCATTGACCTGCTTTTCCAGCAGACAATACAGCGCAGCTTGGATCATGTGCTGTGCAATGACAGGTGTCTGATCCCCCAAAATCGCTTTTACTTCTTCATTAAATTGGATAGTCACCAAAGGCTCTTTTTCAGATCCAGCATTGCGCAGCGCCAACTCGCCGCCTTCCAGCTGAACCAGCTCTAAAACGGCTTCCTGATTTCCAAATAATTCTTTCAATTGCTCTATAGACATAGGTCCTCCATGTGCAACATGGTGGCAAAGGCATTCGCGCTTTGCATTGCTTAGATTATTATATATCGGGGTCACTTTTGAAAATTCAAGCGCCGAGTATCAGGTTTAAAATTCAACCATCTCATTGCGGAAACCGTCAATCAGCTGCGTCAGGTCACGATGCCATTCACGTAAAATATGCGTATCTGGCAGCCATGCTTGCGGGGATTGCGTCACTTTGATAATTAAGTTTGACGATGTTTCATCTTCTGGCTCTGGCGTACTGGGTTCAGGCGCATACTGACACATGCGGTATGCGCGTTTCAGTTCAGCAATAAAACCATCCTTTGCCAATTTCTGCAGAACAGAAATCTCTGGAGAAACCTGACCTTTTTGCGCCATCGCATCTTCGATAGATTTTAAAGTCGGGCTGAAGTCATTTAAACGGTAATAACGCACCAGCTCCTGCAAAAATGCTAAAACTGCGCCATGCAAATGAAAAACTGCGGCTTCACGGTGCGCCTGCGCTTGCTGAATATGTTCTGTCTGCTCTGCCTGCTGGCATGAAAGACGGGCAAAATACAATTTTTGATTAGTACGGTCAGCATGAAAACGGGCAACACGAGACATGAAAATAATTCCTAAATTTTGGCTATCAGCGCTTGCTCAAGCTTAAACTTAATTTTATGAAAATCACAATAAATATTATGGATGATCGATTTCAATGAAATAGATTGCACATTTTGCATAAACCGCACTTGGCGGATCAATTGACCTGATAACTGCAGCGCAGACAGTGCGGCATATATTTTTTCATTATCAGCCCATAAAAAAAGGAGCAATTACTGCTCCCTTTTTCATTTACGCTTGCGGTTTGTCTTCCGCTGCTTTTACGCGAATGCCCATGCCTTTTACTTTCAGCGTGTTCAAGCCTTTGATTGCTTTCACCGCTTCACGGCCATTTGGCATCTCTACAAAGCCAAAACCTTTTGACTTGCCTGTGTCTTTCTCCGTGACTACCACAGCAGACTCAACCTTGCCAAATGGCTTGAACAATTCAAGCAATTCCGCTTCTGTCACCGAGCGCTCTAAGTTACGTACTAAAATATTCATTCATTTTTCCAAATAGGCAGCATCATCAAAAAGCATTTGCCTATTTTTGCTTTTTGAACTTGCGTGCTAAATCACGTCAATCTGCTATTTTAATCGAGATCGATACCAAAATCTAAATTAATCGACTTACGTTCAATTAATGCCGTTTTGACCGTTTGTTCACGCTGCTTATAGTGCGTTTCCGAAGTGCACAAATTGCGGGTTAAATCATTCAAGAAATAGCTTTCAACTTTACGGCCCTGCTCATCAACCGTATCCCGCGCCCACATATTTAAGTTTTGCTTGGTCAAAATCAGTTCATTCTGCGCACGGGTTAATGCCACATACAACACACGGCGCTCTTCTTCAACATCATCAAAGTCACCCTGCGCACGCGCATGCGGGTATTGGCCTGCAGAAACGTTCGCAACATAACAGACTTTCTGCTCTGTGCCTTTAGCCGAATGAATCGTAATCAAAGTCACCACATCATCTTCAGACTGACGTTCAATCTCAGAAATAGACATTGGATCAAGCACGTATTCTTCTAAAAACTCACTGAGCTGACCATGCTTAGACGCCAGCTGCTTCACCAGTTCAAAATCACCCTGACGGCGGTTCCAGTCTTTCTTGTAGTTTTCAGACAGCTGTTCTTCAATCGCTTGAATAGCCAAACTGACGCATTCTTTAACTTCATGACGGATCACCATCATTTGCTTCATCATGAGGATGGCTTGATCCGGAACTTTGCCAAATTTTTCCAGCTTCTGCGCAATCGCATCCATTTCTGGCTCAAGCAGCAGTTGATGAGACAGCTTGCTTGCGCCAACATCGCCTACGCCATTCCATAAGGTCAAAAAGCGCATCCATGCGATGTCATCCAGCGGATTCGCCACTACACGTAATAAACTCAGTAAATCTTTTACATGCGCCGTTTCAAGCAGTTTCATGCCGCCAATAAAACGGTAAGGAATATTGGCCGCAATGCAGGCAGCTTCAATATGGCGGGCCGCAAAACTTGAACGCACCAAAACCATATGATCATTCCACTTGGCGCCTTGCAAGTAATGGCGCTCTTTAATATCAATCGCAATCCATTTCGCTTCATCAAATTCATTCGGGAAAATATGCATTTTCGGCTTAATGCCTTCACCGCGGCAGGCATCTAAACGTTTATCATATTTGATGGAACTTTGGTCCAGCAGCCAGTTCGACAGGTCTAAAATTTCCTGTGTTGATCGGTAGTTTTTTTCCAATTTAAAAATCTGCGCATTTGGCACGCGCTCTTTAAAATGGTGGATATTTTCAAAGTCTGCACCGCGGAAGCCATAAATAGACTGCGCGTCATCGCCAACACAGAACAAATGCACTTTGTCTTTTAAAGGTTCAAGCAGCGCCCATTGCAATGGGTTGGTGTCCTGCATTTCATCCACCAGCATGTGCTGGCAAATAGACGAAACATAATCCGCCAGGCCTTCGGACTGTGCCAATGCAGAAGCCACAACGGCTAAAATATCATCATAATCTAAGAAGCTGCGCGCACGCTTGCGGTTTTCATATTCCTTCATGACCTCCGCAATTTCATCTTTCATATCCAAAAATTCAGGCAGCTGTTTTTCTAAAGCCAAACTGAGTTTTTGACGGGTATTTCGCGCAAAAGAATAGAGGTCGCAAAGCTCTTTCGGCTTTGGCAGCTGATTCGGATTTTTCTTATCATCTTTACCGCGAATCAGGCGGAACAGCATCATCTGATCATCACGGTCAATAATCGAAAATTGCTCTAAGCCAAAAGCATTTGGAATACGGCGCAGCAGATACATGCAGAAAGTGTGAAAAGTCGATGCACGCAAGCCTTTGGCCTGTTCACCCAATGCCATCTCTACACGCGCCACAATTTCACTGGCGGCACGGCGGGTAAAGGTTAAAATTTGAATTTGATTGGCAGGTACACCCTGATCAATCAGGTAGGCCGCACGCGCCACGATGGTTTTGGTTTTGCCGCAGCCCGCACCCGCCAAGACCAAACTGTGCTGTGTTTCAGTTGTGGCTGCTTGTTTTTGCTGCGGATTTAATTCATCAATCAGGCTGGCTAAACTCATGGTGTCTCATCGTGCTAAATAGACGCGTAGTTTAACAGAGCTGACTGCAGAAAACTTCATGAAGAAAAATCAGCTCAAAGGCGGAAACAGAAAAAATGGCATCACTTTGCATCAAGCAAAGTCTGAACAAAAACCTTCACGCTCTGTTCTAAATTTTTCTCCGCATTTTTTAGCGCATCCTGCAAACTGCAGTCAGGCGGATTAATCCCGATAATTTGGCTAAAGCCCAGCTCATATAAATTTTCAATCCCCTCACCAACGACGCCAGCAAATGCAATCACTGGTTTATTCAAACCCTTTGCGGCCTGAGCAACGCCATACGGCGTTTTGCCAAATTGGGTCTGAAAATCGATTTTGCCTTCGCCCGTCAGCACATAATCCGCCTGCGCAATTTTCTGCGCCAGCTGAGTCTGCTCAACCATCAGCTCTACGCCAGATTGGATCAATGCACCTGCAAACGCCATAAGGCCAAAACCCAGACCACCTGCAGCTCCCGCACCTGCTGTATGTCGCAATTTTTTCTCAAGCGCGCTTTCAACAATATCCGCACAATGGCTGAGATTGGCATCCAGCTGTTCGACCATTTCTGCTGTTGCACCTTTTTGCGGGCCAAAGACATAAGATGCGCCCTTTTGACCGCACAGCGGATTATTCACATCACTGGCGATTATGATTTCGGTCTGCGCTAAACGAGGATCAAGTTGAGTCACATCGATCTGTACGGTTTGATGCAAGTTTCCGCCACAAACAGCAATTTCTGCACCTTGATGATTGAAGAATTTAGCACCCAATGCCTGCGCCATACCCGCACCGCCATCATTGGTCACACTGCCTCCCAAACCAATAATGATCCTCTTCACACCATGCGCTAAAGCGGCTTTGATCATTTCACCTGTGCCATAAGTCGATGTAAGCAAAGGATTGCGCTCAGCCAAACTCACAAGATGAATACCATTCGCTTTTGCCATTTCAATCACTGCAGTTTGCCCTGCATCAATAAGACCGAAATAAGTAACAATACGTTGATTTGGCAAAGGTCCTGCAAGCTCTATCTCAACTTTTTGCCCATGGCAAACACTGAGTAATGCATCCACAGTTCCCTCGCCGCCATCTGCCATTGGCACTGCGATGATCTGTGCATCAGGTATAAGCTGTAAAATTGCACGCTGCATAACATCACAGGCCTGCTCTGCTGACATACTTTCTTTAAATGAGTCTGGCGCTAAAACAAATATTTTCATGCTGTGTTTTTTTCATGGATTATTGCCAGTTAAACATGTTTTCACCTTATTTTCCTTTAGACTGAAATAAAATTTGGTCTTAGAAGAATATCCATGTCTCGAATTAACCTCGGTCAATCTGCACCCGACCTATACAAAAAAGTTGCAGAACTGGATGCGCTGGCGATGCAAAAAATACAAGAAGCGCAGCTGGATGAAGGCTTTGCGCATTTGCTGAAACTGCGCGCGTCACAACTCAACCAATGCGCATTTTGTATTCGCCTGCATACACAGGATGCATTAAAAACGGGTGAATCCATCGACAGAGTCAGTCTGCTGAATGCATGGCGCGAAACTGAATATTTCACAGCAGCAGAACGCGCTGCGTTAAGTTTAATAGAAGCGATTACATTGATCTCTGCAAGCCAAGTTCCTGATGCCGTTTATGAAGATGCGCTGCCATTTTTAACTGATGCCCAAGTCAGCGCGATTGAATGGCTGTCTATTGTGATTAATGCATGGAACCGCATCGCCATCAGCAGCCGTTATACCGTCAAACCCTAAGTTTGAATCTAAAAAAAGAGCGCTATCTCGCGCTCTTTTTAAACCTCAACCCACTCCGCCTGCATCTGCGTTACTCATCTGCAGAACTTTTTGGCAGCTGATGCTTAATATAGGAAGCAAATGATAAATAGTTAATGCCTTGAAATAAAATATCCACGGCTAAAAATAAGCCAAGAACCCAAAACGGCGCATCTGGTGAAATTAGAATAACTACACCAGCAATAAACGTCAGCAAACCCGAAAGAAATGTCCACCCCCAGCCCTGCATGACTCTAAACAGCAGTGCGTTGAACATGCGTATTACACCAGCAATAATCAATACAACAGCGAGAATATTGGTCAATACAATTGCCGTTTTTACAGGTGTTGTAAATGCATAATAGCCTGCAGCCAAGTACAGCAGTCCAAACAGCGCCCAGAACCAGCGGAAACCGCCGCTGAATATTTTAAATGCCGCAATAAAATGCAGTACGCCGCCAATCATCATCAGCACCCCAAAGATAAAGATAACGGAAAGCGTGGCAAAAGGTAAGGACAGCAGCAAAAAAACGCCAAAGAGCGTCAACAAAACACCTAAGCTAAGATACCATTTTCGGTTTTCATGCAGCTGATGTCTGACAATATCATTTCCGACTGTTCTCATTTTTTATACTCAATCCTAGATGGAATACAACTGTTTTAACATGATCCTGTATCCAGCTAAAGTATAGAAAAGTTATGCGCATTTTTTATCTGCATAACTAGGATGCAGATAAGTTTTCAATGATCCGCAGGGCATTATTTTATCCAGCCAATTTCCTGAGCTGTTTGCGCATTAATTAGCGTCTGATCCAAACCATTCGGCATTTTACTCTTACTCTGAGAAACTGGAACATGTCCAGCCATCAGCTCAGCTTTTGCCTGCGGAAATAACGGCTGCTGATCTGGGTAAGCATAACCGGCAGGAAACAGCGGCTGCCCTGTGGCTAAATCATATTTATCTGCAGCGCCAAAAGCATGCAGCAGCTCATGTACCAGCACCACTTTGTTTGGTTCGCTTTGCTTGACAGATGCAAATAGATTCACTGAACCAATCCGCCCATTTTCTAAAGCTGTCGAGTGCTTGAGTTCCCGTGTTTTTACAGGGTCATAATAGTTTAAAAACAAAGTTAGGCTTGCAGGCCCGTCTGAGCTTTGTTTTTGCTTCCATGCATAAAAACGGAATTTGAGGCTCCAAAGCATCACATCGAATATGCCTGCCGGATCTGGCACTTTTGGAGGCATTACTTTCAGTTCACGGCCAAGCTTAAAATAAAAATAAACCTGTTGTCCGCGGTACTGCTGCGATGCTGTTTGCAAATATTGCTGCGCTGCCTGTAAATCCCGCTCAGATAAGCTTTGAATATAACTCTGAGTGCTTGCCCTGCCATCTGCATTAATTGGATGCAATAAAACAAATACTGGCTTGTTCCAGTCCTGATTTTTATCTTTATAGGCATTCACCGCAACAATCAGCAGCACTGTCAGCAAACACAGAACTCTTATTTTTTTCCACATCGCAACAACTCAGTACATAACTTATTTTTAGAAAATCTGACTGTTTTCTATTTACGGCATTATCCCAAATCTACTGGTGCAGCAGAAACGATGATCGAATGAATTAGGGCCATATACGTATTGCCTTAGAAATATTCAAAATTTTCCATCATATAAAAAATGCCGGCAATCGCCAGCATTTTTCACATCTTAAATTTTAAGCTTCAACCCATTTGCCATCTTGGTACACCAAAGACCATTTGGTCTGTTTGCCTTCTGCATTTTCAGAACCAATATATTGTGCTTGGTTCTTACGGCTGAACTTCACCAGCGTTGGATTGCCTTCAGGGTCTGTATCCGGCGCTTGCAAAATAAACTGATATTTCGGGTCAATCTGATCTGCAACCGAACGCAATTCAGCTACTTTAGGCGCACGTGTTTCACGGATTTTCGGAAACTTGCTGGCAGCCAAGAATAAGCCCGCAGCGCCGTCACGAAGCACAAAGAAATCATCATGCTTCGCCGAACGGATATGTTCCATTTTAATCGGATCTACACGCGGCGGCGCAGGCTGACCGCTTTTTAATACTTTACGGGTATTATCGCAGCTGGTGCAGGCAAAGTATGGACCAAAACGGCCAGTCTTCAGCTGCATTTCGCCTTCACACTTATCACATGGAATGGTCGGGCCATCATAACCCTTAATTTTGAACTCACCCTCTTCCAGCTCAAAACCATTACAGTCAGGGTTGTTGCCGCAGATATGCAGTTTACGGCCGCCATCAATCACATAGCTGTCCATAGCGGTTTCACAAATTGGACAGCGTTTTTTCGACATCAAATCAGCTGTTTCAGCGGCATCATCATCAGACAGCGCAGCCAATGATTCCACTGGCGTTAAATTCAATGTGCCTTTGCAGCGTTCTTTAGGCGGCAAGTTATAGCCTGAACAGCCCAAGAATACACCTGTTGTCCCCGTACGGATCTGCATCGGGCGTTCGCATTCTTTACAGTGCACCGCAGCAACTTCCACAGGCAGGTTGCGGCGCATGCCATTTTCGCCCTGTGCCGTGCTTAAGCGTTTTTTGAAATCGCCGTAGAAATTATTCAGCAGCTCTTTCCAGTTACGCTCACCATCTGCCACTTTATCCAGCTGACTTTCTAAATCTGCGGTAAAAGCATAGTTCATCAGGTTGTTGAAATTTTCATCCAAACGGTCTGTCACAATCTCGCCCATTTTCTCTGCGAACAGGCGGCGGTTGTCAATTTTTACATAACCGCGGTCTTGGATCGTCGAGATAATGGCCGCATAGGTCGAAGGACGGCCAATACCTTTTTTCTCTAATTCTTTCACCAAAGATGCTTCGGTAAAACGCGCTGGCGGCTTCGTAAAGTGCTGTGAAGGATCAAGCTTTTCAAGCTTAAGCACTTCACCTACTTTCACTGCTGGAAGCAATACATCGTCATCTGATTTATTTTGACCGCGCACTTTGGTAAAACCGTCAAATACCAATGTACGGCCTTTAGCTTTCAGCTCTACACCATTGGCATCAACCAAAATAGTCGATGATAAATATTCTGCTGGCGTCATTTGGCAGGCCACGAACTGACGCCAAATTAAGTCATATAAACGCTGCGCATCACGGTCTACACCAATCAGGCTATCGCCTTTTAAAGCGACATTCGATGGACGAATTGCTTCATGGGCTTCTTGCGCGCCCGCTTTGTTGCCGTATTTATTTGGTTTCGCAGGCAGGTATTTTGTACCGAACTCAGATTCAATATGTGTGCGCACCATATTTACGGCGTCATCACTTAAGAATGTTGAGTCTGTACGCATGTAAGTAATGAAACCTGCTTCGTACAAGCGCTGCGCCATGGTCATGGTTTTCTTCACAGAGAAGCCTAAACGCGTGCTCGCAGCCTGCTGCAGCGTAGACGTGATATACGGCGCGCTCGGATTGACCTTAGTCGGCTTATCTTCACGTACAGATACTTTGTACTCTGCATCTTTAATCAAGTTCAATAAAGCATCTGTTTCGGCTTTATTGTGCAGTTTTAATGTTTTGCCGTTTTGCTTCACCGCTTCTAGACGGATGTCGTCTTTCTTCGATTTCGTATCTGCAAAAACCTGCCAGTATTCTTCTGGAATAAACGCGCGGATTTCACGCTCACGTTCCACCACCAGTTTTACAGCCACTGACTGTACGCGGCCTGCCGATAAACCGCGGGCAATTTTTTCCCACAGCAATGGCGAAATCATAAAGCCCACAACACGGTCTAAGAAACGGCGCGCTTGCTGTGCATTTACTTTGTCGATGTCTAGACGCGCTGGCTGCTTAAACGCTTCCTGAATCGCATTTTTAGTAATTTCGTTAAACACTACACGCTGGTAACGTGAGTCATCACCGCCGATCACTTCTTTTAAGTGCCAAGCAATCGCTTCCCCTTCACGGTCCAAGTCCGTTGCGAGATATACCTCGTCAACCTGCGAAGCAAGCTTTTTCAGTTCAGCAACAACATGTTCTTTGCCTGGAAGCACTTCATAATGCGCTTTCCAGTCGTGCTCAGGATCTATACCCATGCGGTTGATCAACGCCGTTTGCGCTTTTTCCGCTTTTTGCGCATCGGTCAATTTGGTACGCGCTGCCGGTTTCTTTTCTGCTGTTTTAGCAGCGCCGCCTGTAGGCAAATCACGGACATGGCCAACTGATGACTTTACGATGTAGTCAGAGCCCAGATATTTATTGATTGTTTTCGCTTTTGCAGGCGACTCCACAATCACTAAGGCACGCTTTTTTCCAGCTTCGGAAGTCTTTGCTGTGCTGCTTTTTGATGTGGACCGAGGAGCGTTCGCCATAATTAACCGTTAATCCTGTTTTATAAATTTAAATTTCAGCCAAAGAATGCAGTTGCGCTTTGATTGCGTCCAATTGAGCCGCACGCAGGTCAGACTCTTCGTTCCAGTAGATTCCTACACAGTTGGCTTGCATATCAATAGCATAAATGCCCTTTAAATCAATCGGCAGATTGTTAAACTTGTCATCGCCATAAACGAGTTGAAGTTTTTGATCAGCCACCAGCGCACGCATTAATGGGAGACGCGCTTCTGGAATTAAAATACTGTAATAAGCCACCATGCTGGCGCGGTTTTCTGATGCTTTTGGAATTTTAGTCCAATCCGGCGCAGCTACAAGTCGAGGATGCAGTCCAATTTTTCTCGCTTTGTCACGCATTTCACCCAATGCTTTTTCACGGGGGCTGACACGCAGGCCAAAAATAGAGCCTAAAACAAATACGACAATAACAACAGCAACCCAAAGACCAGTATTTTCCATAGTACAACCTTTTCTTTCCTTTATTAGAGTTGCATAAGCGCAATATAAAAGGCAAGATCAAAATAATTAATGCTTTGCTTATTTATTCATTTTCGACAAAATGCCGAAACTAAATGGCTGCTTTCAGAACTGCATTTAGGCGATTACAACAAATCACTGCCGCTGCTGAATGATTTTGCACGGCATAGCCTCAAGCAGCTCAGCCCCCTATTTTTTAGCCAAGCTGAGCCTGCACTGCAACTTTAAATATTATGCCGGCTGTTGATAGCCCATAAAAAAGACGATATTTCTATCGCCTTAAATATGTGAATATTGCTTTCATTAATTGAGAAACATTTCATGACTGTATACGACTTCATGGCTATTCCAATAAATATAGCCCTTATCCATCAGCTCTTTTAACAGCATACGCACATCTGATTTTGGGAACATTTGCACCAGCACATCCCGCAGTTCATAAATATCTTTTGGCTTTTGGGCATTTAAGGCATTCAGCTTTTTGATCACTTCCAGCTGCACTGGGTCAACTTGAGCAAAATCTTTATACAGTTCATGCGCTGCTGCCGGCAAAACCTGCACGTCTTCCTTCTGCACAGTTTCAGGGCGATCCAGCTGCTGTACAGCATCCGCCATACTTTTCGGCAGTTCAGCGGCAGCTTTGTCTAAATCCAGCTTCAGCCATTTTGCCAGCACTTTTTTACGGATATTAATCTGATCATCATAGCGTTTGACAATTTTTAGGTTGATCAGCATGCCAACCACTTGCTGGGCTTTTGAAGGCACCAGCTGCAATATATTTTCCACCGAACGGCGAAGCGCTTCCACGGTATGCGGCTTTCCGCTCATCTTGCCTAAAGCATCGCAGTATTTTTTGACCAGCTGCAGCTGCGGTTTGGCTTGAATCGTACTCGCGCTTGGCAATTCATGCTTAGACGCAGTTTCTGGCTCTGCTTGAATTTGAATCAGATTGCATGAAATATTTGAGCTTTGCATCAGCTCCTGCAGCATCTCGCTGCTGTCCATCGCAGAAATAATTTCAACATGCGAGTCAGGCTCAAGCAAAGCAATCAGCTGACCGACGATCACAGCATACTCAAACTCTTTTTGCGACGTTTCTGGCGTATCTAAAATAACCACTTGCCCGCTGCTGACCCAGCTTGCAAATTCAGTTAAATCTTCTAATGAATATTCAAACTGGCCTGTGCTGTTAAATAAATATAAAACAGGAAAATGCTCCACAATATTTCGCAGCAGACTGGCAGTCGGCATATTATTTTCAAGATCGAGCAGCACAGCTTTGGAAGTCATAATCAGAAAAATCTTGCAGCAATTTTATTCAGTGCTGCATTACAGCGGGATAGATTATAAAGGTCAAGAACTTAAGGCCATGAATTGTAAAACATCATGTGAGATGCAGCCTTCATGCATCATTCCCGCTGCCCAGACCTGTAAAGATGCAATACGCGGCATAATCCTGCATACTTCACATCAGCAATACATATGCCGCAATTAATAATGCGGCGGGCGGTTCGTCATTGGGTCGAAAGCTGCAATGCCTTCAGATAAATCTGACGACTCCACACGCTGATATAAAATCTGCATTTGCTTTTTTAAGTCCGCTATTTCCATATTTTGTTTAGTCACCTGCTCATTCAGCTGATCAACTAAATCATCTAAAAATGCAATTCGGACTTGCAAATCTTCAATGGGTGCGGAAAATGACGCCTGCTCATCAAAATTTTGTTGTTTAGTCACTTTACACTCCTCATGTAGGATTTTTCAGGAAACATTATGGCCTATATTACTTTAAGGGATGTCCAACTTGCGTTTGGCGGACCTGCCCTGCTCGACGGCGCGAACTTCAGTTTAGAACGCGGCGAACGGGTGTGTTTAATCGGCCGTAATGGTGAAGGTAAGTCTACTTTACTTAAACTGATTGAGGGAAGCTTATTACCGGATGGCGGCGAAGTTTCTTTGCAAAACGGCATTACCATTTCTATGCTGGCGCAAGATGTGCCGATGGACTCTGGCAAAGTCGCGGATATTGTTGCTGATGGCGCTGGCGAAGCTGCTGAAGTGCTGCGCGCTTACCACGAAGCGAGTGAAGCTTGTGTGCTGGGCGACATGGACGCATGTGACCGCATGGGCAACCTGCAGCATAAAATGGATCAGCTGGATGGCTGGGCTTTGGAAACCAAGGTCAACTCTATTTTAAGCAAAATGGGCCTAGACCCAGATGCTGACCTTGCTGACCTTTCGGGTGGACGTAAACGCCGTGTACTTTTAGCACGTGCGCTTTTAACACAGCCTGATGTACTGCTTTTGGACGAACCGACCAACCATTTGGACGTTGAAAGTATTGAATGGCTGGAAAAGTTCCTATTGGATCAAAATAATTTAACCTTACTGTTTATTTCGCATGACCGTTCATTTGTCGACAGCATTGCAACGCGTATTGTTGAACTTGACCGCGGTATTTTGCGCAGCTATGAAGGCAACTATTCACGTTACCTCGACTTAAAAGCGCAGCAAATGGAAGCAGAAGAAAAACAAAACGCGCTGTTTGATAAAAAACTGGCTGAAGAAGAAGTTTGGATTCGCCAAGGCATTAAAGCCCGCCGTACACGTAACGAAGGCCGTGTCCGCGCATTAAAAGCTTTACGTGAAGAATCACGCGCCCGCCGCTCACAGCAAGGCAAAGTGAGCATGGCGACACAAGACGCGCAGCGTTCAGGTAAAGTTGTCTTTGAAATTGACAATTTAAGCGTGACTTTTGGCGACAATGCGCCAATTATCAACAACTTCTCTGCGCTTGTACTGCGCGGTGACCGTATTGGCCTCGTCGGTGACAACGGTGTAGGTAAAACCACACTGATTAAAGCCATTTTAGGTGAGCAAGAACATACTGGTACAGTAAAAACAGGCACACAGCTTGAAGTCGCTTATTTTGACCAATTGCGCAATGCCTTAGACCTTGAAAAATCTGTAAAAGATAACGTGTCTGAAGGTTCTGACCATGTTGATGTCAACGGCAGCCGCCGCCACATTTACAGCTATCTGCAAGATTTCCTGTTCTCTCCGGAACGTGCGCGCACACCTGTAAAAGCGCTATCTGGCGGTGAACGCAACCGTATTCTTTTGGCGAAGCTTCTGCTGAAACCGTCTAACTTAATCGTGATGGACGAACCGACTAACGACTTAGATATGGTAACTTTAGAGCTGCTGGAAGAAATGCTGGGCGGCTACAAAGGCACTTTACTGCTGATTTCGCATGACCGTGCATTTATGGACAACGTGGTGACTTCCACTTGGGTCTTTGACGGCAAAGGCACCATTGATGAATATATCGGCGGCTATCAAGACTATCTTGAGCAGCGTCCTGATCAGACTGCAGTCGACCAAAAAAGCGCAGTAAAAAAAGCAGCGGCAAAAGCTGAGGCTGCTGCTGCACCTGTGAAAAAAGTAAAGCTGAGCTATAAAGACCAGCGCGCTTTAGAACAGCTGCCGGCAGAAATGGAGGCTTTAGAGAAAGAACAAGCCGATATTAATGCTACATTAGCCGATGGCTCAATGTTTGTATCTGATAATGATCAAGCGATGAAACTATCTGCGCGTCTTGCAGAAATTGATGAACTGCTCATGGAAAAATTAGAACGCTGGGAAGAGCTGGAAAATATGACCAAATAATCCAAGCTTCAAAAATGCCGCTTCATGCGGCATTTTTTATTGCATTATGAGTAAAAAATTAAACGGTCCGAATACAGCGCCGCTTTTCAAAAAGACGGCTTTGGCATTTAGCCGAATGCTTGCTATGGTGCATCAATTCACTCAATAGGACAGAAATATGCAAATTCGCGATCAAATTGTACTTGTCACGGGCGGAGCGCGCGGTTTAGGACTTGCTATTAGCCAAGCATTAATTGCTGAAGGCGCAAAAGTTGCTGTGAATTATCACACCAGCAAAGCTCAGGCTGAACAGCTGGCCTCAGCTTATCCAGAGCAGGTTTTTGCCTATCAGGCCGACATCACCGACAAAACCCAAGTCGAGGCTTTATTTATTGCAGCGAAAACCCACTTCGGTTCTGCCATTACTTCCGTCGTAAATAATGCATTGGTTCAATTTGAATTTAATGGCGATGCGCGCCCTAAAATAGAAGAACTGAACACGGCAATAATGACGCGTCAATTTGACGGCGCAGTGCTGGCTGCGCTCAATACCACACAAGCCGCGTTGGCAGAGATGAAACAAGCCAGCTTTGGCCGTATTGTGAATATTGGAACAAACTTAGTACAAAATCCAGTCGTCCCTTACCATGACTACACTGCAGCGAAGGCAGCGCTGTTGGCCTTTACTCGCACGGCGGCGCATGAACTGGGTGAATTTGGGATTAACGTCAATATGCTGTCTGGCGGCCTGCTGCAGCAGACAGATGCCAGCAAAGCCACACCTGACTTTGTCTTTGACTTGATTGCATCTTCTACACCGCTGCGCCGCGTGACTACGCCTGAAGAATTTGCATCCGCTATTATGATGTTCTTATCTCCTTACTCTCGGGCTGTGACAGGCCAAAATCTGATTGTGGACGGAGGACTGGTTAAAGGTTAAAAATCTGTGCATTCACAATATCACTCAGCTTGAACTTTCTCTTTCAATTCAGCTTCATGCTAAACTGAACCGATTGTTCAGCCTATATTTATTGTTATGAGCCAAAAGACAGATTATCAGCCCGGTGAATTTCGCTGGTCATTCCTGCTGCCTCAGTTCTGGGGTATTTGGATTGCGATTATTTTCCTGATGATTCTGGCAATTTTACCGTGGGCAGTACAGCACCGCTTGGCTGCCAGTATTGGCAACAGCGCCTTTAAATATTTAAAATCACGCCGTAAAACGACCTTACGCAATCTTGAGGTCTGTTTTCCCGAATGGTCTGAACAGCAACTGCAGGAGAATGCGCGCCAAGTTTTTGTTGACCAGATGATCGGCATATTTGAAACCCTCAATGCATGGTACAGCCCAAAGTGGTTTAAAAACCGCGTGACTATCGAAGGCCTTGAGCATATTCAAAATGCACAGGCAGAGGGTAAAGGGGTGCTGCTGCTAGGCACACATTCCACACTGCTGGATGCCGGCGGCTATCTATGTTCACAATTTTTTGAACCGGATGTGGTCTACCGTCCGCAAAATAATCCTCTATTGGATATGTTGATTGTGCGTTGTCGTGCCACCATCTATGCCAACCAAATTGACCATGATGACATGCGCGGCCTGATCCGAAATTTAAAAAACGGCCATGCCATTTGGTACAGTCCAGACCAAGATTTTGGTTTAAAACAAGGCGTAATGGCGCCATTTTTTGGTACGCCTGCGGCTACCGTCACCGCACATCGCCGCTTATTAAAAATATCTAAAGCAGCAGCAGTCCCCCTGTATTTTTATCGTGATGGCGACATAAGCAACCCTCAATATCATGTACTGATTGAACCTGCTTTAGACAACTTTCCAAGTGAAGATGAATTTGCAGATGCTGTTCGAACGAATAAAGTCATTGAAAATCAGCTGCGCATTGCGCCGACGCAATATATGTGGTTCCACCGCCGCTTTAAAACACGCCCGCAAGGCTACGAAACGATCTATTAATGCCACGAATTGAACCATAGGGACTGATTATGAAAGTCATGCAGCTTTTACCAGAACTGAACAGCGGCGGTGTTGAACGCGGCACATTAGAAATTGCCCGCGCCTTAGTCGCTGACGGCCATCAGTCTGTTGTGGTTTCAAATGGCGGGCGCTTAGTCAATCAGCTGGAAAATGAAGGTACAACTCACCTCACGCTGCCCATTCATAAAAAGGCCTTGTCTAGCTTGCGGCAAATCCGCCCGCTGCGTAAGCTGATTGAAACTGAGCAGCCTGACATTGTGCACGTACGTTCACGGGTTCCAGCTTGGCTGACTCATTTTGCCTTAAAAGGCATTCCTGCGCATAAACGCCCGCACCTGATCAGCACAGTGCATGGCTTCTACTCCATTAACCGCTACAGTCAAATTATGACTCAAGCGGAGAAAGTCATTGCGGTTTCTGACAGTGTGGTCAAATATATTACAGACCACTATAAAAACTGCCCGCCGCAAGACATCGTACGCATTTTCCGCGGCATTGACCCAAAGGCATTTCCGCACGGCTACCAGCCATCTGCAAAATGGCTGCTGGATACATATAAGGACTTCCCGCAATTAGAACATAAATTTCTGCTGTGCCTGCCAGGCCGCATTACACGCTTAAAAGGCCATGAAACTTTAATTGCATTGATTGAACAGCTGCACACTCAATATCCGCAGCTACATGCGGTTATCGTTGGCGGCGCAGATCCTAAAAAAGCGGCTTATTTAGAAGAAATGGAAAAAAGCATTGCCAGCAAAAGACTAACCGACAAAATTACTTTTGTCGGCCACCGCTCAGATATCCGCGAATGGCTGGCATTCTGCGATGTCGCGCTGTCACTGTCCAATCAGGCCGAAACCTTCGGCCGTACAGCATTGGAAGCGCTATCCTTAGGCACACCAGTTGTGGGCTGGAACCGCGGCGGTGTCGCAGAAATTTTATCGCGTCTGTATCCGCAAGGTTTAATTGCTGCAGATGATCATGCCGCTTTGCTGCAGGCAATCCAGCAGCAGGTTGATGATCCGCAGCCAGTTGCGCCAGTAACGCAGTTCAGCCTAAAAGATATGTGTGATCAGACCCTGCAGCTTTACAAGCAGGTTGCCCTGTCAAAATAAATAAAATCAAAAGCCTGCTTATAAGCAGGCTTTTGATTTCTGCAGTTCTGCCGTTACAGCAGATCAATACCGCCAAATACGATAATGCGCTCCCAGCCAAAGCAGCAATGGCATCAGGCTCATGCACAAAATATCCCTTAAACTCTCACCGACACGCCAATAGCCGCGGTCTAAAATATCATGACGCGCGCCAAATAATTCAGCAGCCAAAGCCAGCCCCAGTACAGCCCAAATTGCATACTTAGATTTTAATTGCCGCTGATGGCATAAGGCTGCCAAGAAAAAAATAATCAGCCCGCAATAAATCAGCAGCGCATCTGAAGATAAGTGTGTCCATTGCTGTAAAGTCTGCAGCCCTGTATCCAGCCTATTCATAGCATTCTCTTTGTCATTTTGATGTTTTTGTTGTTGGCGCAATTTTACATGGCAATAACGGCAGCAGTATGGCAAGTTACAATTCTGCCGCGCCTTTTAATATAGGCGTTTGAATTTAATATTTTTTTAGATTTTAAAAATTAAAACCCGAGTTCTGCATCCTGCAAAACTCGGGTTAATGAGGTCGTGCTTTCACAAGTGTGTTATTTTAATTTTTTCTGGCTTTCCTTACCTGCATCATATCCATGATGGCTCTCCATCGGCACCGCATTCCATATTGTGGGATTATCCATTCCCGCTCCCTTTGCCGATAAATAAAGATTAAGTCAATATAATTAAACTGACCATTCGTCAGAAGCCGAAAGCTGTGTAAGCCATTTCTTACACTTTTTTCTTAAACCAAGACAGGCTAAAGACTTTTGCTGCCCTCTTTATAGTCACGGGCAATGTCATCAGTCACTATTTTTTCTTCTTTTTCAGCCTGTTCAATCCCTTCTTGAATCGCATCTTGCGCTTCTTGTTCATCCTCCTCCGTCTGTTCCAGTTCTTCCTGAATCTGCTCAAATACTCGGCCTGTCTGTAAAACCACATATACGGGAAAATGATCTGACCCTATATGTGGCAAACGTTCCATATGTACTAAGGCAAAATCGGTACTGTGAAAAACATGATCCAGAGACCAGCGCAATAGAGGATAATCGGCATGAAACGTATTGACAAAATGCCGCCCGACACGCGGGTCAAGTAAACCGCTAATACGCTGAAATAGTCGCGTGGTTCTCGACCATGCCACATCATTTAAGTCCCCCATCACAATGCAGCTTTCATCTATATCTTTAATCTGATCCCCCACAATCAACAGCTCAGCATCCCGTAAAGTCGAGTCTTTGGCCTCGGTGGGGCTCGGGGGTTTTGGATGTAAACAATAGAGTTGTACTTGATTACCTGAGGGCAAAGTCACACGGGTATGTATCGACGGGATTTCATCGCTTAAGATAAATTTCACTTCGGTTTCTGTCAGTTTCAACCTACTATATAGATGCATACCATATAAATTATCTAATGGAACAGGAACACGATAAGGATAGTCTGGCTCGATCACTGAAAGTTCGTTCTGCCACGTTTGATCTGTTTCTAGCGTCAGCACTAAATCAGGCTGATGTTTCTGAATAAGCTCAATAAGTAAATGATATTGAGTGTTCGGTGTCAGTACATTAGACACTATTAAGGAAATTTGTTTGTCGGGATCCAGTTGTGAGGCTCGCACTTTTTTCACCTGCTTTTTCCAGAAAAAGGTATAAGGCAAAACCATTTTCAATTGAAAAGCCAATGCGCCAATTAAGCCAATTAAAATCAACTCACGAGCAAAGTCCCACGCCGCATCGCAAACAATCATCAGGACAAAGGCCAGTAGCCCCACCGCCAAAATTTGCAGCCGAGGGAAATCTGCACCGCGGAACCACCATTCATCCCGTGGAATCAACGACCAAAAGGACAGCCAAATGACGATACAGGCCAATATTTCAATCCAGATCATTTCACCTCCTTTTATATTCTATTTTTTATATTGATTCATAAATTTATATCAATTTTGCATGTAACATAAACAAGATATACTGCACAATATAATCGATGTTTTGATTATGCAGCTATTGCAGTTGCGTATCCTTTTGATACACTCAAGCCCCCCTTTTTATTTTTAACGCACCGAGGCAAAATGACATGAAAGTAGGTCTGGTCGGTTGGCGCGGGATGGTTGGTTCTGTCCTTATGCAACGTATGGTTGAAGAGAATGATTTTGCTCATTTTGAGCCGTTCTACTTCTCTACCAGTAATGCAGGCGGTGAAGCTCCTGCATTTGGCGGAAAAACCGCCCCAGCACTTATGGATGCATCAGACATTAACAGTCTGAAGCAAATGGATGTCATTATCACCTGTCAAGGCGGCGACTATACGTCTGAAGTTTTCCCTAAATTAAAAGCGGAAAACTGGGGCGGCTACTGGATTGATGCTGCATCTACATTGCGCATGGATGACGAAGCGATCATCGTACTTGATCCAGTCAACATGAACGTGATTAAAGATGGCCTAGCGCAAGGCACGAAAACTTTCGTAGGCGGCAACTGTACTGTTTCGCTGATGCTGATGGGCTTAGGCGGCTTATTCCAAAATAATCTTGTGGAATGGGCAACGTCTATGACGTATCAGGCGGCTTCTGGCGCAGGCGCGCAAAATATGCGTGAACTGATTACCGGCATGGGCTACCTGTACAACAACACTAAAGATTTGTTAGACGACCCGCGTTCTCCAATTCTAGATATCGACTCTAAAATTGCGCAGCTGCAGCGCGGCGAAGGCTTTCCTTCAGCAAACTTCGGTGTGCCTCTAGCTGGTTCTCTCATTCCTTATATCGACAAGCAGCTGGAAAGCGGCCAATCGAAAGAAGAATGGAAAGGCCAAGTTGAAACAAATAAAATTTTGGGCAATCAGCAAATCGTTCCAATTGACGGCCACTGTGTCCGTATTGGCGCAATGCGCTGCCATTCTCAAGCATTAACCTTGAAACTTCGTAAAGATGTTCCATTGGATGAAATCGAAGATATCATCGCAAGTGCAAATGACTGGTCTAAAGTTGTGCCAAATACGCGTGAAGCGTCTATGACTGACCTGACGCCAGTTGCCGTAACCGGCACTTTATCTGTTCCAGTAGGCCGTCTGCGCAAACTGAATATGGGTAAAGAATATCTTGGCGCATTTACAGTAGGCGACCAGCTTCTTTGGGGCGCAGCGGAACCGTTACGCCGTATGCTCCGTATTTTAATCGAATATAAAAATGCTTAAGATCAAATTGATCTGAGTATTTCAAAAGCCGATCCAAATGTGATCGGCTTTTTTTATGTATCTTTACTGTAAGTATTTTACAATTCCAAAACATACCGTTAATCTATTCTCACTACATTACGCGCAATCTGAATTGAGCTAAAAATTAAGATGACTGTCTATAACAAATTAAAAATTGCCATTTTAGCTATTCTTGCATCGCCGCATATTCATGCGATCACAATTGATCCTGTAAAAATTCAGTCAGCGCCAGGGGAACTGCTGTATGCCGAGATCGATTTTCGCAATTCGGATATCAATGCGCCTTTGCAAGCCAGCCTTGCAACAGCTGAAGATCTTATGCGGATTGGCGCAGCACACCAGCCGCCTGGGCATTTAAATTTTTTCACACGCCGTGACAGTTCCGGCAACGGCGTCATTACCATTACCTCTTCACGCCCAATGACAGATTCAGAACTGAATATCGTCCTGAAAATTACTGAAGGCAGCTCAGCACGCCTGCAGCATATTAAAACAGCAGTGAAACGCGCTGCGCCAAAAGTTCAAGCCAAAGCAAATAGCAATGAGCGTCCGCTGATGCCGACGATGGTCGTCAATGAAAAAGAGATCGCGCTCAATCTGCCTGTCAGCACACAATATGCTGTCACTGCGCCAAAACCTGCCAGCGGCATCACGCCGTCTCAGATCAGCAGCAATATGCCTTTAAATATCAGCAACGGCGCGCCGCCTGCACTGACAGCGCCAAAAACCGCAGTCCATAGCGCAGCAGCGCCTCTTGCGGCAATGACAGCACCAGCTCAGCCGAAAGCTCAAATTACTGCGCAGCAAAAAATACCAGCGGCATCTGTGGCTGCTGCACCTCAAATGAGTACTGCAGTCCAGCCCCTAAAAGTTACACCAGCACAGCAAACTGCCGCTTCTGCTCACGCAAGCAATGCCGTGTCGCAAGATCCGCTGGTAAAAAAATATGCTGAAAAGATGGCGATGCAAAAGTCTCAATCAAAGGAAAATTCAGCAGCTGCACAAACACCAGCGCACAAACCAGCTTCTGCACATATAGCTTCAGCCCCTGCCGCAAACAAAACTGAATATGTCGTGCAGACCAATGAAACACTTTGGGGCATTGCTTCACGTATTGCAGCAGATCAAAAACGCCCTATTGGCGATGTAATGAAACAAATTAAAGCCAGCAATGAGCATGCCTTCATTAATGGAAATTCCAACCGTTTACGCCGCGGCGCCGCATTGAATTTAAATGGCGCGCAGGCACCCAAAACGCAAGCAAAAGTTAATTCAGCCGAACTGGCTAAAATTCCATCTTCACAATCAGGCAAAGCCAAATACCGCCTAAATGAAGCGGAGATGAGCCTCGTTTCTGAGAGTGAGCAAGATTCAGCCCGAACAAGTGCCAATAGAAACACAGAAAAAAACCAAACTTCGGATAAGTTGTCATTAAAAATTATGACATCTCGTGAAAAAACCGTTAAATTACAGAGAAACGTAACGCAGTTAGAATTGGCGCTAAATCAGAAGGATCAAAGAATTCAATTATTAAATGCACGCCTTGCAGAACTTGAAGCTAAGTTAAAAACACAGCGCGCAGCCAAGAAGCCAATACAGTAAAAATTGCAACATGAATTTAAAGTGGGTGGGCGCTCATAATCTGGGCTCTTTCCAAAAGGGGTAATAACATGCTGATTTATGTGATTCCATTAGTGATTTTTTTGATCGCTTTGGTATATTTCAAAAAACGCCAAGACGCACAAGAGTCAGATAAAGCGACAACGCAAAAAACCAAGGCAAAAAAAGCAAGCTCTTCTGCTCAAGTTGCCCCAAGCCGCACTCAAGTTTCTGAACCAGCAGTAAAGCCTAAAACAACACCGCTGACTGAAGACACTCGAAATAAAATTCAAAGCTTGATCAATGAGCGCAACTTCTTCTCTGCAGAAGCGCAAATTAACCAAGCATTAAAACGCGATAATACACAGCACGAACTTTATTTATATCTACTGGATATTCATATTCAGCAAAAAGATGAATTTGCAATCAGCCAACTGCTGAACCATCTGCGCTCATTAGAGCTAGATGACATTCTTGCGCAGGCAGAAACCAAGAACCTGAATCATCAGCAAGCTCAAAACAAATCATCTGACACTATCGCCTATACAGCACCTGCTGCTGAAGCGCCTGCTGCGCCAAAACCTCAGCAAAACACAGCTGATTTTGATGCGCTGATGGGCACTGCGCCAAAGGCAGAAGAAACATCCAAAGCAGATCTTGCTTTTGAAACAGCAAAAAAAGAGTCAGCTCCTGCTGTTGAGGAAATCAAGCCGCTGGATTTCAACCTGTCTTTTGACAGCTTGACAGAAAAAGCGCCTGCTGCGCCTCAGCCTGCTGCGGAAGAAATCAAGCCTTTAGAGTTTGGCTCTGCTCCTGCAGTTGAACCTGAACTGAAAGCTGAACCGGCGCCTGCTGCGCCGGCAGCTGAAGAAATTAAACCGCTGGATTTCTCTTTAGATTTTGCGCCTGCGCCAACTGAAGAAGCAAAACCTGCAGCAGAAACTGCCCCGCTGGATTTCTCATTTACGACTGAAGCGCCAGCTGAAAAGACGGCGGAAGACGCACCGGCAGCACTCAGCTTTGACTTAAGCTCAATCGAGCCAGAACCTGCTGCACCGTCAGCTGGCGTAAACTTTGATATCAGCAACGTCAGCACACCAAACGCTGCTGCAGCGGATCAAACAGACCCGCTCGCTCAATCATTCCCTGAACTGCTGCAAGTGAATGAAATCACGTTGAATCTTGAATTAGCAGCGCAATATATTCAATTAGGCGCTTTCGAGTCTGCGCGTGAACTGCTGGATGAAAAAGAAACGGAGTATTCAGCTGAACAATTGGATCAGGTAAAGCTGTTACGCAATCAAATCGCTTCTTAAGCCAATTAGACTTACACTAAAGCAGTCTCCATGACTGCTTTTTTTATGATGAAAAAAATAGCTTTAATTTATATGGGCGGAACGTTTGGCTGTATTGGTGAGCCGCTCAGCCCCATGCCTGCAGATGCCTTTATTCCGCAGCTCAAGCGCGTCCTGCCCGTACATTTAGAAATTGAATGCTTTGTTGCACCCGCCATATGTGACAGCAGCGCCTGTACTGCAGTTGAATGGCTGCAGCTGGTTCAGCAAATTCAAGTCTTGCAGCTGCAGCAGTTTCAGCATTTCGTCATTATTCATGGCACAGACACCTTAAGCTATGCCAGTGCAGTACTTGCACGCTTTTTAGCTCAATCTGCACATGTTGTGCTGACTGGCAGCCAATATCCGCTGCTCAATACTCAAGGCAGCAACACCCGCGAATTTACAGATGCCATAGATAATTTGAATTTTGCACTCGATGCAGCTGTACAGCATCCGACTGGTGTTTATTTAGCTTTTCATCATCAGCTGATTCACGCCTCTTCAGCCCTTAAAGTGCATACGACTGAACTGGATGCATTCAGCGGATTACCCGCAGCACAAGCACATGAACTGACAGTATCCCCTTTCATTGTGCATGAAGCGCATCTAGCCCAAGCTGCCGAATTTAATTGCCTGAGCCTTATGCTGCAGCCGGCGGCTTTAAATACCCTGCAGCAAAACCTGACAGCCATTGTCTCAAATACCCCGCATGCTTTAATTTTACAAGGCTATGGCACAGGCAATATTGCCGTGAATGATGAAATCATACTGCTTCTGCAGCAGTTACAGCAGCAAGGCTGCGCTGTTATTTTGACGACACAGGTGCCCTTCGGCAAAATTGATCAGCGCTATGCTGTCAGCCAATGGATTGAGCAAGCGAACGTCCTGCTCAGCAATTGTGACGGCCATGCAGATCTTTATGCAAAAGCCTTAAAAATGCATTTACAATACGGCAGCGTAGAACAATGGCGCCGCCATTGGTGTGATGAATGATTGAGGTGAGTATGCAGCGTTTTGCAGTAGGAATTGAGTTTAGTGGCGCACAGTACCGCGGTTGGCAAACTCAACAGGCAGGCGTTCCAAGCGTGCAGGAAACTATTGAAAAAGTCATCAGCACCGTTGCCAATGAACCGATTATTCTGCATGGTGCAGGCCGAACCGATGCCGGCGTACATGCCACCAATATGGTTGCGCATTTTGATACTGCAGCTGTGCGCTCCATTTATGGCTGGCTGCGCGGCTGCAATAGCCAGCTGCCAAAAGATATTTCTATACAATGGATTCAAGAAATGGACATGGATTTCCATGCCCGTTTCAAAGCGCAGGCTCGCCGTTACCGCTACGTCGTTTATAATCATGCTGTGCGCCCTGCTTTGCTGCATAAACAAGTAACGTATGTACATGCTGAACTCGACACTGCAAAAATGATTGCCGCGGCTGCTAAATTTGAAGGCACACATAACTTTGAAAGCTTCCGCGCTGCAGCTTGCCAATCGAATCAGCCTGTACGCACAGTCAGCCATTGCCGTCTGATTCAGCACGGAAGCTACCTTGTGCTGGATATTCAGGCAGACGGTTTTTTACACCATATGGTGCGCAATATCATGGGCTGTTTATTAGAAGTCGGCCAAGGCATGTATGAGATTGATCATATCGACAATATTTTTGCGGCCCAAGACCGTAAAGCGGCTGGCGTGACCGCACCGCCAGACGGCCTATATTTCATTCATGCAGACTATCCTGAACATTTTCAGCTGCCAAAAACAGTCTTAGGCCCGCATTGGCTGAATATGCCTGAATAGCCGATGCTCTATGCTTAAAGCTGAATGGCGCAATTAAAAAAAATCCCTCCATTTCAGAGGGATTTTTTATTTTATCAACGCTGTTTACGCTTTCGATACTCTACTGGCGTTTCATTAGTCCAGCGTTTGAATGCTCTATAAAACGTACTTGGCTCAGAAAAACCCGTCAGATAAACAATACGTTCTACGCTTTCTGCCGTATTGGCTAAAAGCTTTTTCGCCAAACGGCAGCGGTAGTCTGACAAAATTTGCTGAAAGCTGGTATTGGCTTCAGACAGCTGTGTTCTTAAACGTCGCGGCGTAATATTCAGCTGTGCTGCCACCGTTTCCAATGTTGTCTCACCGCTTTCTAAAGTCGAACCAATGGCGCGGCGAACCTCACCGACTAAATCATAACGCGCCAGCTCCTGCAGCTTCTCCAGCGCCAATTGCTCATGCAGCTGCAGCAGCTCAGGTTCAGCCTGCCAAAGCGGATGCTCTAAAATTGCAGGGTCAAAATACAGCCGTGTTTCATTTTGTCCCAAACTGACGGGACATTCATAAACACGGAAATATTCATCATCCGGTGCACCTTGAGCAAAGTTAAAGTCAACGTACAGCGGCTGGAAACGCCCTTCCGTAATAAACTTAAAAAAGCGCAATACGCCAGACATAGCGCATTCTGAAAAGTGACGGTTGACAATATTTTCAGCCCACGGCTGTACACCGTTGGTCAAATAACAACGGTCATCTTCAACCACCAGTTTGGCATGAAATGCATCACTGATTAAACGCTGATAAGCCAACGCGCGCTTCAGCCCTTCACCAAAATTTTCAGATGAAATAAACAGATGTTCAATCACCTGTCCGCGGTAAAGCGGCAGATGCTCACCCAAATGCAAGCCAATATCTGGATCTTTGCTGACTTCTTCAGCAGCAACCCAAAAGGCATATTGTGCGCTTAGCGGTGTCCGGTCGTTTGCTTCAACCTGATTCAAGGCCACGCCAGCCTTGGTTAATATTTCTTCTGTCGGCAAACCCGCACGGCGGATTGCCTGATAGCCCAACCGCAATACTACCGATGCATCAGTTAGCTGACCCACTCAAGATCCTTCCTTGTATGTACTTCATTTATACTTAAATGCTTAAAATTAGATTAACTGCGATTGACCAAACTGACAACTAGGCAACGTACATTTTTGTAGAAAAAGTTTAACTGTATTGTTCGCGTATTTCTTTTTAGATGGTCATTCTGACGGCCGTTTCGGCTTGTTTTATGAAAAAAAATTGACTATAATTTGCGCCTTGCTAATTTATTCCTTCAGGTAGGCTATGGCCAATAAAGAGGAACTCATCGAGTTCGAAGGCGTTGTCACCGAAACGCTTCCTAATACTATGTTCCGCGTACGTTTAGAGAACGGTCACGAAGTGATCGCTCACATCTCTGGTAAAATGCGCAAACACTACATCCGCATTTTGACTGGCGACAGCGTAAAAGTTGAAATGACACCTTATGATTTGACTAAGGGTCGTATCACTTACCGTGCGCGCTAAGTTTTAGCGGAAGCATGAAAAGCCACATCATAATGTGGCTTTTTTATATATTACAACTCGTGCTCAATTTTTTAACGTAAAGTACTGGTTTTACAGCCAATTGTTTTACATTCACGTAAACGCTCCTGCAGCCACTGATTACGCTCTACAGTGGTTTCTAAACGGCAATTTACATTCACACCTGTATCTGTTGTACAGCTCTCATCACGTTCCCGAATCCATTGCAGCTGCGAACTTTTCAAAAGGCTTTTTTGCTGATTTGACAGCTTAGCTCTAAGTGCCTGATAGTTTTTATTCAGCTCATCATCTGCACTTGCATACACTTTATTGGTGCAATAGATATCATCATAAGTATTTCGTGCACTGTCACAATTATCCGCATAGGCAAAACCCGCAAATAGCAAGGCGCTTAACAGCAGTATATTTTTCATATTATTCCAGTTCATTTTTTTATTTAGATCAATACAGCACAGCAGCAATCCTGCCTTACGGCTATTGAAGCTTTATTTTAAAGCCTCAAATATCACACAACAGCCCAAAATTGTATCGAAATTTAAGCAAAGCAAATGAACGTCAAAGCACTGCCGTTTATCAAATTACAACATTGTTATATTGATGAGATGCCTAAACTAAAAATAAGACTGTCAGCATGAGATATGCTTATGAATCTACTAAGGACTTTCAGCTTATTGATGCTTCCCGCTTTATTCTATGGATGCGCCACCGCTCCAATCATGAGCGCAGCTGAACGGGAAAATTATTTACAGCGCTTCATTGGTCAAAGCAGTACAAGCATTCAGGCAAATTTAAATTTAGAAAATTTAGGTTATCAAAATGCCAGTGAACCCGTACTGAACAGCAACAGCTTGACCTATACCGTACTGCGCCCTGTTTCCATTCCAATTCCTATGGCGCAAAATCCTGCCTTAGGCTCTGGCGCAGGAACAGCCGTACCGATACAGCCTGCACAGCGCTATGACACAGACTTAACATGCCAAATCAGCTTCCAGCTGGAGCAAGGCATTGCCAAAGCTGTCTATATGTCTGGACGCACCTGCTAGCAGCACGCTGAACATTCCTCCCAAAAAGCATAAAAAAAGCAGCCCTAAAGCTGCTTTTTTTAGAAGCTAAAATTAGTTCAATGCAGCCACAACCGCTTGACCCATTTCTACTGTACCTACTTTGTTCATGCCTTCAGACATAATGTCAGCAGTGCGCAGACCTTGATCCAATACATTGCCTACAGCATCTTCAATTGCTTTTGCAGCTGCTTCCTCGCGGAATGTGTAGCGAAGCAGCATCGCAACTGACAAAATTGTCGCCAATGGGTTTGCAATGTTCTGACCTGCGATATCAGGCGCTGAACCATGACATGGCTCGTACATGCCTTTACCGTTTTCATCTAAAGATGCCGATGGCAGCATGCCGATAGAACCTGTCAGCATCGCTGCTTCATCAGACAAAATATCACCGAACAAGTTAGACGTTACAATCACATCAAACTGTTTAGGCGCGCGCACCAATTGCATCGCAGCATTGTCTACATACATATGAGACAAGTTAATTTCAGGATATTGCTCTTCTTTCAGCGCTGTTACTGTTTGCTTCCAAAGCTCAGTCACTTCAAGTACGTTCGCTTTATCTACTGAACATACTTTACCGCCGCGAAGGCCAGCCAATTCAAACGCCACTTTAGCAATACGCTTAATTTCAGACTCTGAATATACGTCTGTGTTAAAACCTTGCTTCTCACCATTTTCCAATTCACGAATGCCGCGCGGCTGGCCGAAGTAAATACCGCCAGTCAGTTCACGTACAATCAGAATATCCAAGCCTGCAACAATTTCAGGCTTCAAGCTTGATGCATCCGCAAGCTGCGGGTACAAAATTGCTGGACGCAAGTTTGCAAATAAATTAAGTTCAGAACGCAATTTCAATAGACCGCGTTCAGGACGGATTGAACGTTCAATCGTATCCCACTTAGGGCCGCCAACAGCGCCAAGCAATAGCGCATCCGCTTTTTGAGCTTGCGCAGAGGTCACTTCCGGATATGGCGAGCCGTGCGCATCAATTGCCGCGCCGCCTAATAAACCTTCTTCCCAAGTCAAACCTAAATTGAATTTTTCATTTACTCGCGTAAGGACTTGCTCTGCAGCTTTTACAATTTCAGGACCAATGCCGTCACCCGGTAAAATCAAGATATGTTTTGACATGAGTTTTTCCATTTTTAGCGCTGAATTTTCAGCGGGTTATTAGAGTTTCTTTTCTGCAAATTCGCCTAGCCCGTTTAAGACATTATAAGGCTTGCAAAAACGTCGAATTGTTTTCTGTTCCACTTTCAGGTCCACGCACAGCGGCCCCGGTACAGAAGCATCCAGTAAGCTGGCTTTCTGCTTCTTACGGTCACGGAACATATAAAATGTATAAGCTGTTTTCGGCTTAAAAGCATGTATTACGTGCAAGCGCTCAGCTTTATCGGGTGAAATCGGATAAAAGCTGATAACGACCTCATGCTGTTCAGGCGCAACTGAAAGATACAGCGGATTCAGCTCTTTCAGCGATTTTGCCTGTAAACGCACAACACCCGATTTAATTGCAGCACGCTCAAGCATGTTGCCGTCTTGCATAATGAGCGTCTGATCCAGACGTTCAAAATGACAGCTTTCTGTACCTGCACAATAAAGCCGTGCATTATTTTGTGTACTTTCAGATTCTTTAATATTTTGAACCTGCATTAATTTAATGCTTTGACAGGCTGTCAGCGATGCGAGCATCACTCCCATCACTGCTGTACGAGCAATCAACTTTCCCATGTCTGAACTCTATCTAAATCTGGCATATCTATTTTTTATGCTCCGATATTAGCAAGAGTTCAGCACGGTGACTACGCATTAATGACTTCAATTTTTAGGCTTTTACTTCCGCAAAAACCCATGGGCGCGATGCTTTAGTTTTCTCTTCATAAGCTTTAATATCATCTGATACTTGTAAAGTTAAGCCAATATCATCCAAGCCATTCAGCAAGCAGTGCTTACGGAATGGATCAACCTCAAATTTGAATGCTTCGCCGTTCGGTGTGCGTACCTCTTGCGCTTCCAAGTCAATGGTTAACTGATAGCCTTCAGATACAGCACATTCCTTAAACAGCTGCTCAACAATCTCTTCAGATAAAATCACAGGCAGCATGCCATTTTTAAAACTGTTATTGAAGAAAATATCTGCATAGCTTGGCGCAATTACAGTACGGAAGCCATATTCTTCTAATGCCCACGGCGCATGCTCACGGCTTGAACCGCAGCCAAAGTTGGCACGTGAAATCAAAATGCTTGCGCCTTGGTAACGCGCTTTGTTTAATTCAAAATCAGGGTTGATCGGACGCTTTGAATTGTCTTGCCCTAAAAAACCTTCATCCAAATAACGCAATTCATCAAATAAATTCGCGCCAAAACCTGTACGTTTAATTGATTTCAAAAACTGTTTTGGAATGATTAAATCTGTATCCACATTGGCACGGTCTAATGGTGCAACGATACCTTGTTCAACGGTATATTTTTTCATGTTTATTTCTCACTGAATCCGTGACCTCTCCCTAACCCTCTCCTAAAAGGAGAGGGAACTCCTTCTCCCTCTGGGAGAAGGTTGGGATGAGGGCTTAAACTAGAATGTGCGCACATCCACAAAATGACCTGCAATTGCCGCTGCTGCTGCCATTGCTGGGCTTACTAAGTGTGTACGGCCGCCATTACCTTGCCGGCCTTCAAAGTTACGGTTTGACGTTGATGCGCAGTGCTCGCCTGGCTGTAACTTATCAGCATTCATTGCTAAACACATTGAGCAGCCTGGTTCACGCCATTCAAAACCCGCTTCAATTAAAATTTTATCCAAGCCTTCGGCTTCTGCTTGCGCTTTTACCAAACCAGAACCCGGAACAACCATCGCTTGCTTGATTGTGCTTGCTACTTTTTTGCCTTTAGCAACCTCAGCTGCTGCGCGGATATCTTCAATACGTGAATTCGTACATGAACCGATAAATACGCGGTCTAACTGAATATCTGCCAATGCTTGACCTGCATTTAAACCCATATAGCTATAAGCGCGTGTCCAGTCATTACGCTGAACGTCGTCTTTCGCCTGTTCCAACGTTGGAACTGCTTGAGACACTGGAATGACCATTTCAGGAGAAGTTCCCCAAGACACTTGCGGCTCAATCTCTTCACCCTGCAATACAACTACAGTATCAAAATACGCGCCTTCGTCAGAAACTAAAGTATTCCAATATTCTACCGCTGCATCCCATTGCTCGCCTTGAGGCGCATAAGGACGGCCTTTGACATATTCGATGGTTTTGTCATCAACAGCAACCATGCCTACACGCGCACCGCCTTCAATAGCCATGTTGCAAACCGTCATACGGCCTTCAATAGACATATCACGGAACACTTGACCGCCGAATTCAATTGCATGGCCTGTACCGCCCGCAGTCCCGATTTTACCAATAATGGCCAAAACCACATCTTTGGGTGTTACGCCTTGACCCAATTGACCGTCAACACGCACCAGCATATTTTTCATTTTCTTTTGAACCAAGCATTGTGTTGCCAATACATGTTCAACTTCTGAAGTACCAATACCATGCGCCAAACAGCCGAAAGCGCCATGTGTTGCTGTATGTGAGTCACCGCAAACAACCGTCATGCCCGGCAACGTCAAACCTTGCTCAGGCCCCACGACATGGGCAATACCTTGACGCACATCATTAATATCAAATTGCGCGACATTAAATGTTTTGCAGTTGTCATCTAAGGTTTGCACTTGGATACGTGAGGTATCGTCTTCAATACCCGCAATACCTTCAGAACGCTCTTTGCTTGAAGTCGGCACGTTATGGTCCGGTGTCGCAACGTTCGCGCTTAAACGCCAAGGCTGGCGGCCTGCAAGCTGTAAACCCTCAAAGGCTTGAGGCGATGTTACTTCATGCAGCAAATGGCGGTCGATATACAGTAAAGAGGAGCCGTCATCGCGTTGTTTTACTAAGTGGTCATCCCACAATTTGTCATATAATGTTTTTGCTTTTTGGGTTTCGCCTGCCATGTCGATATGCTCCACTGGACTGGGTAATTCTGTCATTAACTTCGATTATAACCACGTATTCACATAAATCTAATTTATCATTTTTATTAGTTTGAAAACTTTTAGGAATTTATTTTCTCTGTTCAAAAGCACAGCAAAATACCTCTAAACGCAGGCGCTCTGCACTTACAGCCAGCCTTACACTCAGCATGTCTTACAGCAGAATCCCTCATTTTTATACAGCTCCTGCAACCAGCAATAAAAATGATAAAAATAGCCTCCATAAAAAATCTGCTTTTCCGATAAGGCCTAAAAATAATTCCGCATTTACAATGCAAATAAGAATCATTATTAATATCTATTCAGCCAAATCAAAAATGAGGAACACGCATGGCCAATATTCAGCAGTTCGTAGCAAGCAATCAGCGTATGTTTAAAAAGACATTGAGCTATTATGTTATGCATATCACCGTCGCAATGTTGGTGGGCTATTTTGTCACTGGCAGTCTTTGGATGGCAGTAACTTTAAGTTTATTAGAGCCCACAATTCAAGCTTTCGCATACTTTTTTCATGAACGTATTTGGGAGAAAAAAAACCAAGCAGCCGATAAAAAAGCAATCGCTTAACAACTGTATCGGCGTTCCTCATGCCGCCGCCTTCAGGCGGTTTTTTTATCCGCCTGAACCGATCACAGCTCATCCCGCCCCCAGCTGCATTCAGTTTTAAAACTCATTTATAAAGTTTAAATAGATGTACTTTTTATTGATTTATTTAGCGAATATTATGATTGCATAAGTTTAGTACAAAAAACTAAAGTTTTTCTTTGATTAATTCTAAAATTTTCTAAATAATAAACCTAAGCATAAAAAATCTTTATGGGTGATTAAAATGAATCTTGCTGCTTTTGAAGCCTTTGTCAAAGTCATGGAAACAGGTTCTATTTCTTTGGCAGCCGATCAGCTTTTTATTACCCAGCCTGCGGTCACAAAGCGCATTCACAGTCTGGAAGAATACTTTGGCGTGAAGCTATTTGAATCAGCTGGGCGCGGTGTTCAAGCTACTCATGCAGCTCATTCTTTATTGCCAAAAGTGAAAAACTGGCTGAATGAACTGGGCGATATTCATCACACCCTAAGTCATGAACAGAGCCTCATTAAAGGCAAGCTGAAAATCGGCACCAGTCATCATATCGGCCTGCATCATTTACCCAATCATCTGCGAAACTATGTACAAGAGTATCCTGAAGTCACACTGGATGTGCACTTTGTGGATTCTGAACAGGCGCATGAACAAGTGCTTGCAGGTGACTTGGAGCTGGCATTTTTAACACTGCCTCCGCAGGGCGATGACCGCTTAAGCTATGTCAATATTTGGAATGATCCGCTGGTTTTTGTCGCAGCGCCCTTCCATCCGCTTGCACAAAAGCAGGATTTAACACTCGAAGATTTAATTGAATACCCAAGCCTGTTGCCTGCTGCGCAAACCTATACCAGCCAAATCACGCTGGCAGAGTTTGAAAAACAGGGCGTGAAACCTAAAATCACGATGAGCAACAACCCGCTTGAATCAATTCGAATGCTGGCTTCTATTGGTCTGGGCTGGTCAGTTTTACCCAAAACCATGCTGAATAGTGAATTAACGCAGCTCGACATTAACTTGGTCATGCACAGGCAATTAGGCATGGTGTGGCATCCGGGCCGCACCCAGTCCAAAGCGGCTGAAGCTTTAGTCAGCCTAATGCAGCAGATCAGAAGATAACAGCGCTGTATTCAAGTAAGGAAAAACTCACGGCAAACCGCAACGTCTGCCGCAGCGATGCAACTCTGCGCCCCAAAAGCACATTGGCCGATAATACAGCCAAACGACCTGACATAGAAAAAGCGCCGACATTAAAACTGCAGATTAATTTTCAGCCAAAATCTGAGCAGCATGTTTCTAATCTCAAACTTTCACAGCAGGATTAAAATGCAGTCCCCCCCTGTCCAAACAAACTTGGAAAGGGTTGATGTCTTTTTGCAGCCGCACTTATGAGCGGGCTGAATCCTCATGCAAAGACTCATTGAGCTGATCGACAATAATTGCCCATTCGCCATCAGACTGAATTTTTTCAGCTAAAAACTGACGTTGACCCTCACTCCAAAACTCAGCTTCTGCAATAAAAGTCTGTGCATTCAGCTGGTGAGTTGCAATAAATAAAGCAATCGCTTCTTCACTTGAGTCTAGGCCCAATTGTTCAAACAAATTTGTCATGCGCGGACGTACATTCATGCTGTTCTCCTTATTTATTACACTGCGATGCAGCATCACTTATTCTTCAATCTAAGGATATAACATGGAAGCTGCAGCGACTCAATTGTCTGGCAGCAGCCTTTTCAGCGATATGCCAAATGCAGATGTCCGCATACATTAATACTGCAAAAATGGCGTATATAAGATAAATAGAACCACAGCCTGCGCAAATAACCAGACGATAGGCTGACTAAGGGCTGTACCGCCCGCTTCGGCAAAAAACTTAGGGCTGTACTTTGGCTGATGCATATAGGCGCGCACTTTTTGCTGTGCAAAAGATGCATACATCCGTTTCCCAATCAAACCATAAATAATATTGGGCAATATGCTGAACGCAAAGAACGCTTCAGCAGATAAACCAATAATTGCACCCAAAACTGCGCCAAAAAATAATAGGGCCAGCAGCAAAAAGAAATGGGCATACATTTTTCTGTACAGCAGCCAATACGCGCCAAAAAGAAAACCTGCGAAGCTAAAGCCCGCTTTCTCGCTGTACAATGCATCTATATAGCTTTGAGCTCTTGGTCCAATAAAAATCTGCAGCAAAGTATTTTCAGAAGGCAAAGCCTCTGCTTGAGATTCAGCTGTGCTGGATGTCATCTTCAAATTCGTTCTACACTCATAAGTCCTTCTGGCAGGCGGGCCCCTGCTCTGATTTATACTGGCAGTCAAGCCCGATGCCAGCTGTGCCGCCTGCAGCAATGACAGACAGCATGCGCTCATTTAAATCGACCAGTCCTGAATATCCCAGCCCTGTTCCTTGGCTAAAGCCTCTAAACGGTCATCAGGATTTACAGCTATCGCATGATCTGCATATTCCAGTAAAAAGCGGTCATTGATTGAATCTGAGTATGCCCAGGACTCAGTGACATCACGGCCTTCCAGCCATTGATCCAAACGCGCCAGCTTGCCTTTTTGATAACACGGAATGTTCACCACTTTACCTGTATATTTACCGTCAACAACTTCAGCATTGGTAGCAATAATTTCAGTAATGCCAAATTCACGGAAAATCGGCGCTGTAATAAAATCAGAAGTTGCGGTAATGCCCGCCAGCTGATGGCCTGCATCTTTATGCGCTTGAATGGCTTTAAAACCTTCGGGACGCATCTGTGCACGAATGACTTTTGTCATAAACAGCTCATGCAGTTCTGTCAAATAAGCATGGTCATGCTGCGTTAAAAATTCAAAGACAAATTCGTTATACGCAATTGGATCTAACTGCCCGGCTTTGTAGTCTTCATAGAACTTGTCATTCATGGCGCGATGGCGGATAGGATCAACCAAGCCTTCATTGACCAAAAACTCTCCCCAAGAATGGTCCGAGTCTGTATTTAATAAGGTGTGATCAAGATCAAACAGCGCCAATTTCATGAAAATACTCGTAAAAACTAAAATTTAAGAAAAAAATTGTAAATCTATCTCCGCTAGTCGATAGAAATTCGTTAAGATCATAGCAATTTTAACATTATTTACACTTTGCTTTTTTCGAGTTGGATAAAGAAATAATAATCCCCGAAGGCAAAGGTATAAATTACACAATATTTAGGTAGCCAAATGATCGATTCGGAAGGTTTCCGACCCAATGTCGGGATCATCTTGGCAAACGAATTTGGACAAGTTTTATGGGCAAAACGCATTGGGCATAATGCATGGCAATTTCCGCAAGGAGGTATCCAGCATGGAGAAACCCCTGAACAGGCACTTTATCGTGAGCTGAGAGAAGAAGTTGGCTTACTGCCCGAACACGTCCAAATTATTGCGCAGACTAAAGGCTGGCTGCGCTATCGTTTGCCGCACCGCTACATCCGCTCAGACTCTGAGCCGGTTTGTATTGGTCAAAAACAAAAGTGGTTTTTATTACAGCTCACAGCTTCGGCACAAAATATCCGTTTAAATTTGTCCGATCCGCCTGAGTTTGATCAATGGCAATGGGTAAGTTATTGGTACCCGCTTGGACAAGTCGTTAATTTTAAACGTGACGTCTACCGCAAGGCCATGGTCGAATTATGCAATCAGCTGCCGAATAAAAAGATAAAAATCTAGCCCAGCTGCAGATTTTTAGGATAACTGTTGATATAAATAGAGTGAAATAAACAAGGAGCAGACCCGATGTCGAATATGCAGCTAGACACTTTAAGACGTATTGTTCAAGAGATCAATGCTTCTGTCAGTTTGCATGAATCTCTCGACATTATGGTGAACCAAGTGGCAGAAGCCATGCATGTCGATGTCTGCTCAATTTATTTGCTGGATGAACGCAATCAGCGCTATTTACTGATGGCATCTAAAGGTTTGAATCCTGAGTCAGTCGGCCATGTTTCCCTGCATACCAATGAAGGCCTTGTAGGCCTTGTGGGGCAGCGTGAAGAAATTGTCAATTTAGACAATGCGCCAAAGCACGAGCGTTTCCTTTACCTGCCTGAAACAGGCGAAGAAATTTATAACTCATTCCTAGGCGTGCCCGTCATGTACCGCCGTAAAGTCATGGGTGTATTGGTGGTTCAAAATAAAGAATCCCAAGATTTCTCTGAAGCCGCAGAATCCTTCCTCGTAACCTTATGCGCCCAGCTCTCAGGTGTAATTGCCCATGCGCATGCAGTCGGCAATATTGACGTTTTCCGTAAACCGAATACTTTACCTGCCTATAAAACCTTTCAGGGCATTTCAGGTTCAGGCGGCATTGCGCTGGGCCGCGCAGTCATTCTCTATCCGCCTGCAGATTTGGCAGCTGTGCCTGACCGCGAAGCGGATGACATCAGTGAAGAACTGGAGCTGCTGGATCATGCTATTGATTCTGTACGTCTAGAAATTCAGTCACTGGATGACAAAATGCAAGATGCGCTGATGGCCGAAGAACGCGCCCTGTTCAGCGTGTTTTTACGCATGCTGGATGAAAATGCCCTGCCGGCAGAAATCAAAGATGAAATCCGTGAAGGCAACTGGGCACAAGGTGCAGTGCGCATCGTCATTGATAAACACGTTGCCCTGTTCGCGCAAATGGAAGATGACTATTTGCGTGAACGTGTCGCTGACCTGAAAGACTTAGGCCGCCGCATTTTAGCCCGCCTGCAGGAAGATGACGCCAGCCACCGCGACATTACGGCGGAAAGTATTTTAATTGGCGATGAAATTTCAACAGCAGCTTTGGTTGAATTGCCTGTCGATAAAATTGCAGCCATTGTCACCACTGAAGGCGCAATGAATTCACATATGGTGATCGTTGCGCGCGCTTTGGGCATTCCAACAGTCGTTGGTGTTACTGAACTGCCGATCAACACGCTCGATGATGTCGAAATGATTGTAGATGCGCATCAAGGCCGCGTATTTATCAATCCGCCGCGCCGTCTGCGTACACGCTATAAAGATATTCAAAAAGAAGAAGAACTGATCGCCAAAGATCTGAAGCAGTATGAGACCAAAGATGCCATCACGCCTGATGGCGTTGCAGTGCGGTTATTTGTCAACACAGGTCTGATGATTGATGTGGTGCGCGGCGTACAGCGCGGCGCGAAGGGCGTAGGCTTATACCGCTCTGAAATTCCATTTATGCTGCGTGACCGCTTCCCCGGCGAGGAAGAACAGCGCACCATTTACCGCCAGCAGCTCAGCCACTTTGCCAACAAGCCTGTGGTGATGCGTACCCTCGATATTGGCGCAGATAAGGACTTGCCTTATTTCTCAATAGAAGAAGAAAACTCAGCTCTTGGCTGGCGCGGCATCCGCTTTACGCTCGATCATCCTGAAATTTTTTCTTCGCAAATCCGCGCCATGCTCAAAGCCAGCATCGGCCTGAATAACCTGCATATTTTACTGCCAATGGTCACCAGTGTCAGTGAAGTTGAAGAGGCGCTGTATCTGCTTGACCGTGACTGGCAGGCCGTCCAAGAAGAAGAACAGGTCAAAATTACCAAGCCGAAAATCGGCATTATGGTCGAAGTGCCGAGTGTGCTGCTGCAGATTGAAGAGTTTGCTGAACTGGTTGACTTCTTCTCTGTCGGTTCAAACGATTTAACCCAATACTTGCTGGCTGTTGACCGCAACAACCCCCGTGTAGCCAACGTTTACTCACACCTGCACCCTGCTGTGCTGCGCGCCTTAAACCGCTTAGTGCAGGAATGTCATAAATACGATAAGCCAATCAGCATTTGCGGTGAAATGGCAGGTGATCCGCTGTCTGCTGTACTGCTGATGGCCATGGGCTTTAACACACTGTCCATGAGCTCCAGCAACATTTTGCGGGTACGTAAAGCCATTTGCCATGTACCGATGACCGATGCCCAAGAACAGCTTAAACATGTATTAAAAATGAGTAATCCGCTGATGGTCAAAAGCTGGATGGAATACTATTTTAAAACCCACGGCCTCAGTGATATGGTCAAAGCCTCTACACGTATAGTCAGCGCTTAATCAATCGTTGCCAATACACAATTGCAATGCCTGCATAGGCCAAGAAGGCGGTTATGGATTTTATTCTATTTTTGATCTTTGCTGGCATCATCTTTTATTTCAGCCAAATTAAACCCCGCTTAGAACAGCAGCGGGCAGAAGAAGCTGATACAGCAAAGCCTGCAAAAAAAATGCGCTCCAAACTGGTTGCAGCAAGCACTCACCAGCCTGTAAAGCAACAGGAAAAACGTGTAAATCGTCCATCCGATCCTGTACTTTTAGGCATTGAAATTACAGCGTCCCAGCAGCGCCGCCTTGGCAAAAATGATCCTTCTGTACTGGCTGCACAGCGCGCTAAACAGCTGCATCAGGCACAGCAGGCTGACTCTAGCTTTTTTGAACACATGACCAGTCAAGTGGAACACGTATTCAAACAAGCGAATGAAGCCCCAAAACATCAAAGTGCAGCGTCTAGATCGAAGTCAAAGCCAGTATTGGACAAGCTGTTTGATAACTTATTTTCAAAATAAAAAGTGTTTCCCCCGCCACACTCCAGCTCAAAACAATTGTTTTTAAATACAGTATGGAACCATCCGCATGAACCTAGGCATATTATTATTCGACGAGGTTGAAGTTTTAGATTTTGCTGGCCCTTTTGAAGTGTTCTCTATTTGCAGCGGGTCAGAGCAGCAAAAATTATTTAATGTATTTACCGTCTCTGAGCAGCCTGAAGTCACTGCACGCAATGGTTTACAGGTCAAAAGCCATTACACCTTAGACACCGCCCCGCACATTGATATTTTAGTGATTCCAGGCGGTCTAGGGGCTGAAACGGTAGAAATGTATAACCCGCGGTTAAGACAATGGCTGCTGCAGCGTCATGCACAGGCTCAACTGACTTTTTCGATTTGTACTGGCGCATTTATTTTGGCAGAAGCAGGTTTGCTGAATGGTTTAAAAGCCACAACGCACTGGATGGACATCGCGCGGCTCACACAAGAATATCCGCAAATTGAAGTGCTCAGCGATGTGAAATATGTCGATGAAGGCAAAATTATTACAGCTGCAGGGATTTCTTCTGGGATCAATGCATCGCTTTATATTGTCGCCAAATTGCATGGCCTAGAGATTGCGAAGCAAACAGCGAAACGTATGGAATATGATGCGGCATTTGTTGATGCAGAATAATTTAACGTACTAAAAAATTGGAAAATACACTGAAATAAAAAGGGAGATAATCTTTCGAATATCCCCCTTTTTTGTGCTTTGCATAGCCGCGTTTCGCATTTTTCTTTCGATCTACAAAAGTTTGGCTTTTGTTAAAATCGTTCATATGTTTTGCCACAAAGTTGCGGATTTCAACTTCAGGCAGGACTTTTTTCTTGGCCATTTGCATTCACCTTTTTGCTCATGCAGCACCCTCGTGCTGTATTGCATATATTGGACAAATTTTGGCAAATTTCAAGCCTTTTTTATACGTATTTCAAACCTGTCCCTTAGAACATATTGGCATAGGCGGGCGCCATCACCTGCAGCTCTTTATAGAGCAAACTTAGAGCTAAAAAGCCCATTACACAAGCCAAACTGCGTACTAACATTTTCTGTACATGCAAAGGCTTAAGCACCTTTTTTAAGCTCAGCGAAAAGAAAATATAAAGTCCGCCAACCATCGCCAGTGTAAATAAAGTCACGGACATCAGCACTGGGCTTTTTTCCTGTAAAGATACCGAGCCGAAAATTGCAGGCACTAAGGCCAAATAAAAAGAGATGGTTTTAGGGTTGCTGAGCGTGATCATCAACCCATCCTTATAAGCAGAAAAAGTTTGCCCCATATTCAGCTCATTCGATACCGCCAACAAATCTCCTTGAAAGGTCCAAAATTGATAAGCCAGATACAGCAAATAGAGGCTTGCAAAGACAATTAAATAAAATGAAAAATGGGGACTAAGCTGCGTGATATAACTCAATAAAAAAATAGAGGCGGCTAGATACATCATATCTGCGGTCATGAGGCCCAAGAGCATGACCATGCCGGCTTGATAGCCCTGCGACAAAGTTTTAAACATCAGTCCTGTCATGCCCGGCCCAGGTAAAAGCGCCGCTAAAAACAGCGTTAAAATATAGGTAGAAAGCTGAGTAATATGTTCCATGCTGCCAAATCATCATGAGCAATTTAGAACAATATTTTTAAGTAAAATTACAGGTAAATCTGATCTATTTATTTTATAAAAAGCAGATAAAAGGGTATAAATATCCCATATATCTATCTTTTAGGTTATTTTGTAGTGGTCAACAAATATTGGACACATTTTTAAGTCTTTTTTCAGCCTCACAAGGGCTGAGTCCATCATTAAATTGATGTGGTCGTATCTGATTGTAATATTCCATCAGATACAGACCCACATCTAA
>NZ_RAXV01000014.1 GCF_003611465.1 Acinetobacter tianfuensis
TAACAACAATACTCTAAGTAGAGAACAGTAGAGATATTTAATACGACACCCTATGTCGTATGGCTTACGCCAGTCGCTTATATCCTCATGCTGAACCATGAGGTCTTACGCTCCAGTGGATAAAAGCTGAATAAAAAAAGCCTCTGAACTCAGAGGCTTTTTTTATTGCTGTCATTCATGATGTGATATTTATTGGAAGGCATATTTGGGGGAATACAGCTTGAATAATCATGCAAAATTATGTTGTGAGAGGGGTTTTAAGAGAAATGAAGATAGCAGGCATTGTGCAAATCAGTATGGTGCAATTTAACTTCAAATATATTTTAAAATTGTGCTGATCCACGCAGATAAGAGATTAAATGTATACGCTGTATGCTTTAAATCTTCTGCTTTACAGGCTTTGTACAGTTAAAAACGGTTTTCTCTATGGAAAGTAATATTTCTGTACAAAAAGTCGTTTGGAGCTTTGTTAAAACAAGGTAATAATGTGCAGTTACTTTTTATTGCAATGAATGATCCTGTATGTCGCATATTTCTGTATTACTTCACGAAACTGTTGATGCTCTGCTTGGCGGGCGCAATACAGGAATTTATGTAGACGGCACATTTGGACGCGGCGGGCATACTCGTTTATTACTTTCAAAATTAGATGAAAATGCACGTGTTTTTGGTTTCGATAAAGATCCTCAGGCATTGGCTGTGGCTGCAGAATTAGAACAAGAAGATCCGCGCTTTCAGATTATTCATGCCAGCTTTGCCGATTTAAAGCAGGAATTAGCAGCGCGCGGCATTCAGCAGGTTGATGGGGTTATGGCGGATCTAGGGGTGTCCTCGCCGCAGCTGGATCAGGCAGAGCGCGGCTTCAGTTTTATGAAGGATGGCCCGCTTGATATGCGTATGGATAATTCTCAAGGCCAAACAGCTGCAGAGTGGCTAGTAGATATAGAAGAAGAAGCGCTGGCTAATTATATTTTTCAATATGGTGAAGAGCGTTACAGCCGCCGTATTGCCAAAGCGATTAAAGCAGCAGGATATATCGCAACAACTGCGGAATTAGCTGAAATTGTCAAAGTTGCTCATCCAAAATGGGAAAAAAACAAACATGCAGCAACCCGCACTTTTCAGGCGATCCGTATTGCCATTAATAAAGAATTAGAAGATATTGAAGTTTTCTTGCCGCAAGCTGTGGAAGTATTACAACCTGAGGGCCGTTTGGCCGTGATCAGCTTCCATTCTCTGGAAGACCGTTTGATTAAACAATTTATTCAAAAAGAATCAACTTTAGCAGAAGACACAGGCTGGGGAATGCCGCAAAAGCGTGAAGATACACGCCGTTTAAAGAAAGTATCACGCGTGAAAGCGAGTGATGAAGAAGTGAAAGCCAACCCGCGTTCACGCAGTGCATGGCTTCGTGCAGCAGAACGCATAGTTTAAAGGCGAATAATGAAAACCGAAGCGATAGAAAAAAGCCCTGACAATTTGCGGTTTAAAAAAGTCATCATTTATGCGGTGCTTGTAGCGCTGGTATTTATCAGTGCAATTTTTGTAGTATTTCAGGTGTTTGAATACCGTCAGGATTACCGTCAGCTGAATGCATTCATGCGTGAGCGTGATGATTTAAATGCAGAGTGGGGCCGTTTGCTGATTGAACAGCAAACTTTTGGCGCGACAGCTCAGATTGGCACACGTGCAGTCACGCAGCTTCGGATGTATTCGCCGCCAGTCGCGCAAACGGTAGTTATTTCTTTGCCGCAAACTTCAGAAGAGAAAAAATAAGGCTAGCTGCAACATGGTTGATAAGAGAAGTAAGCAAACTGTACGCAAGAAGCAGTCAGTAACAGGAAAAACCGCCATCAGCGTAGATATGTGGCGTTTTTATCTGATGTGGGCTGTGGTGCTTCTATGTTTTCTAGCCTTAGTGGGCCGTGCTTTTTATGTGCAGGTGATTAATAAAGATTTTCTGCAAAATAAAGCCAATGCCAAAATTTTAAGAACTGAAAAAATCCGCGCAATGCGCGGGGTAATTTATGATCGGCATGGTGTGCCTTTGGCGATCAGCACACCCGTGATGAAAATTGTCATTGATCCGCGTGATTATTTTGATAATAAAAAACTGTTTGAAGAAACAACAGCTTTACTGGCAAAAGATCCGAATAGCAATAAGCTGAAACGTCAGCTGCCAGATAAGAACCTGAATTTAGATGAACTGGCGGATGCCGTCGGTATGGACCGCGCAGAACTGCGGGCGAAAATGAATGAGCGGCCTCGTTCGCGTTATTTGATTTTGAAAAAAGAAGTCCCGCCGCAGCAAGCGGAAATCATCATGAAACGTGATTTTCAGGGTGTTTATACAGAGAAAAACTATAAGCGTTACTATCCGCAGCCGCAGCCGAATTCTCAGATTATTGGTTTGACCAATAGTGAAAGTATGGGGATTGAGGGTCTGGAAATGCAGCTGAATCAGCGTCTGGCGGGCGAGGATGGCGAACAGCAGATTGTGCGTGATAAAAAGGGCAACCGTTTTAAAGATCCTGAAGTGATTAAAGAGGTCGAGCCGGGGGAGAATATTACCCTGAGCATTGATTCGCGCCTGCAATACATTATGTACCGTGAATTGACCGCTGCAGGTGTGGCAAACAATGCGCGTTCTGCCACGGCGATTGCTGTTGATGTTAAAACAGGTGAAATTCTGGCAATGACCAGTTGGCCCTCATATAACCCAAATGATAAAAATGGCGTTTTAAATAAAGATGCGATGCGTAACCGCGGTGCAATTGACTCATTTGAGCCAGGCTCAACCATGAAGCCTATTACTGTGGCAATGGCTTTAGAGAGCGGCAAATATACCGCCAATACCGTGGTTAATACAGGTCCAGGCTCAATGCGGGTCGGCAACCATACCATCCGTGATACGCATAATTATGGCGCGTTAACACTCGGCGGAATTATTCAGAAATCATCTAACGTCGGTGTGGCGAAAATTGCGCTGTCGTTGCCATACGCAACATTGCCGACATTTTATAAGCGCTTAGGTTTCGGTGAGCGTTCAGCTGTAAAATTCCCTGGCGAAAGCGCAGGCTTAATCTTACCGCCAAGCAAGTGGAATGTCTCGGAAGTTGCCACCATGTCTTATGGATATGGCTTGAATGCAACTGTACTGCAGCTGGCAGATGCCTATGCCATGATTGCCAATAAGGGCAAAAAAATGCCGCTCAGCCTGTATAAGCTGGATGAAGCGCCAAAAGGCGAACAGATAATAGATGCAAAAATTGCAGATCAGGTCCTGCTGATGATGGAAGCGGTGACACTGCCCGGCGGTACAGCGCGTCAAGCCAATATTCCGGGCTATCGTGTTGCAGGTAAAACAGGGACAGCACATAAGCTGCGTCCAGACCGCAAGGGTTATTCTCAAACAGATTACCGTGCATTATTTGCCGGTGTGGCGCCAGTCAGTGATCCTCGCTTGGCGATGATTGTTGTTGTGGAAAACCCGAAAGGCGCGTATTACGGCGGTTTAGTCGCAGCGCCAGTTTTTGCCCGCGTAATGCAGGAATCTTTACGTCTGATGAATGTGCCTTTAGATAAGCCATTAGACACTCCTAAAATCCAGTAAGAGGTGATGAATGCCAATTTGCTTTAACGATATTTACACCGCTGCCCAGCCTGCAGACTGGATGACACAGCCTTTTGGCGGTTTTAATTTAGATAGCCGTAAAATCCGTGCTGGGCAAATTTTTATTGCGCTCACGTCATTTTCACAGCCAGAAAAAACGGCGCAATTTGCTCAAGCTGCTTTAGATTTGGGTGCGCTTGCTGTGATTTCTGAAATTGATTTAAATATAGAAAAGGCTTTGACCGTAGCTAATGTCCGTCAGTTGATGGGGCAATGGCAGAAGCAATATTTACAGGCAGCTGCTCCTGTTCAGCCAGCACGGATTATTGCAGTGACCGGCACAAATGGTAAAACCACCATTTCACGCTTAATTGCAGAACTTCTTATGCTGCAAGGCAAAAAGTGCGCAGTAATGGGGACGACAGGCAACGGTATTTTACCGCAGCTGGAGGCGTCTTCGCATACCACGCTGGATGCACTGCATCTGCAAAATGCGCTGCATGATTATGCTGTTCAGGGCGCAGCATTCGCTTCAATTGAAGCCAGTTCACATGGTTTGGAGCAAGGGCGTTTAAATGGCTGTGATATTGAAATCGCAGCTTACAGCAATCTTAGCCGTGATCATTTGGACTACCATAAGACATTAGAAGCTTATGCCGAGGCAAAATCACGCTTATTTCAGTTTGCTTCACTGAAAGCCGCTATTATTAATATTGATGATGAATATGCGGGCATTATGCTGCAGGCAGCGCAAAAAAATCCTGCCCAGCCTAAAATTCTCACTTATTCAACAACTAAGGCTGCTGATTATGAAGTGCAGGATATTCGTTATAGCTTAGGCGGTGCGGTATTTACGCTAAAAACAGCGAAAGGCGATTTTGAAGTGCATAGTCCGTTGCTGGGGCATTTCAATGTAGAAAATATTGTAGCAAGTTTGATTGCTGCTGAGCAGGCTGGTTTTGAGCTGGCAGCGCTAATTGCGGCAGCGCCAAAATTACAAGGCGCACCAGGCCGCATGCAGGTGATTCGTGATGAAGATCGTTTATTTATTGTCGATTATGCGCATACACCTGATGCGCTGATTCAAGTGCTGACGACACTGAAACGTCATGCCGCTGCTGATTTATGGGCTATTTTTGGCTGCGGCGGAGACCGTGACCGCGGCAAACGCCCGCTGATGACACAGGCGGCTTTAGATTATGCGGACGTGGCGCTGCTGACGTCAGATAATCCGCGTACGGAAAATCCAGAACAAATTTTTGCAGATATGAAAGCAGGCATTCAGTTTGCAAATCATCAGGTACATGAAATTCATGACCGCCGTGAAGCGATTAAATTTGCTGTGAAGCAGGCCAAAGCTGGCGATATTGTTGTTATCGCAGGTAAAGGTCATGAAAATTATCAAGAAATTGATGGCGTGCGCCATTGGTTTGATGATGTGGTCGAGGTGCAGTCTGCTGTTCAGGCTTTGCATCATCACCCTGATTCAGGCTATCCAGCTTAATAGGAAAGAATATGCATACCTCTACAACCAGTACCGTGCCTTTAGAACCTTGGTCAGCTGCTGAATTGGCTGACGCTGCGAAAGGGCATTGGCATCATGGGCGTGTTCCAGAAGGAGCGATCAAGCGTATTTTGACTGACTCTCGTGATGCAGAGAAAGGTGATGCTTTCTTAGCGCTGAAAGGCGAGCGTTTCGATGCTCATGATTTTATTCTGCAAGTGGCTGAAAATGGCTGTGAAATTGCCATTGTAAGCCATCCTGTTGACGCTGATATTTGCCAGCTTGTGGTCGCAGATACGCGCTTGGCATTGGGTTGTTTAGGCGCTTGCCGCCGTGCGAAATACCCTGATCTGAAAGTCATTGCGCTGACAGGCAGCAGCGGTAAAACGACAACCAAAGAAATGCTGGGCAGTATTTTGTCGCGTCTAGCGCCGACGCTGATTACCCGCGGTAATTTGAATAATGATCTTGGTGTGCCCGTCATGCTGTTAGAGCTTCGTGCGGAGCATCAATATGCTGTGATGGAGCTGGGTGCAAGCCATCAAGGTGAAATTGATTACACCTCAAATTTAGTGCAGCCGCAGGTTGCTGGTATTTTAAATATCGGGACTGCGCATTTGGGTGAATTTGGCGGCCGTGACGGCATTTGCAATGCAAAATCTGAAATATACGCACATATTGCTCAAACGGGGACATCAATTGTTCCAGCAGCAGATGACTATACAGATGTGATCCGCAGTGCAGTTCAGACGCAGAAACAATTAAGTTTTGGTGCGGGCGGTGATGTTTATGCAGCGGATATTCAGCTGCATGCTCAGTCTGCAGAATTTATGCTGCATACGCCAACAGGCAGCTGCCCAGTCCGTCTGCCGTTTGCCGGTGAGCATAATGTTCAGAATGCGGCAGCGGCGGCGGCTTTTGCATTGGCGATTGGTGTGGGGCTGGATGATATTGCTGCTGGTTTGGAGCAGGCAAAAGGCGCAAAAGGCCGTCTCAATTTCATTTCGCATCAACATTATTTGTTTATTGATGATACTTATAATGCGAATCCAAGTTCTATGCGCGCAGCAGCTGAAGTACTGTCACAGCAGGACGGTGTCCGCGTCATGGTGACAGGTGATATTGGTGAACTCGGTGCATCTGCGGCGATTGAGCACTATAAGCTGGGCCGTGATTTGGTTTCGGTAAAAGGCCTCAATTTTGTAGTTGCAGTGGGCGAATTTGCTCCTGCTATGCAAGAAGGCGCGCGCAGTACACAATATGGTAAAAAAATGCAGGCTTTTTTAAACCAAGAGCAGGCATTGCCATTTTTAATAAGTTTGATTGAAACACATCAACCTCAGCCGATGTCTTTTCTGTTTAAAGGGTCGCGGTTTACCCATATGGAAACACTTATGGCTGCCTTGATGGAGAAACTCTAAATGCTGTTATGGCTATTTGAACATTTGGCGGGCTATGACAGCACGTTTCAGGTGGTTCGCTATTTAACGCTTCGTGCGCTGCTCAGTGTCTTAACGGCATTGACAATTGGTCTTGTCCTTGGCCCTGTAATGATTCGAAAATTGCAGGCGCTTAAATATGGTCAAGCGGTCAGTTCATATGCGCCTGAAAACCATGCTAAAAAAATGGGTACGCCAACAATGGGCGGTGTACTGATTCTTTTGTCTATCAGCATATCGACATTGTTATGGGCAGATTTATCTAACCCATATGTATGGATTGTGCTGGGTGTTATGGTGGTATTTGGCGCTGTAGGCTGGGCAGATGACTGGATTAAAATCCGCTATAAAGATAATGCTGGCCTGCCTGCAAAGAAAAAGTTCTTTTGGACCTCTGTTGCCTCACTGGGTGCAGGTATTGCGCTGTATGTGATTGCATCGAGTCAGCCAAACCCAGCACAGACTGCGGATATGCTGGACGTGCTTATTCCTTTCTTTAAGGACTTAAGTATCCCGCTTTCAATGATTCCATTGGGTATCGGCTTCATTATTTTCACATATTTAGTGATTAATGGCGCGTCAAATGCGGTGAATTTAACAGATGGTCTAGATGGCTTGGCAATTATGCCTGTTGTTTTAGTTGCTGCAGGTTTAGGCGTATTTGCTTATTTGGCTGGTGATATCCGTTTTGCGACATATTTGCATATTCCTTATGTGAGCTATGCTTCCGAACTGGTTGTGATTTGCGCAGCAATGATTGGCGCAGGTCTGGCATTTTTATGGTTTAACGCACATCCTGCGCAAGTCTTCATGGGTGATGTCGGCGCCTTATCTTTAGGCGCTATGCTGGGTACGATTGCCGTTATGGTTCGTCAGGAGATCGTTTTCGCCATTATGGCGGGCGTATTCCTTGTAGAAGCGGTGTCGGTATTTTTGCAGATTGGTTCATTGCGTATGCGCAATAAGCGTGTATTTTTGATGGCGCCTCTGCATCATCATTATGAGAAAAAAGGCTGGCGTGAAACTCAGGTTGTCATCCGTTTTTGGATTATTACAATTATGCTGGTAGTTTTGGGTCTAATGACTTTAAAATTGCGTTAAGCAAAAAATTGAAAATAAAAAACCGGTCAATTGCCGGCTTTTTTAATGCCTTCGCGGCTTTGGAGAAAATGATGAATCTGCTGATGTGCCCTGTGTGCAAAACAGGCTTGGCGCTGCAAGAAAGAACATGGCGCTGTGAAAATGGCCATAGCTATGATGTGGCAAAGCAGGGGTATGTCAATCTGCATGTGGTGCAGCACAAACATAGTAAAAATCCCGGCGATACACCTGAATCTGTACAGGCGCGCCGTGCATTTTTGAGTGCAGGCCACTATGCGCCGCTGCAGCAGGCAGTGGTCAAAAAAATACGTGAATTGCGTATTGAAAACCTTTTAGATATTGGCTGCGGTGAAGGCTACTATACCAATGCGATGCAGGCCGAAGTGATGCAGTGTGTCGGTGTTGATATTGCTAAAAATGCGGTACAGGCAGCAGCTAAGCAAAATAAGCAGGTCACATGGATTGTCGGTACTGGAGCGACATTGCCAGTGATGGATCAAAGTATTGATCTGTGTACCAGCTTATTCAGTCCAATTCCAAAAGAAGAAATCTTAAGAGTATTAAAGCCAAAAGCATATTTATTGGTGGTTACACCTGCACCAGAGCATCTGTATGCTATGCGGGAAGCTTTATTTGAAGAAGTGAAGCAGCATGAGCCAAGCAAATTTGCTGAACAGCTGTCAGACTGCTTTAATTTGCTGGATCAGCAAGTGGTTGAAGCGCCTATGCTGCTGAATCAGGCAGATTTAAAGAATTTGATTGCGATGACGCCGTATGCATACAAAGCTAAGCCAGAACGTAGACAGGCGCTGGAGCAGCATGATCAATTTGAGTTAACAGCACATTATCAAGTTTTTGTGTTTCAAAAACACTAATGCGCTGTATATAAAAAAGCCCTCAAATACGAGGGCTTTTTTATTATTGAACTTGCTGTATGAGGTTGCCTAAAGCATCATTTGCAGGCTTTTGAGCTGGCTGGCTGTCCATCGCAGGCGGTGCTGTGCGGGTTGGCGCAAGCGGCTGTTCACCGGGCAAGTCTTCAAAGTCATTTTGCGGTGTGCGCTGCGGCGCCACCGGCGCTGGACGGTAAATCGGCTGAGCTAAGGCGGGAGATGAGCGGTCTGGTTCTGCTCCCTCTTGTATTTGAACAGCGGCTTGTCCGCGCTGTATAGGCGCTTTGGCGCTTTTGTCTAAGCGTACCCATGACTCAGGCGTATTTTGCAAAGCATTTGCCATGAAGTCTGTCCAAATGGGCAAGGCTGCCACACCGCCATATTCACGGCGGCCAAGCGTGGTAGGCTGGTCAAATCCAACCCATGCAATCGACACTAATTTGCCATTGAAACCCGCAAACCATGCATCTTTAGCATCATTTGTCGTGCCTGTTTTTCCGCCTAAGTCACTGCGCCCAATACGTAAAGCGGCACGGCCTGTACCATGCTGAATCACGTCACGCAAAATATTTGCCATGTCATAAGCAGAACTTGATTTAATAATGCGCTGCGCTTGACGGTAATTGCCGGTATCAATTGCGGTTTTAGGATGATTTGCCGCAACTGGCTGATTGGTCACTTCAATGACTTCATCATCTGGTGTTGCCGGATCCGCGCTGTCTATTGGAGCCTCTTTTTCATTGATACATGCAATGCAGGCATAATCAGGATTGGACTGATAAATGACTTTGCCATATGCATCTTCAATGCGGTCAATAAAGTGCGGCTGGATACGGTAACCGCCATTGGCGAAAGCAGCATAGCCTGTTGCCATTTGTACCGGCAAGACTTGGGGGGTGCCTAGGGCAATCGTGTAGTTGCGCGGAATTTGGTTTTCCTGCAGGCCGAAATCCATAAACAATTGGCGTGTCCGCTCAATGCCGACCATTTGCAATAAGCGCACGGAAACGGTATTGCGTGATAAATACAATGCGCGCCGCAGCGGAATCATGCCTAGATAGCGTCCATCAGAGTTGCGAGGTGTCCACTTTCCAATGGTGATGGGGCTGTCATTCACCATGCTGTATGGTGTCATGCCTCGTTCCAGCGCCAATGCATATACAAAAGGCTTAATGGTAGAGCCAGGCTGACGCCAGCCTTGCAGCGCGCGGTTAAATGTTGAATGGTAAAAATTATAGCCGCCAACAACTGCTTCAATTGCGCCATTATTGGGATTTAAGGCAATCAGCTGACCTTGCACTTTAGGGATTTGAACTAATGACCATGCGGTTTTCTGTTCATTCGGGCGCAGGCGGACAATATCGTCAACTTTCACAATTTGTGAGGCTTTGCTCGGCGCATTGCCTACGCTGTTAGCGTTGCGGTAGGGACGGGCCCATGACATACCCGACCAGGGTACAGTAATAGCAGTGCCATCCTGCAGTAAGGCATCAAAAGTTGAACTTCCCACTTTAATGACTTGGGCTGGGTAGGTATTTGCGAATGCTGTAAATTCTTTTAACGGTTTGCCGTGGGCTTCTGCACCGCGCCAGCCGTGGCGGCGGTCATAACTCTCCAAGCCCTCTTGTACTGCCTGTTCTGCATAAGCCTGACGCTGGCTGTTAATGGTTGTATAGACTTTATAGCCAGAATCGACTGCCTGTTCGCCAAGTGTTTCTGTTAATTCTGTGCGGACCATTTCACCGACATAGGGAAATCGGTTGCTGATACCGCGGTCAGGCATATCTAGATTAATAGGCTCTGCAATCCCAGCTTCATATTGCTGCTGAGAAATGTAGCCTAACTGCAGCATGCGGCCTAAAATCCAGTTGCGGCGTTCTAGAGCGCGTTTAGGATTGGCTACGGGGTTGTATTTAGATGGCGCTTTTGGCAGGCCTGCAATCATGGCCATTTGGCCGAGTGAAAGTTCACTTAAACTCTTGTTGTAATAAATTTTAGCTGCAGCGGCGATCCCGTAAGCATTTTTGCCTAAAAAGATTTTATTGACATATAACGATAAAATTTCTTCTTTATTGAGATTTTGTTCTATTTTTCGTGCAAGGAATACTTCAGTCAGTTTGCGTTTTAAGGTTCGTTCAGAGCTTAAATAATAGTTTTTAGCGACCTGCATGGTAATGGTCGATCCGCCAGTCTGCACATCAGAGCCTGTAATACTTTCGCTGACGGCCCGCCCTAAACCTTTAAAACTGATGCCGCTATGCTCAAAAAATGAAGAATCTTCAGCTGCTAGAAAAGCATGAATAAATGCAGGCGGAATCTGCTCGTACTCAACCGGCACAGAGAGTTTGCCGCCATATTCTGCAATCAGCTCATTATCAGCACTATATACTTGCAGCGGTTTTAATAATGGCGCCTTTTTCAGGGTGGACATTTCTGGCAAAGATGGTGCAATATAGAGATACATGCCATAAAAACCCATCGGAATAGAGATCAAAACTAAAATTAAGATCAAAAAAAATGGGTGAACGAGGCCTGAACAAGATAGCTTTTTCATAACAAGTAAGTTTTAATAAGAGCTAATGGCAAACTAATTAGCGGTCAGTATATCCTTAAGACGCGCAGAATGTTATATGAGATATTGTATCTGCAATAAATTATAGGCTGATTTGTATTAATTAGTGGGTTACTTTTTTTTGGGGATAAAAAAATAATAGGAATGATATTGTGCTCAGGTTATATCGTAAGCCAAATAAGGGGTTAATAGGGGTAGATATTAGTTCAACTTCTGTTAAGGTTCTGGAACTTTCTGTAAAAGGCGGCAGGCACTGGGTTGAAAGCTATGCTTTGGTCCCGCTGCAAGAGGGCAGCGTTGTTGAAAAAAACATCCTGAATCCTGAAGCGGTCGGCGACTCATTAGAGCGCGCTATTAACTTGGCCAATACGCAATCTTCAAATGCATCTTTTGCTATACCGACATCCATGGTGATTACGAAAGTTATCGAAATGGATGCGGATATGACAGCAGATGAGCGTGAAGTGCAAATCCGTATGGATGCCGAGCAATACATTCCGTTCCCGCTGGATGAAGCTAGTTTAGATTTTGAAGTTCTTCCAGATATTTTAGCAAACCCCAACCGTGTAAATGTGCTGCTGGTTGCAACACGTATTGAAAATATCGAAGGCCGTTCTGAAGTTTTGGAGCTGGCTGGTCTGACCCCCAAAATTGCCGATGTTGAAAGCTTTGCTTTAGAAAATGCATTTAAAGTATTTTCAGATACATTGCCAATGGGCGTAAAGACAGTTGGTATTTTGGATATCGGTCACAGTATGACAACGCTGTATGTCATGCAGAATAATAAAGTCATTTATAACCGCGAGCAGGTTTTTGGCGGCAAGCAGCTGACTCAAGAAATTCAAAACCGATACGGTTTGTCTTTTGAAGAAGCGGGCCGTGCGAAAAAAACCCGCGCACTTCCGGATGATTATGATGTAGAGGTTTTGGAACCGTTCTTAGAGGCAGTGGTTCAGCAGGCAGCGCGCTCATTGCAGTTCTTCTTCTCATCATCTCAGTTTAATGAAATTGATCATATTTTACTCGCGGGCGGTAATGCCAATATTCCTGGTTTAGCGAAATTGCTGCAGCAGAAATTAGGCTATCGTGTAACCATTGCCAATCCATTTTTACAAATGGGTTTCTCACCTCAAATCGATATTAAAAAAATTGAAAATGATGCTTCATCGCTCTTGGTGGCATGTGGTTTGGCATTGAGGAGTTTTGATTAATGGCAAAGATTAACTTACTCCCTTGGCGCGATGAGCTAAGAGAGAAACGAAAAAAAGAATTTATTGCGCTTTGCATTGGGACATTTTTTTTAGGGGTTTTAGCAGCAGCTGCAGTATGGTTCTACTATGATCAAAAATTGCAGGATCAAGAACAGGCAAATCAGCTGATTATCAGTACTAACCAGAATTTAGATGTGCAGCTGAAATCGCTAGATGGTTTACAAGAGCAGCGTAATGCGATTGTTGAACGTATGAAGCTTATTCAAGGTTTACAGTCTCAGCGTCCAATTGCAGTACATTTGATTGATGAGCTTGTACGGGTCATGCCGGCGAATTTGTACATTACTAGATTTACGCGTTCAGGTGATAAATTTACATTTGAAGGTAAAGCTGAAAGTCCAAATGCTGTCGCTGAGCTGTTGCGTAACTTGGAATCGTCTCCATGGTATCGCAATGCATTTATGAATTCATTCTTGGCTGCAGAAGAAAAAGCGCGTGCTCCAAGTTCTGTAGTTCCGCGTGTAGAGGAGAGCTATGGTGCGTTTGTCGTCACAGCTGATTTGGACCAAATTACGGTGCAAGCAACTGCTGCAGATCAAGCGAATGCGGCTTCTGAACCAGCTTCAGCCGTAACAACTGCGGAGGCGCCGAAATGAGCAAAGATAACTTTGATGAATTAAATCAAGAGCCAGCTGCACCAGTAAAGAAAAAAATGACGCTGGATAAATTTTTACAGCAGTTTAATACACTAGATCCCAATAATTACGGCAGCTGGCCTTTGTCGGTCAAAATTACCTGCTGGATTTTGATCTTTGCTTTTGTTTTGGTCCTTAGCTATTTTGTCATGATTAAAGGCAAAATTGAGGCGATTGCGAATGCAAGTGCGCAAGAACAAAATTTATTAAATGAATTTAAAGAAAAAGATTCGAAACTGCGTAATTTACAGCAGTACCAGACTCAATTGCAGGAAATGGAAACACGTTTTAATCAGCAGCTAGATCAATTGCCGAAGGAAACAGAGATTCCAGGTTTGGTTGAAGATATTAACGTGACAGGTGTTAATTCTGGTTTGAAGTTTAAAAATATTCGCTTAGAGCCGGAAGTTAAACAAGAATTCTTTATTGAACAGCCGATTTCGATTGAAGCAACGGGTGATTACCACGCATTTGGTTCATTTGTCAGCGGTATTGCGGGTTTATCGCGTATTGTGACGCTGCATGATTTTACGATTAGTGCGACTGGCAGCAGCAATGCAAAGTCGGAAATTCCAAAAATTGATTATGTCATGCAGGCGAAAACATACCGATATATTGGCAGTACGGATAATGCATCTGCAGGAGGCGCTCAATAATGAAAATGAAACATATCGCATTATTTTCAATGATGGGGCTGTTATTTGCTGGCTGTGATAGCCGAATTGATGCTGTTAATCAGGAAATGGCTAATATTCGCAATCAGGCGCCCTTGCCGATTGAACCGGCGCCAGATTTTACGACGGTTGAAACTTTTGTTTATGCAGCGCATCAGCTTAAAAGTCCATTCTTGCCAAGTTCCTTAGCTGCTGAGCTGAAAATTATGGCTGGAAAACGGGTGTACCCGAATTTTAACCGCCAGCAGCAGCCGCTAGAAAGCTATGCATTAGAAACATTGAACATGAAAGGCAGTATGCGGAATCAGTCAGGCGGAATCACCGCGTTGATTCAAACGCCGGATGGTCAGATCGAACGTGTACAGCGCGGCAGTTATATGGGGCTCAATCAAGGTCGGATTATCAATATTACACCGACTCAAATTGATTTGATTGAGGTTATTCCAGATGGGCGAGAGGGATATGTAGAGCGTCCAAGAAGCCTGATTTTAATTGGGCTGGCGCCTTGAGCTTAAAGGAATAAAAATGAAAAAGATTATGACAGATTTAATTTTTGGGGATGGCAATACAATGAACCATGTGTTTCGTCAGTTTACAATGGGTGCTGTAGCAATGGCGGTTATGCAGGCTGCTAGCGCACAGGTGAGTGTTACTAATATTGTGCCTATGCAAATTCCTGGGCAAGGTACGGAAATTCGCGTAATGTTCAATGGCTTGCCACCCCAGCCGCAAGCTTATCAATTAGAACAGCCGTCTCGATTAGTGCTGGATTTTGATAAAGCAGGTCAAAGCTTAAAGCAAAGTACAATTCCTGTTGCTACACAAGAAGCGCAATCAGTAGATGTGACATCTGATGCGCAGCGGGCGCGTTTAACTGTAAATTTAGCTGATGCCGGAGCATTTACAACGCGTGTTGAAGGCAATACTTTTATTTTAAAAATCAATGCGGCCAATACTGCAGCCGCGCCTGTTGCAGTGCCGCAAACTCAGGGCATTTCAAATATCGGTTTTCAGCGCGGTTCAGCGGGTGAAGGCCAAGTTGTGATTGACTTAATGGGCAGCAATACGCCAGTTGATGTACAGCAGCAAGGCAGTAAGGTTGTGGTGCGTACTTTAGGCAGTAAATTGCCGGCACATTTGGTGCGCAGGTTAAATGCAAATGATTTTGCAACACCGGTAGCGACGGTGGATGCGCAAAATGAAAAGGGTAACGGCCTTATTACAATTTCGACTTCTGGCAGCTATGAATATATGGCTTATCAGACAGATAATCGTTTAACGATTAGCTTAAAACGTCCAGAAGATAAGAATCCATTAAAGCCTAAAGCTGCAAATCAATATACAGGCAAGAAAATTTCACTTGATTTCCAGGATATCGAAGTTCGACGCGTTCTGCAGCTGCTGGCTGATTTTACCGATATTAATATGGTGGCAGCAGATTCAGTACAAGGAAATATTACCTTACGCTTGAAAGATGTACCTTGGGATCAGGCGCTGGATATTGTTTTAAAAACGAAAAATCTGGATAAGCGCCGTAATGGCAGTGTGATTTGGATTGCGCCAGTTGCAGAGCTGATTAAAGCTGAAGAAGATGAAGCAAAAGCATTGGAGCAAAGTATCAAATTAGCGCCAATTCAAACAGAATATCTAAAGCTTAGCTATGCTAAGGTGGCGGATATTGAAAAGCTGATTACTCAAAGTAAGACGAATAATACGAATGGCGGCAATAATGGCGGTAATAATGCTTCAGATGCATTGCTAAGTTCACGTGGATCAATATCTGTTGATGCGCGAACGAATACCTTAATTATTAATGATACGTCTCAAAATATTGACAAAATCCGTAAGATGGTTGATTTGCTGGACGTAGAAGTTAAGCAGGTGATGGTTGAAGCAAGGATTGTGACTGCTCAAACTGAATTTTCACGCAATTTGGGTATCAATTGGGGATTAGCGCGCAATAACCCGAGTCTGTCTGGCGGTTCAAATGGCTCAAACGTTTGGGGCGGAGATTTCTCACCTAAATTCGATCTAGGTGTAGATCTAGGTACGGCTTCGGCAGGGACATTCAATTTTGGCTTACTCAAAATTTCAGACTTTATGCTGGATTTGGAGTTAACTGCGCTGCAGTCAGATGGTCATGGTGAGGTGCTTTCTGCACCGAAAGTGTTGACTGGAGATAAACAAAAAGCGTATATCTTGCGCGGTGATCAGATTCCCTATCAGTCATGGAGTGCTGAAGGCGGAACAACAACAAGCTTTGTGGATGCAAACTTGAAATTGGAAGTTACGCCAAGCATTACGCCTGATGGTAAAGTGCAAATGGAACTGAAAATAGAAAAAGATACCGTGGGTGATTTAACCGCTGCAGGCTATTTGATTAACACCAATGAAATTCAAACCAATGTGTTGGTAGGTGATGGTGAAACAGTCGTATTAGGCGGTATTTTTGATGACATTAAGCGAAGTGGCTATCAGAAGGTTCCTTTTTTAGCTGAGCTGCCAGTCGTAGGCAACTTATTTAAAAATAATTCGAAAGTATCGAATCAAACAGAACTGCTAATTTTTGTTACTCCACGAATTGTTAATGACAGTGTTTCAAGAAATCATTAATATATTTTGAAATTAACAAAATCAAAAGGTGACTCCTTGCCAAGCAATGAGTTTGAAACCCTGCCAAATATATATTTGGTAGGGCCTATGGGGGCAGGAAAAACAACCGTTGGGCGTCATTTAGCTGAACTGTTAGGCCGTGATTTTATTGACAGTGATCATGAAATTGAACGAAAAACAGGAGCAACCATTCCTTGGATTTTTGAAAAAGAAGGGGAAGCTGGTTTTAGAGGGCGTGAAACGGCGGTTATTGATGAGTTAACTGCACGCGATAGGCTTGTTCTTGCAACAGGCGGCGGAGCGGTCACTCAAGCCCCAAACCGTGAGTTTTTAAAACATCGCGGTATTGTTGTTTATCTTTATACGCCTGTTGAAATTCAGCTGCAGCGTACCTACCGTGATAAAAATCGCCCGCTTTTACAAGTTGAAAATCCAGAACAAAAATTAAAAGATTTACTGGCTGCGCGGGATCCGCTGTATCGTGAAGTCGCACACCATATTATTGAAACCAATCAAGGCGCTGCCCGTGATTTGGCGCATAAAATTTTGAATATGATTCTTTCTTCAAAAGCAGTTAGTCACTCATAGAGCCTCATTATCCATGCAAACTTTACATGTCGAACTTGGCGAACGCCGTTATCCTATTTTTATTGGCAGTCACTTAAATCCTCAAGCTTTGCTAGAACCGTATATCCATGGCAAGCAAGTGATGATCGTTTCAAATGCAACGGTTGCGCCTTTATATCTGGAGCATTATGAGCAGGCGGTTCAGGCGCTAGGAAAAAAGACGGCGGTATGTGTTTTGCCAGATGGTGAAAAATACAAAAATATTGAGCATTTGAATCTTATTTTTGATGCTTTATTGGAAGCGGGTTTTAACCGTGACTGTACCGTGCTGGCTTTGGGCGGCGGTGTTATTGGGGATATGGCCGGTTTTGCTTCGGCATGTTTTCAGCGCGGCGTGTACTTTATTCAGGTGCCGACAACGTTATTGTCTCAAGTGGATTCAAGCGTGGGCGGGAAAACAGGCATTAATCATCCATTGGGCAAGAATATGATTGGCGCATTTCAGCAGCCGCAAGCTGTATTGGCGGATATGTCTCAGCTGAATACTTTGCCTGACCGTGAGCTGTCTGCGGGTTTGTCTGAGGTGATTAAGTACGCATTGCTTGGTGATCAGGAATTCTTGGTTTGGCTTGAAGAGAATATGGACGGTTTGATTGCCCGTAATCCTGAGCTTTTAGCTGAAGCGGTTTATAAGTCTTGTGCGCATAAAGCGCGAATTGTGGCAAATGATGAGAAAGAGCAAGGTGAGCGTGCTTTGCTGAATTTAGGCCATACTTTTGGCCATGCGATTGAGTCATATTTGGGTTATGGCGCTTGGCTGCATGGTGAGGCTGTTGCTGTAGGCATGGTCATGGCTGCAGATTTATCACACCGTATGGGCTGGATTTCAGCTGAAGATGTTGAACGTACAAAAAAAATCATTTTACGCGCCAATTTGCCTGCAGTTTGTCCTAAAATTCCTCTAGATGAATTCTTAGCTTATATGTCACATGACAAAAAAGTGTTAAATGGCCAGCTTCGTCTTGTTTTAATGAAAAAATTAGGACAAGCGGTTATTACTAAAGAGTTTGATGTGGAATTGATGAAACAGTCGATTCTGGCAAATCAGCAATAAAGAAAAGGTAGCTCATGGCGCGTCTTAAAGCACATATTCAAATACAGCAATATATTTGGCTCGTGTTTGCGGGTTTATGCTTATTTGGCGCGCTTGTATTTTGGGCAATCACCGATACCAAAGATTTGGTGGAAATTGAAAAAAAGCCTGAAACTGAAATTGAATTACAGATTCAGCCAGAAAAAGTGGCATCGATGCACCATCTTGGTGCGCTGTCGGATGAGGTTCAGCCTTTAGATATGACGACACGTGTCGTTGTTACTGCGCAGCATGATTCTGAATTTAGAGGTACTAAGTTTATTGCAGATAATAAAAATACATATAGTATTGAATTGTTTCGTGTTTCTGATGAAACGATTTTAAAAAATTTCTTAAAAAAACAGCCGCAGCGTAAAGGTCTTATTTACTTAAGGCTCTCTGGTGAGGATCATCCAGAGCAATATGTGCTACTGTACGGCACTTACCGCGGTGAGGCTGAAGCAAAACAGGCTTTGGCGGATCTTAAACTGGTTCTTCCTGAGTCAGTCAAGCCAATGCCGGTGCAGCTGGAAAAATATCAGCCTTTAGTGAATGATTTGGGCTCTGATGAGCTTAATGTAAATGCAAAATTATATGCAGTGAAACTGAAAACGGTCCCTGTACCGCGAGTAGATGAAGCTCAACTGGCTGCGGCCCGTGCCCGAGCTCAAGCGCAGCAGGCAGCTCAGGCGGAAACTGCAAAAAATGCAACAACAACGACAACTGTGACACGCAGAGATGCAGATGGAAATGTGGTTGATGTGAAAAAATCTCAAAGTTCTGCGGAAGCCAGCCGCCAGTCAGCGCCTGCTGAGCATGAAGTCAGCGATCCATTTAACTAAGCTGGCTTAAAATAGAGCATACTTAAAACAAAAAAAAGTAAATGTGCGTCTAAATGGTGCATAAGTATTAAAAAATAAAGCGGCTTACTTAGAGATGAGCCTTAAACTTCCGTTAAATCAGCAGCTTTTCTAGTATTGCATTAAGTTGGCATATTTATTGCTTAAATGGTGCGTAAATTGAATTCATCTCCCTATTTTGGCGCGAAAATGATTCGATTAGAGTGCGAAGCAGTCATCTGACCTGAACTGAAAAACTCAGCAAATTATGCATGAAGACATATGCAAGCTAACGATTTTAGGGTTATCTTAAGTATGTGAAGAAGAAATAATTTTGTTCAGTAAAACAATTCATGTGAGTGGATTAAGACTCAATCGCAAAGAATAAGTTTGATTTTGTTAGTGGCTCGAAAGAGCAGTATAAAAGAAGGGTACGCTATGCACATGCCATCGCCTAATACTGTAGCTCCCGCTCAAGGTTTATACCAACCGGATGAGTTTAAAGATAACTGCGGTTTCGGTTTAATTGCCCATATGCAGGGTAATGAAAGCCATGACCTCGTAAAAACTGCTATTCATAGCTTAAGCTGTATGACCCACCGCGGCGGTATTGCTGCGGATGGTAAAACAGGTGACGGCTGCGGTTTGCTTTTGGCTATGCCAAAACAATTTTTCCGTGAAGAAGCAAAGAAAATCAGCGACATTACATTAAGTGAAATTTTTGCTGTCGGTACGGTTTTTCTGAATTTAGATCCAGCACTAGCAGCGCACTCGAAACAAGTATTAACCAAAGAGATTGAATCCGAAGGCTGTAAAGTTTTGGGCTGGCGCGTGGTGCCAACCAATAATGATGCTTTGGGTTCAATCGCAATGCAGTCTTTGCCTGCATTTGAGCAGATTATTGTGAACTGCCCAATGGGCGTGTCTGAGGTGGAGTTCAACCGTAAATTGGTTATGGCGCGCCGCCGCGCGGAACAGCTGTTGACAGCAGACTCTTACTTCTATGTCACGACTTTATGCTCAACTGTGATCAGCTATAAAGGTTTGATGATGCCTGCTTATATTGCAGACTTCTATACAGACTTGGCTGATGAGCGCTTGCAGTCACATATTGTAGTCTTCCATCAGCGTTTTTCTACAAATACTTTGCCGCGCTGGCCTTTAGCGCAGCCATTCCGCTATTTAGCGCACAATGGTGAAATCAATACCATTACTGCCAACCGCAACTGGGCAGTAGCGCGTACGCCAAAATTTGAAAACCCATTATTGCCGGGTATTACTGAGCTGAACCCAATTGTGAACCGTACAGGTTCGGATTCATCCAGTATGGATAACATGCTTGAGCTCTTAGTAGGCGGCGGTATGGATTTATTCCGTGCGCTGCGTATGCTTGTGCCGCCTGCTTGGCAGAACGTTGAAACGCTAGATGCAGACTTACGCGCATTCTATGAATTTAACTCTAAGCATATGGAAGCGTGGGATGGCCCAGCCGGTTTGGTTATTCAAGATGGCCGTCATGCGATCTGTATGCTTGACCGTAACGGTTTGCGTCCAGCACGCTGGGTCATTACCAAAAATGGCTACATTACACTGGCATCTGAAATTGGTGTTTGGGGCTATGAGCCAGAAGATGTGATTTCTAAAGGCCGTGTAGGTCCGGGTCAAATCTTGGTGATTGATACGCATACAGGGAAAATGTTAGACACCAAAGACGTCAGCAACCATCTGAAACGCATGCGTCCGTACCGTCAATGGCTGCGTGAAAACTCAGTACGTATTCAAGGCAGCCCTGAACTTGAAGAATATTTATGTGATCAAGGCTTAAAAGGCGATGACCTGAAAGCCGCGCAGAAAATGTTCTTGGTGACATTTGAAGAGCGTGATCAGCTGCTTCGCCCAATCGCTGAAAGCGGTCAGGAAGCAGTCGGTTCTATGGGTGATGATACGCCTATGGCCGTGTTGTCGCGTCAAGTGCGTCATGTATCTGACTATTTCCGTCAGCAGTTCGCGCAGGTAACGAATCCGCCAATTGACCCATTGCGTGAATCGATTGTCATGTCATTGGAGACGTGTTTTGGCCGTGAGCAAAACGTATTCGAGCAAAGCCCTGAGCATGCAGACCGCTTAATCGTTTCAAGCCCTGTATTGTCAAATTCTAAAATGCATCAGATCCGCACGATTGGCCGTAAAGGTTATGAAATTGCAGATATTGATCTGAACTATGCGGCAGAAGAAGGCTTGGAAGCTGCAATTGCGCGTATTTGTGAGGAAGCTGCGGCTGCAATCCGTGCGGGCAAAACATTATTGGTACTGTCTGACCGTAAAATCCGTCAAGGCTATTTGCCGGCAAATGCTTTAATGGCAACAGGTGCGGTGCATCATTATTTAATGAATGCAGGTCTGCGTACTGATGCCAACATTATTGTTGAAACTGCGTTAGCGCGTGATGCGCATCAGTTTGCTGTGATCTTGGGCTTTGGCGCAACAGCGATTTATCCATATCTTGCATATGATGTGATTAATGATTTGATTGCGAAAGGCGAGCTACTAGGCGACCCAATTCACGCGCAAGCGAATTTCCGTAAAGGGATTGAGAAAGGCTTGCTTAAAGTGCTTTCTAAGATGGGTATCTCTACAGTTGCGTCTTACCGCGGCGGTCAATTATTTGAAGCGGTCGGTTTGTCTGATGAAGTGGTTGAAAAATGCTTCACTGGTGTTCCAAGCCGTATTAAAGGCGCGACATTTACGGATCTTGAAAACGATTTGAAAAAATTGGCAGATTTGGCGTGGAAAACACGTAAGCCAATTGATCAAGGCGGGATGCTGAAATTTGTATTTGATAAGGAATACCATGCATTTAACCCTGACGTGATTAATGCGCTGCATAAATCTGTGCGTTCTGGCAATTATGCAGACTTTAAAGAATATGCTGAGCTGGTAAATAACCGTCCAATTGCAACGATCCGTGATTTATTTAAGCTGAAAACGGATAACTCAATTGCATTGGATCAAGTGGAAGCTATAGAAGCGATTCTACCGCGCTTTGACTCAGCAGGCATGTCTTTGGGCGCATTGTCTCCTGAAGCGCATGAGGCGATTGCCATTGCAATGAATACAATCGGCGGCCGTTCAAACTCAGGTGAGGGCGGTGAAGATCCTGCGCGTTACGGCACTATCCGCAACTCGAAAATTAAACAAATTGCATCGGGCCGTTTTGGTGTTACTCCTGCCTATTTAACATCTGCAGAAGTGCTTCAAATTAAAGTAGCTCAAGGTGCAAAACCGGGTGAAGGCGGCCAGTTGCCAGGCGGTAAAGTGAACGGCTTAATTGCGCGCTTACGTTATTCTGTGCCGGGTGTAACACTGATTTCTCCGCCTCCGCATCACGACATCTATTCAATTGAAGATTTATCACAGTTAATTTTTGATTTGAAACAAGTGAATCCGCAGGCGATGGTGTCCGTTAAGCTGGTTTCTGAACCGGGTGTCGGTACGATTGCTGCGGGTGTGGCAAAAGCGTATGCAGACTTCATTACCATTTCTGGTTATGACGGCGGTACAGCGGCTTCTCCGCTTTCTTCTATTCACCATGCGGGCTCACCGTGGGAGCTGGGTCTTTCTGAGGCGCATCAGGCGCTGCGTGTGAATGACTTGCGCGGTAAAGTGCGCGTACAAACTGACGGCGGCTTAAAAACAGGCCTAGATGTTGTGAAAGCAGCCATTCTAGGCGCGGAAAGCTTTGGTTTTGGTTCTACACCGATGATTGCATTAGGCTGTAAATACCTGCGTATTTGCCACTTAAATAACTGTGCGACAGGTGTTGCGACTCAGCAGGATCATTTGCGTCAAGAGCACTACATCGGCGAGCCTGAAATGCTGATCAATTTCTTCCACTTTATTGCGGAAGAAACACGTGAATGGTTGGCGGCACTGGGTGTGGCAAGCTTAAAAGACTTGATTGGCCGTACAGATTTACTGGAAATGCTGCCAGGCGAAACAGATAAGCATGCGCATTTGGATTTAAGCAAATTGCTTGAATCGCATCCTGCTGCGGAAGGCAAAGCGCAATATTGCCAAGTTGAAGGCAATGCGCCATTTGACAAGGGTTTGCTTGCTGAACAAATGATTGCTGAGATGCTGCCTGCAATTGAAGCGGGTACAAGCGGTGAGTATAGCTTCAAGATCGGCAACTGTGACCGTTCAATCGGTGCACGTATTTCAGGTGAAATTGCGAAACGCTATGGCAACTTAAGCATGGAAGCGCATCCTGTGAAAATCCATCTTACAGGTACGGCAGGCCAGTCTTTAGGTGTATGGAACGCTGGCGGTTTGCATATCAGCCTTGAAGGCGATGCGAATGACTACGTGGGTAAAGGGATGGCAGGCGGCCGTATCTCTATTTTTCCGCCAAAAGGTTCGCCGTTCCAAACACAAAATACTGCAATTATTGGCAACACCTGTTTATATGGAGCAACTGGCGGCAAGCTGTTTGCTGCAGGTACTGCAGGTGAGCGTTTTGCCGTTCGTAACTCTGGCGCGTTTGCGGTTATTGAGGGTGCGGGCGACCATTGCTGTGAATATATGACTGGCGGTATTGTGACTGTATTGGGTAAAGTAGGTCATAACTTCGGTGCAGGTATGACAGGCGGTTTTGCTTATGTGCTTGATTTGGATAATGACTTCGTTGACCATTACAACCACGAGCTGATTGAGCTCAACCGTATTTCTACAGAGGCGATGGAAGAGCATCAAGAGTTCTTGCTTCGTATCTTGGATGAGCATATTAAAGAAACAGGCAGTGCTTGGGCGTATAAGATCCGCCATGAGTTTGATTTCTACAGCCGTAAATTCTGGCTGGTGAAACCGAAGGCTGCAAATTTGCAGACTTTGCTGAAAACAACTCAAGCTGATCCACAATAATTCCACGACTGCAGAAAGTAAGCCAGATGCAAGGCAACTGTGAATTCCTTGCATCTAGCCACGGAGAAAGACATGGCAGAACGCCTAAATAATGATTTCCAATTTCTGGATGTAGCACGCCAAGATCCAGAGAAAAAAGATATTGCTGTCCGTAAAACAGACTTTGTGGAAATTTATAAACCTTTTACTGCAGAAGTTGCAGCCAGCCAGACACATCGCTGCCTAGGCTGCGGTAACCCGTATTGTGAATGGAAATGTCCAGTTCATAACTATATTCCAAACTGGTTAAAACTGATTTCAGAAGGCCGTATTTTTCAAGCTGCGGAGCTTTGCCATCAAACCAATACTTTGCCGGAAGTATGCGGCCGTGTTTGTCCGCAAGACCGTTTGTGTGAAGGCGCGTGTACGCTGAATGACGGTTTTGGCGCAGTGACCATCGGCAATGCTGAAAAATATATCAATGACACAGCTTTTGCTTTGGGCTGGCGTCCAGATATGTCTTCGGTCAAGTGGACCGATAAAAAAGTTGCCATTATCGGTGCGGGCCCTGCTGGTTTAGGCTGTGCGGATATTCTGGTACGTAACGGTGTTAAGCCGGTGGTCTTTGATAAGCGCCCTGAAATTGGCGGTTTGCTGACTTTTGGTATTCCAGAATTTAAAATGGAAAAAGACGTGATGAAACGCCGCCGTGAAATTTTCACAGGCATGGGCGTAGAATTCCGTTTAAATATGGAAATTGGCAAAGATATTACCATTGATCAGCTTCTTGCAGATTATGATGCTGTATTCATGGGTATGGGGACATATACCTACATGAAAGGCGGTTTTGCTGGCGAGGATTTAGATGGCGTGGTAGATGCGCTTGATTTTCTTATTGCCAATGTGAACCGTACGCAGGGCTGGGAAAAAGATCCATCTGAATACATCAGTGTTGAAGGCAAGAAAGTGATTGTGCTTGGCGGCGGCGATACAGCAATGGATTGTAACCGGACCTCAATTCGTCAAGGCGCTGCTTCTGTGACATGTGCATACCGCCGTGACGAAGAGAATATGCCGGGTTCACGCCGTGAAGTGAAAAATGCCAAAGAAGAAGGTGTTGAATTCCAGTTTAACCGTCAGCCGATTGAGATTGTGGGGGAAAATGGCAAAGTAACTGGCGTAAAAGTGGTAACAACGCAGTTAGGAGAACCTGACAGCCGCGGCCGCCGCAGCCCAGAACCTGTACCAGGTTCGGAAGAGATCCTTCCTGCTGATGCGGTACTTCTTGCTTTTGGTTTCCGTACTTCGCCAGCAGATTGGTTTGCTGATGTAAATGTAGGTCTTGATGGCTCTGGCCGTGTAGTTGCAGCAGAGCAGCAGGAATATAAATTCCAGACATCAAATCCGAAAATTTTTGCGGGCGGTGATATGGTGCGCGGTTCTGATTTGGTCGTGACGGCTATCTGGGAAGGCCGTCAGGCTGCGGAAGGCATCTTGGATTATTTAGATGTTTAATTGACAGATGTTATAAAGCAAAACCCGCATGATTGCGGGTTTTGCTTTTTGACGTGTATGGGGGGTATCGGGAGCAGTGGCCTTAAATGATGTAAATGCGGTGTGTAGAGATAATTTGACGTATGAATAATCAGATAAAAATAAAAAATGAATGAATTTGCAAACGGACTAAGCACTTTTGCCATGTGTGAATCTATTTAAAATTAACATACTGAGGCTCAGTGTTTTTCTTGAGATATGCACATGACACATGCGGCGGCAGAAAAAAATATCAAAATCGTCCTAAAGCTATCGGCATTACGGTACGTAAACCGCAATTTAATCCGAAGGCGATCCGCCGGCATTATTTTGCAAACTCGCCAGTAATGTCACATTTACTGACAGCTTTGTCGTCCACTTTTCCGATTGGTGAACAATTTTTTGTGCATAGTGTGCGGGATAAGGTGACTGATGAGAAGCTGCAAGCCCAAATCGCAGCATTTATTGGGCAAGAGGCCATGCATTCCAAAGCGCATGCCGAGTTCAACGATGCTTGGCGTTCAGATACATATAATTTAGACCGTTTTCAGGCGTGGCTTGCGCGCAAGGATCACTACGTTAAAAATTTGCATCCTAAAATTCAGCTGGCGATTACCTGCGCCTTTGAACATTTTACAGCGCTGCTTGGCGGTTATATTTTGCGTCACCCAGAAGTGCTCAGTACCTTAGATGATGATGCGGTGAAGCTCTGGGTTTGGCATGCGATTGAAGAAATTGAACACCGTGCAGTCGCATTTGATGTTTATCAGCATGTATATGGCGATGACAAAATTCGCCTCATGATTATGCGCAGTGTGACAACGGGTTTTGCCAGTCTGACATTTTATTCAGCCAGTAAACTGTTTATGCAAGACCGTAAAAAAAAGTCTGCCCAAAATAGGAGGCAATCTTTTTGGGGCTTATTTACTGGCTAAAATGTTTATACAGCTGCTGCCTGAATATTTGTCTTACTACCAAAAAAACTTCCATCCATCTGAAATAGACTACAGTTCAATTGTGACGTATTGGAAGCAGCGTATGGCTGAGGAATACCAAGTAGAAAGTTTTCAGGATGAGATAAAACCAAGGCTGTATAGCTGATTTTATTTAAAAATGAAAAGCCCGCTCGCGGGCTTTTTTATTAAAGAAAAAAAACATTTAGTTTTAAAAATCAGGCTAGAATGAAATTATCTAAACAAATACAAATAAATACCAGAGGAACTTAGCCGATGAACTTGATAAAAAATAGCGCATTAGCGCTTGCGCTGGCGAGCACTTTAACTTTGACGGGATGCGGCTATAACACACTGCAAGTAAAAGATGAGGCAGTAACGGCATCATGGTCTGAAGTGCAGAACCAATATCAGCGCCGTGCCGATTTAGTGCCGAATTTAGTCAATGTTGTCAAAGGCTATGCTAAGCATGAAGAACAGGTATTGACTGAGGTCACGCAGGCGCGTGCGAATGTGGCAGGTTTAAAAGTAGATAAAGAAGTGCTGGAAGATCCTGCACTGTTCCAAAAGTATCAAGAAGCGCAGGCGCAAATGACCAGTGCTTTATCGCGTTTAATTGCTGTATCTGAAAACTATCCTGACTTAAAAGCCAATGAGCAGTTCCGTGATTTGCAGGTGCAGCTTGAAGGTACAGAAAACCGCATTGCGGTAGCGCGTAACCGCTATATCACAACGGTGCAAGACTTTAACAGCTATGCGCGCCAGTTTCCGCAAGTCATGACCGCAAAAGTGATCGGCATGGATACCAAGCCGAATTTCAGTGCTGAACAAGGTGCGCAAAATGCGCCTAAAGTTTCATTTGAGTAAAATGACTCATCTATAGGACATGCAGATGCTGAACACAAACCGCTTGCTGAGTATGCTGCTGATATTTTTCTGCTTGAGTTTTACTGCTTTGACTCAGGCTGAAACAGCGGCTGCAGTAGATGAGCCTGCAGATCTTGCTGCTGCAGGTCAAATTATTCAGCAGCAGAATCAGGGTGCGCAGGCTAAATCTGTTGAGCAGACTGCAGCAGTTCAGCCTCTGCAGGTTGAAAATGATTTGGAAGATGGGCAATCGATTCGAAATTTACCGACCTTAAATGAGCCTGTAGTCGATCAGGCAAATGTATTAACTCCAGCAGAAAAGCAGGCGATTAGCCAGCAGATCCTCAAATTGCATGCATCTGGGAAGGCGCAAGTTGGTGTGATTATTGTGCCAACAACGGGGCAGGAGGATATTTTCGGTTTTGCAATGCGTACCGCAGAGCAGTGGAAGTTGGGTTCTGCTAAACAGGATAACGGGCTGCTCATGGCGATTGCTGTGAATGATCGTAGAATTCAAATCTTGTCGGGCTATGGTTTGGAAGGTGTGTTGCCTGATATTGTTTTAAGCAGAATTATACGCAACAGCATTACGCCGTATTTTAAGCAAAATCAATTTGCTGCCGGTATTCAATCGGGTTTAAATGAAATTGAGCAAGTGCTGAATATGGACCCTGAGGTAGCTGCAAAAGCGGGGGCTGAGTTAAAAGAACGGCAAGAACAGGCTTTACATGAGCAGCAAGCCAAAGAAAAAACATTCAGTACGGCAATATTTATTTTAATTGCAGGTATTGTCGGTTCGTATATTGTTGGCAACCGTTTAAGCGCAGCTACGGCGGCTGTCGCAGGTACAGTCGCAGGGCTGGTCAATGGTGCAGGGCTTTTGACCAGTTTGCTGATTGGCGGCGGCATCTTCTTTTTACTGATTACTGCGCTGGCGCAAATGATCTTCCAAGCATTTCTTTCCGGCGGCGGAGGCCGCGGCGGCTCAGGAGGCGGTTTTGGCGGCGGAGGATATAGTGGCGGCGGTGGCGGCTTTGGCGGGGGAGGAGCATCAGGTTCATGGTAACAGCATCAGATACAACAAAAATTGTCACGCAGCCTAAGACACAAGAATGTAATCAGCCGAGTTTAAAGCGCTGGTTTAAGCATTTTTTATATATGCCGGCTACGAAGCGTTATTTTAATCAGCAGGATCGGTATGCCATTGCCCAAGCCGTTGAGCAGGCAGAACATGGTCATGTTGGGGAAATACAAGTTGTGATCGAAGGTCATATTCCAGCGCATCAAGCGTATAGGCAGAATACGCATGCCCGTGCACAGCAGTTATTTGCTGAGTTAGGGGTATGGGATACTGAATATAATAGCGGTGTGCTGCTGTATTTAAATTTATGTGAGCGTAAAGTTGAAATCGTGACCGACCGCGGCATTCATAAAGCAGCGGAACAGCAGGTTTGGAATGAGATTTGCGCCCAGCTGATTGTAAAAATGCAGCGGTCTGAGTATCGCTTGGCCGTGTGTAATGCGGTTGAATCGATAGGGCAAATTTTAGATTGCTTTTATGATGGTGTTATACAGGATGAAGTGAATGAAATTTCGAATGCGCCAATCATCTTGGGCTAGAAAATGAGGGGAAGTAAGTGACATAAATTGTCACTTTAATACATAAAAAGTGATTAAAGCGGCACAAAAAAATAAATATTTTTTTAAAGTGCTGTTTTTTTAAGTTTTTTTATTATAATCATTGTTGGCACGTTTAGTGCTAAATATAAATTAGCTTTAAAAGCCTTAATAATTAAATTAAACATTTGTGGAGAATGTTATGAAATCAATTCAAAAGGGTTTCACCCTTATCGAATTAATGATCGTTGTTGCAATTATCGGTATTCTTGCTGCGATTGCGATTCCTGCTTATCAAAACTATACGAAGCGTTCACACGTTTCCGAAGGTCTAAGTCTTGCTGGCGGTGCTAAAGCTGGTATTGCGGAATTCTATTCTTCAAATGGTACATTCCCAACAGGTAACACATCAGTTGGTTTAGCTCTAGAATCAAGTATTAAAGGTAATGCTGTACGTTCTGTAGCAATTAACAGAAGTTTAATTACAATTACATATGGTACAAAAGTTCAACCAGGCGGCCAATTGACGCTTAAAGGTACACCGACTGGTGGCGGCATTGAATGGAAATGCAGTACAACTCCTATCACAACTGCTGCCGATAGAGTTGATCAAAAATTCTTGCCTTCAAATTGCCGTGACTAATTTGATTGTTGAAAACACCCTATTCGTAGGGTGTTTTTTATGTGTAAGTGTTGGGGACGTTTTTGAATCAAATAACTAAAAAAACAAAACCTCTTTATGTTTTGTTTTTAATTTTAATTATCACATTTTTAGCTTATTCACCAGGATTGTCTGGGGATTATGTTTTTGATGATATTGCAAATATTGTAGAAAATTCGAAAATAGCAATTACGTCTTTAGATTATATGAGTCTTAAAGCAGCTTTTTGGTCAGGCGATGCGGGCCCACTTGGTAGACCAATTAGTATGCTTAGTTTCGCACTAAATCATTATTTTACAGGTTTTGCCCCTTATTTTTTTAAGTTGACTAATCTAATCATCCATTTGATGAATGGAGTTGTATTATATTTTATTTCATTGAAATTATTTGAAAATATTAGTTTTAACAGGGGGGCGAGCAAAAAAAGTCAATATCTAGCCTTGATAGTAAGTGCTATTTGGTTAATACATCCATTAAATTTAACTAGTGTGCTTTATGTTGTTCAAAGAATGACGAGTCTTTCGACATTTTTTGGTTTATTGGCATTGTTAATATACTGTAATTGGAGAAGTAAGCCTTTAAAGTTGTCTAACTCAATTGTTCCATTCGTTGGTATTTTTCTTGCATTATGCTGTTCAGTTTTTAGTAAAGAGTCTGGGCTGCTTTTTATTGGATTGATTTATTGGGTTGAGCTTTGTATCTTTAAAGCAAGTGATTTTGAAAGAAAACCAATAGTATTCTTTGGAATAAAACTTAGTTATATTCTATGGTTAGGTATTGTTTTTACTATTTTGGGTTTGGTTTATATATCGTTGCCTTTTGTCGGGAATCCTAGTTTAGGTAATCGAGATTTTAATACAATAGAGCGGCTGTATAGCGAATCTAGAGTGATTTTTTATTATTTAAAAATGATATTTTTTCCATTACTTTCTGATTTAAGTTTATACCATGATGATTTTGAAATCTCAAAAAATATAACTACACCAATAACTACATTGTATTCAATTGTGGGTATTTTTTTTATAAGTATTTTTAGTTTATTTTTATTTAAAAAACTTCCATTAGTTTTGTTTTCGTGGGGTTGGTTTGTTATTTCCCATCTAATGGAGTCAACTTTTATAAGTTTGGAATTAATGCATGAGCATCGAAATTACTTTGCAAGTATAGGTTTTATTATTGCAGGTGTTTATGGTTTGTCTGAATGTAAGTTTAATAGAGTAAGGTCTTTAATTTATATTGTTTGTGCTATCTATATTTTGAATTTGGCTTTTACAACGTGGCAGCGTGCGGTTATTTGGTCAAATTTAGTTGATCATGCTGCGTTTGAAGTGACAATGCACCCTAGTTCAGATCGAGCAAATTATCAAATGGCTCGAATTTATTTAAAACTTATGGAAAAAGAACCCGAAAGAAAAGTCTATTATGCCGATCAAGCTATAAAGTATTTAATTCAAGCGCATGAAAGTTATAGGCCTGCGAATGGCTCATGGTTTGCGCAACTGCATTTGGCATCTTATCTGGATAACCCTATTTCTGAAGGTATAATTCAACAATTAATATATAATTTAAAAAATCATCCTTTTTATAATAGTAATATTGGATTCTTAAGCGCTTTTACACAGTGTCAAATACAGCAAAATTGTAACGTTCCTCATGATCAAGCAATCTTAATTATTGTGGCTGGTTTAAGTAATCCAACTGCTAGTTCGGATGTAAAGGCTGAAATTTATAAATTATTAGCTCAATATTTTGTTTCTGTAGCTGCAGATTATACAAAAGGTGAAGAATTTATACTTGATGCGTTAAAAAATAAAAATGATGTGAGTGGAAATTTACTACTTGCTCAGATTTATAGAATGAAAGGAAATTATACGTTTGCTAGAAAGTACGTGCAAATTGCAAAAGAATTGGATGTAAGACAAAGCTGGTACAAAGAAATTTCTATTGAAAATAGAAATATTGAACATGCTGAATTGTTAGGAAATCAAAAGTGAAAATTAGTGTTGTACTTCCTGCTAAAAATGAGGCTGGGGCTATTGGGGATACAATATTGAGTATTATTAGGCTCAATAAGGTTGATGAGATTATTGTCGTTAATGATGGTTCAACGGATAAGACGGCAAATATAGCAGAGCAAGCTGGTGCTAAGGTTATTCATCATCCTTATTCTAAGGGGAATGGTGCAGCAATTAAGACTGGTGCTAGAAATGCAACGGGCGATATCATTATATTTATGGATGCAGATGGGCAACATGATGCTAATGATATTAAAGAATTAATAAAAAAAATTGAACAAGGATATGATCTCGTTGTTGGTGCTCGTCAAAAAGGTTCACAAGCAAGTATAGGTCGTGGAATAGCAAATAAGCTTTATAATCATTTAGCAACATATATGTCTGATCATCCTGTAGAAGACTTAACATCGGGCTTTCGAGCAGTACGGGCAGCAAAATTTAGAGAATTTATTTATCTTTTGCCGAATGGCTTTTCTTATCCAACCACCAGTACCATGGCATTCTTTAGAGCGGGATATTCTGTAAGTTATGTTCCAATACATGCAGCAAAAAGAATTGGGAAAAGCCATATTCATCCAGTAAAAGATAGCGTTCGATTTTTTATTATTATTTTTAAAATTGCGACTTTATACTCACCATTAAAGATGTTTTTACCTTTTGCTGTGTTGTTGTTTCTATTAGCAACTGGTTGGTATGGTTATACATTATATGAGTATCAAAGATTCACCAATATGAGTGCTTTACTTTATACAGGAAGTATTATGATTTTTCTGATGGGACTGATTTCAGAGCAAATTACAGCATTGATGTATAAGAAAGAAGATTGAGGCTTATTTTGGATAACTCAATTTTTAAAATATGGAAAATATTAACTCCTCTAGATAAAAAAAAATTAGGAGTGGTTTCAATTTTAGTTGTTTTTATGACAATTATTGAATCTATAGGTGTTGTTTCTATAATGCCATTTTTGGCTGTATTGGCTAATCCAGAAAATGTGCAACAAAATTTTGTATTAAAAAAATTATATACATTATTAGGTGTGAGTAATAATAATCAGTTTGTGATTTATTTGGGTGTTATTTCACTTGTTATAGTTGTGTTTTCAGCAATTTTGAAAATATTAACACAATATGCCTTGAATCGTTTTTCAAGTTTACAAAGGCATTATTTTTCTAGCCGTCTACTTAGGGTTTATTTAAAGCAAAATTATAGTTTTTTTATTCAAAGAAATAGCGCTGATTTAGCGAAAATTTTATTGAATGATGTGGATCAAGTAGTTTGGGGGGTCATTAAGCCTGTATTGTCGATACTGTCTTATGGCTTAATTATTGTTGCAATGATTATATTGCTTATTTTTTATGATCCAATGATGGCTTTAACGACTGCTGGGGTAATTGTTAGTTTTTATGCCTTGATGTTTTATGTCGTCAAAAATTTTATGAAAAGAATTAGTCAAGAATTTTCAATATCGAATAAGGAAAGATATCAAAGTTGTCAGGAAGTCTTTGGTGGCATAAAAGATGTGATGATTAATCATGCACATGATTATTATTATCAGCGATTTGATAGAAACTCTAGGGTTTATGCTAGGCATTATGCTTCACATGAATCTTTAGGGCAAATTCCTCTTCATATTATTGAAACTATTGGTTATGGCTGTTTAATAACCTTAGCAATATTTTTAGTTTTACAAGATTATAGTGTGGGAACAATATTACCTGTTATAGGTTTGTATGGCGTTGCCGCATATAGAATGCTGCCAGCAGCACAAAATATATATCGTGCTGTAACAACTTATAAATTCTCTCAACATATTTTAAATGGTGTGATTCATGAATTTGAATTGGACTCAAATAAAAATAATTCTTATAAAGATACAAAGCAAATAGGGTTTAGCTCTAGTTTGGAGTTGGTGGATGTATGTTTTGAGTACCCCAATTATCCAGATAAAAAAATTCTCAAAAATATTAGTCTAAAAATTGATAAGAACAGTAGTCTTGGAATTACAGGTAAAAGTGGATCGGGTAAAAGTACTTTGATGGATATTATGTTGGGTCTTTTACAGCCAACATCAGGTATTTTAAAAGTAGATGGTAAGGTTATAAATCAAGAAAATGTACGAAATTGGCAAAGCTTAGTGAGTTATGTACCTCAGTTTATTTATTTGGCAGACATGACTATTGCTGAAAATATTGCTTTTGGTGTTCCCAAAGATCAAATAGACTTTGAAATGGTAAATAATGCTGCAAAACTTGCTCAAATAGATGATTTTATTACTCAAAATTTGAAAGATGATTATAATACGGTGATAGGGGAGCGCGGTATTTTATTGTCTGGTGGCCAACGGCAACGACTTGGAATTGCTCGAGCACTATATAAACAACCGCAAGTAATTTTTATGGATGAAGCAACGAGTGCTTTAGATACTGAAACTGAAAAAGCTGTAAATGAAGCAATTCAAAGTCTAAATGGAAAAATGACAATGGTGATTATTGCACATCGTGAAAGTGCGGTGGCGAAGTGTGACTGTATTTTGAAGTTATAATTGATGGGCTAATTATGAAGTTTATTAAGTCTTTTTTTAAAATAGTAAGGAATTGGTATTTTAATAGAACTGTTAGCAATTACTATGGGACAAACTTTAAGAAAAATGTTTTAATTTCGTATATTACTCTCCCATTTTATAAAAACTATGTATCTCATACTAATAGTTTTGAAGCTCTAACAGCAGCAAAGATCTTTAATGAGTTAGGATATAATGTTGATATCCTATTTTATAAAAATAAAATTAATGATTTAAAGAAATATGATGTTATTTATGGTTTTGGTGATGTGTTCGAACAGGTTGTCAAAAAAAACTTAAACCCTACGCTGATTTACTATGGTACAGGAATGCATGTGTGTCATCAGAATATGAAAACACTTGAACGAATGCATGATGTGCATCAAAAAAAAGATGTATGGTTGCCAAAATCTATGAGATATGTACGTGAATCTTGGTCATACCAAACTACGATTGCTCATGCAATTATTGCTTTAGGTAATGAGGTTTGTGAAAAAAGCTATAGAAAACATACGGATATTAGTAAGATATATTCTTTACGTGCTCCTTATTTTCATACTATAAAAAATAATCTTATTTATGAAAGAAAGGAGAGTTCAAAAAATAAATTTTTATGGTTTGGTAGCTCTGGACTAATTCATAAAGGGTTAGATTTATGTCTAGAATATTTTAAGTTAAATAAAACAGTTGAATTGCATATTTGTGGGAATATTTTATCAGAACCAGATTTTGTGAAAGTATATTATGAAGAGCTATATAGGACAAAAAATATATTTACTTATGGTTTTATTGATATTAATTCCGAGAAATTCAAAGAAATTTTATTAACTTGTAGCTTTATTATTTTTCCTTCTTGTTCTGAAGGTGGCTCTCCATCTGTAGTGACTTGCGTTGGTAATGGTGGCTTAATACCTATAGTTACTAAGGAAACGAGCTTTAGCACAGGCTATGAAATTATAATTGATAATTATTCTTTGAAAGGTATAGAAGATGCGATTCATAGTGTTACAAGCTTAAACTTTGAAAAGATTAAGGCTTTGCAGGAATATAATCAGCAATTTGTTTTAAAAAATAACTCTCAAGATAAATATTTGAAAGATATGAGGATGATTATTAATAATATAATCGAACCAACTATGGATGGCTGTGCTAATGTATCAAATTTGTAGAGTCTGTCAACATGCACAAAGTAGATATATATTTCAAGGTCAGTTACTTAATCATGTAGTCAAATATTATGAGTGCCCTATTTGTGAATTTGTGCAAACAGAAAATCCATATTGGTTGGAAAAAGCATATGATTCAGCCATTAATGATGTTGATACTGGTATTATAAAAAGAAATCAGATGTGCTCAAAGAGGGCAACAAATTTATGTGCCCTTCTAAATATAAAAGATGAAACTATATTAGATTATGCTGGTGGTTATGGTATTTTTACTCGGTTAATGAGAGATGTCGGCTTCAATGTACTTTGGAAGGATAAATATTGTGATAATTTATTGGCTAAAGGTTTTGGTTATGATGGGCAGAATATCAAACTATTGACTGCTTTTGAAGTATTTGAACATCTGGAAAGCCCTATTCATACACTGGATGAAATGTTTAGTATTTCTTCAAATATTTTCTTTTCTACTTTGCTAATTCCAGAACCAACCCCCAAAATTGAAGATTGGTGGTATTATGGTCAAAGACATGGGCAACATATTGGTTTTTATAGGAAAAAAACTTTGGAGTATTTGGCGAAAAAATATAATAAAAATTTATACTCATATAACGCTGAAATACATTTATTTTCAGAGGTGAAAATCTCAAAGTTATTTTATATGATTTTCATGAAGTTCTATAAGTTATTCTATATTTATACTCAAAGGAGAGTTTCTTCAAGAATATGGAATGATTATATTGAGGTTGGAGAAAGAAAATGAATATAAAGTTTGATCCTGCAATTTTTTGCAGTCAAAGGTTTGGAGGTATTTCTAGGTATTTTTTTGAACTGTCGAATGAGATTAAAGCTTTAAATAAAAATGATGATATTAAGATAGTAGCTCCATTGTATACTAATGAATATATTAGGGAGTCTAAATTTACCAAAGGGTATTATTGGGGGGGGTATCCGAAATATACCAATCATTTGTATAAGTATTTAAATTACTTTATAGATGCTTTGGATGATAAAGTGTTTTCATATGACATTTGTCATATGACTTATTATAAGCCATATGTTAATAAATCAAAGTCTAAAAAAGTTATTACAGTTTATGACATGATTCATGAGATATTTCCTGATAACTTTAATGCAAATGATAGAACTAGAAAAAATAAATTAACTTCTATCAATGCTAGTGATCATATAATTTGTATTTCTGAAAGTACTAAGTTTGATTTGGTTAATATATTAAATATTCCTGAGGAGAAAATTTCTGTTATACACTTAGGGGTTGGTCTAGATGTTGGTGCGTTGGTGGAGAGAAAAGATGATTATATATTATATGTAGGTTCGCGTGGTGGATACAAGAATTTTAATAATTTTGTTAAAGCTTATTCCATGAATATCTCATTAAAAAATAAAATAAAATTATATGTTTTTGGCGGTGGATTATTTTCAAAAGAAGAGCTAAGTCTATTTAATAGTTTAGGTATTAATGAGAAATATATTATTCATGTGGGAAATGACGATCTTGTATTAGATGGTTTATATAAGAATGCTTTAGCTTTTGTATATCCATCTTTATATGAGGGGTTTGGGTTGCCTCCATTAGAAGCAATGATTAGGGGCTGTCCGGTAGTGGTTAGTAATACTAGTTCTATTCCAGAAGTAGTGGGGGATGCTGGTTTATATTTTAATCCTAATTCAGTAGACGATATGAGTGAGGCCTTATCTAAAATTATTTTTGATACAAATTTGAGAGAGTTACTTGTAGCTGAGGGTATCGAGCACGCAAAAAAATTTACTTGGAAAAATTGCGCTATACGGACTAGAGAAGTTTATGAGAGTTTACTTTGAATAAGACAGCATTGATTTTTGGGGTATCTGGTCAAGATGGTGCTTATCTTGCAAAATTTTTACTTGATCGGGGGTATTCTGTTTATGGTACTTCTCGGCAGACTTATATTGATAATTTTTATAAACTTAACATTAGCCACTTAGTTCATATATTTAATGTTAATCTCGAATCATATTTTGAAATTGAACAGCTTATTATTTCTATTAATCCTAATGAAATCTATTATTTAGCAAGCCAATCCTCAGTTGCTATGTCATTTAAATTGCCAGCAGAAACAATTAAGAGTTGTACTTTGGGATTGCTTAATATTCTTGAAACTTGTCGAAATCATCAGGTTAAGACAAAGATTTATAATGCAGGCTCAAGTGAGTGTTTCGGTGATAGTTTAGGAATACCAATTTGCGAAAAAACTATTTTTGCACCTAAAAGCCCATATGCTATTGGAAAATCCTCTAGCCATTGGCTAGTACAGACATATAGAGATGCATATTCAATGTTTGTATGCACTGGTTTTTTATTTAATCATGAGTCGAGATTGAGACCTGATACGTTCGTTACTAAGAAAATCATATCTACAGCTCAGCGGATTGTTGCAGGTTCAAAAGAAACTCTTATCTTGGGCCGTCTTGATATTTATAGAGATTGGGGTTTTGCTCCAGAATATGTGGAAGCTATGTGGAAAATTTTGCAGGCTCAAGAACCAGATGACTTTATTATTGCGACTGGTGTCAGTTATTCTTTGAAAGATTTTGTGATTAATGTTTTTGAAAATCTAAATTTAGATTGGGAAAAATATACCCGACAATCGGAAGAGTTTTTTAGACCTAATGAGTTGCTTGTTAGTCGGGCAGATCCATCTAAAGCAGAGCAAAAATTAAAATGGAGAGCTCAAAAAACAATGCCAGAGACAGTTAAATGTATGCTTTATGAATTGGATAAATAAGGGATGGAAATGAAAAAAGCGCTCATCACTGGAATAACTGGTCAAGATGGTTCATATTTGGCTGAGTTTTTATTAGAAAAGGGTTATGAAGTGCATGGCATAAAGAGACGCGCTTCAAACTTTAATACACAGCGAATAGATCATATTTACCAAGATCCGCATGTGGATCATCAACGCTTAGTACTTCACTACGGAGATTTGACTGATTCATCAAACTTAACGCGTATTATCAATGAAGTACAGCCAGATGAGATTTATAACTTGGCTGCACAATCTCACGTGGCGGTCAGTTTTGAATCTTCTGAATATACTGCGGACGTCGATGCATTAGGTACATTGCGCTTATTAGAGGCTATTCGTTTTTTGGGTTTAGAGAAAAAAACCAAATTTTATCAAGCCTCGACTTCTGAATTGTATGGTTTGGTACAAGAAACTCCGCAAAAAGAAACGACACCATTTTACCCGCGGTCACCATATGCAGTAGCTAAATTATATGCATATTGGATCACAGTGAACTATCGTGAAGCCTATGGCATGTTTGCCTGTAATGGAATTTTGTTTAATCACGAATCTCCGAGACGCGGAGAAACCTTTGTAACACGTAAAATCACCCGATCATTTGCCAATATGGCTGTAGGTCTAGAAGAATGTTTATATCTAGGGAATATGGACGCACTGCGAGATTGGGGGCATGCTAAAGACTATGTGCAAATGCAGTGGATGATGTTGCAACAGGATCAGCCACAAGATTACGTTATCGCCACTGGAGAACAGTATAGCGTTCGTCAGTTTGTAGAATGGTCAGCAAGCGAACTTGGCATTCAGCTGCGTTTTGAGGGGGAAGGCATTGAGGAGGTGGGTATTATTGAATCAATTCACTCAGAACAATGCCCTGCTTTAGAAATAGGGCAAATTATTGTAAGAGTTGATCCAAGATATTTTCGACCTGCAGAAGTTGAAACTCTACTGGGTGATGCAACAAAAGCAGAACAAGAATTAGGCTGGAAAGCTAAAATTAGTGTCAAAGAGTTATGTGCAGAAATGATTCAACATGATTTAAAAGCAGCGCAAAAAAATTCTTTATTAAAACAGCATGGTTTTACTATAGATGTTTCTTTGGAAAAATAAGTTATGAATTCGCAGCGTATTTTTGTGGCTGGTTCTAGAGGAATGGTGGGTTCAGCGATCATTCGGCAACTTGAGCAAGATCAAACGTGTGAAATTATAACGACATCAAAGCAGGAGCTGGATTTGTGTAATCAAGCTTCTGTAAATACTTTCTTCAAACAAAATAAAGTAGATCAAATCTACTTAGCAGCAGCAAGAGTTGGTGGTATTGGAGCAAATTCACAATATCCAGCTGATTTTATTTATCAAAATTTAATGATTCAGAATAATATAATACATGCGGCACATTGTAATGATGTGCAAAAATTACTATTTTTAGGGTCTTCATGTATTTATCCTAAATTAGCACAACAACCTATTGCTGAAGCGGCATTATTGACAGGATATTTAGAACCGACTAATGAACCTTATGCAATTGCAAAAATTGCAGGGATCAAGATGTGTGAAAGTTATAATCGGCAATATGGGCGTGATTATAGAAGTGTGATGCCAACAAATTTATATGGCATTCATGATAATTTTCATCCTCAAAATAGTCACGTCGTTCCAGCATTGATACGACGAATTCATGAAGCGAAAGTAGCTAATTTAGATGATGTGGCGATATGGGGCACAGGACTGCCATTACGTGAATTTTTATATGTTGATGATATGGCTGAAGCTTGTGTGCATATTCAAAACCTAGAGTTCAGTGTTTATCAGCAACATATTACACCAATGATGTCTCATATCAATATTGGAACTAATGAAGAAGTCTCAATCTTGCAACTAGCACATGTAATTAAAGATGTTGTAGGTTACAAAGGACAGCTGATTTTTGATTCAACACAACCTGATGGAACTCCACGTAAATTATTAAATAGTCAAAAATTAAATAAATTGGGGTGGAATTTTAAAATCGGACTAAAACAAGGTCTTAAAATCACGTATGATTGGTTTATAGAAAATGAAAATCAATTAAGACAAGTCTGATTTGGGGAAAGAGGATGATTGTTCCTGTGATTTTGGCGGGAGGTTCTGGTACACGTTTATGGCCATTATCTCGTAGTAGTTATCCAAAACAATTCTTAAGATTATTAAATGAGCATTCTTTGTTGCAAAATACAATTCTAAGACTAAGGAACTTAGATTTACCTTTTGCAGCTCCGATGATTATTTGTGGAGAAGAACACCGCTTTATCGTTGCTGAACAATTAAGAGAGATCGATATTCATAACGCAGACATTATTCTGGAACCAATCGGAAGAAATACAGCGCCAGCAATAACACTCGCTGCATTGCATGCTCAAAAAAAATATCAACAACAAAATGTTCGCTTATTTATCCTTTCCGCTGATCATGAAATACAAAATCATGAAGCATTTAAATTCAGTATTGAGCAAGCTTATAATTATTTGAATATTGCACCTGTTGTAATATTTGGGATTAAACCAATCTACCCCGAAACAGGTTATGGCTATATAAAATATAGTAAGTCTTTAGATTCGGAATCTATATATTATGTAGATGATTTTGTGGAAAAGCCTGATCTCGAAACCGCAAAAGAATATTTAAGCGTTGGACATTATGCGTGGAATAGCGGTATGTTCATGTTTGATCTTATTGAGTTTTTAAGATTGATAGATCAATATGCAAGCGATATTAAAAAAGCATGTATAAATGCTTATGTACAAGCGAAAGCTGATTTGGATTTTATTCGTATAGGCATAAATGAATTTAAACAATGTGCTGATATTTCAATTGACTATGCATTAATTGAGAAGGTGGATCATTTGATTATGGTTCAACTAGATGCAGGTTGGAGTGATATTGGATCTTGGTCAGCACTTTGGGATATTCAAGAAAAAGATGTCAATCAGAATGTCATTAAAGGTGATGTTATCCAGTTACAGAGTCAAAATAATTTAGTCTATGCACATGATAAATTGGTCAGTCTTCTCGGTGTTAATAACTTGATTATCGTGGAAACAAAAGATGCAATATTGATTGCGAATCAAGGTTATGTACAGCATGTTAAAGATATCGTACAAATTTTAAAGGATAATAAAAGAACTGAAATGACAATCCACTGTGAAGCTTTTAGGCCGTGGGGAAAATACGAATGTATAGATGTGGGAACTCGTTATCAAGTGAAACGAATAACCGTAAATAAAGGCCAAAAGTTATCTTTACAGTTACACCATCATCGCGCAGAACATTGGATTGTTGTGAAGGGGACTGCTAAAGTGCGAAAAGGCGAGAATACTTTTTTATTAAGTGAAAATGAATCAACATATATTTCTATTGGCGAAATTCACTCTTTAGAAAATCCTGGTCGTATTCCTCTGGAATTGATTGAAATACAGACAGGTTCGTACTTGAGCGAAGATGATATTCATCGTTTTGAAGATTTATATGGACGTGTTCAGTAATGTTGGGAAATAATAAATATAAAATTAGTGTAATTACTGCTGCTTATAATGCTGAATCGTGTATACAAAATTTGATAGAGAGCCTCAGAGCCCAAAAAGATAAAGATTTTGAATGGGTTGTGGTTGATGGGGCTTCCACAGATCGAACATTGGAAATCTTAAAGAGTATAACCGATCTAAATATCAAAATTATTTCTGAGCCGGATTTTGGAATTTATGATGCCTTGAATAAAGGTATTAAGGCTTGTTCAGGTGAATATTATTTAGTTGCTGGGGCTGATGATGTTTTTTATGAAAATGCTATTCAAGATTATAAAAGTGGGATAGGTCATTCTGTTGATATTATTACGGGTATAGTTCATAAAAATGGTCATTTAGTTCATGTGAGGAAGGGAGGGGCATGGTTGTTTGATCAGTGTGCTTATATTACATGTCATTCTCTTGGTGCATTAATAAAAAGAAATTTGCATTTTGAATATGGATTTTATTCTAGAAAATTTCCTATTGCTGCAGATCAATTGTTTATAATGCAGTGTTGTGAAAATGGTGCTAAAACTATTCAGTTGGACTCTGTTGTCGGGGAGTTTGGTACAAGTGGTGTGAGCAGTGAAGATGTGATTGGCACATGTACCGAAAAGTTTAGAGTTCAGCTATTGCTTGGAAAGAATAAGTGGATTCAATTTATCTTATTTGTATTGAAAATATTGAAGCGCTTACTCCTCCTTAAATAGCATTGTATATAATTGCCGATTAATCGAAATCCAAGTACGGTCATCTTTTGCTATGAAGTAATGTGGATTTTTAAGTTGGTGCAGTATTGCTTGTGCAAAGCTATCGGGATCAGAGCATTCTGATAGTATTGATATGTCATTTTTACTTAAGTTAAAGTTTGAAGAAAAATTAGTACTATTTGTACTTACAATGGGAATTTGAAGTGCTAGATACTCAGCAATTTTACATGATGATCCATGATCCATTAATGATGATTTTCTATACGGAAGTGCGAGCAAGTCACAGCATGACATTGCTGTAGAGACTGTATTGAAAGGAATATTGCCTAAGTAATGAATAAACGCATCATCTAGATTTAAATCTAATCTTTTTGTACCACCAATTAGTATTTTTAAGTCGATACCTATTTTTCGCACTAATTTTGTGGCTTGAATTAGGTCATCAATTCCTCTTTCAATTTCCATACTGCCAAAGTAGCCTATATATAAATCGCCATTTTTTAAATTAAAGGTTTGTCGTGCTAGACTTTTATCTTTTGGATGGAAAAGGTTTTCATCTATTCCATTTGGTACAAAAAATGTTTTTTTGCATATATCCTTGGTATCATTTAATAATTTTAAACTTGGGAAAAGGCACATATCTGATTTTTTAAGTAGTAATTGATATAAGTTGATTCCAAATAAATTTCGATATCCTGAAAAAGTATCATATTTATCATATACATCAAAAATAAACTTTGAACGAGTAATTTTGGATAAAATGAGACTTAATAAGCCAATATAGCAGTCACCGCTCGCAATAATTAACTTTGGTCTTTTAAATATCATTTTAAATATCATATAAAGAAACATTAAGCTAAAGACAGGTGTAGTGGTAATTTCTAATTGTTGATCACTTGATCTGTTTATATTTCGAGTGTGGTAGTCAATAAGCCAAAGATGGGTCGTCTTTTTTTGGGATATATAGTGAGGAATTTGATATATGCGACCAAATTTTTCATTATAAGCATCACGATTTGTGTAAAATCTTTTACCAATAAATAGTACGTCCATTCTTTTAATTTAAGACCTTTTTAAATTTTTCAGCTAAATTATGCCATGCAAATTTTTTGGCAAAATTTTTACATGGTTCTGTTTGAATTATAGATGGATTATTTAATATTTGAATGGCGCAAGCCGTGAATTCAGGATAATTTTGGCTTCTAATTAGAAAACCGCTCTCTTGATTTTTAATCGCATCAATGATTCCTCCTGTAGCAAATGCTATGGTTGGTAGACCATATGATGCAGCTTCAATAGCAACCATGCCAAATCCTTCGGGATCATTTGGGATGTGCTTTACGGGAAATACATGTATTGTAGCCATGTAATAAAACTGAATCAGAGTTTCTTCATCTACAGCTCCAGTAAAAATAATATGTTGATCAATATTTATCTTCTTGGCAGCTTTTAGTAGGTCTTCTTTATTTTGGAACTTATTGTTTAATGCATTATTGGCTGTATCGCCAATAATTAAAAGAATGGTATTCGGAGACACTTGGACTATTTGCGGTAAGCAGTTTTGAATAAATTCCAGTAGTCCTTTTCTTTCGGTAAGTCGCCCAACAGAAAGTAGGATTTTTTTGTTATGGAGGCTAAATTTATCTTTTAATTTCTTGGTGAGATCTTCATTTTTTTCTTTTGGTGGGAAATTGACACCTGGATGGATGATGGAGATTTTTGAGTCTTTTATTCCTTTATTTAATGCTAATTGTTTTGTAGGGGTGCTATTGCAGATAATGGAATCTGCTGAGCGAATAAAAGGAATCCAAATTTTTTGATATGCATGGCTATTATTGCTTATGTCTAGACCATGAAGATAAATAATACTTTTTTTTCTAAAAACCTTTGCCCAAAAAACGACAATTGGTGCGGTTAAGCCACTTCCAGCAAAAATCACATCCGGTTTTTGTGATAAACAAATAAAGAATGCTTTAAAAAAAGCAAAGATTAAAAAAATAGGTAATGGATTGAGTGCAACGCCATAAAATTTACATTGGGTGGGTGCTTGTTTTTTAGCTTCAATATGACTTAATAAAAGAACTTCATTTTGTTGGCTCAACTCATCTGCTATATGCCAGTTTAATCTTTCCATACCGCCAATAAGTGGCGGTAGGTTTCGAGTAATCATTAAAATTTTTTTTGTGGTCATTTTAAATAAACTAAAAAAGCTGTAGATCCGATTGTATATAATTCTTGGCGTTAAAAAAGTGATATAGTTTGTTATATTAAGACAAAAAATGACATATATCAAAATAAAACAAAAATAAGCTTTTGATTTTTATTTAAAAAAATATTTGGCATGATTTTTGATGGAAAATTATATGATCTGATAGTTTAGGAAATTAAAATGCAAAGAGGCTTTACATTAATTGAACTCATGATTGTAGTTGCAATTATTGGCGTTTTGGCGGCCATAGCAATCCCTGCCTATCAAAATTACACAACACGTGCGCACGTTTCCGAAGCTCTAAGTATGGCTAGCGCATATAAAAGTGATTTAATTACAGTTTATGGTGATACGGGAGCTTGTCCAACATCTTTGGTTGAAATGGGTGTTGTATCTACGGGATTAATCAATTCTAAATACGTACAAAGTATCGGCTTAAATACAACATATCCTAGTGCATTATGTGCTTTTGAGTTTACTTTCAATAGTTCAGGAATGAATGCAGGCGTTGCTGGTAAAAAACTCATTTTTGCAATGATGGATTATGCTGGCAATGGATCAGCACGCTGGGAGTGCGCATCTGCAGAGATTAGGCAGCTATACTTACCCAGTGTATGTAAAGGAATTTAATAAAAAGCCCGCAACTTGCGGGCTTTAAAACATTTAAATCTGACTCTGAATATAATTTTCAACACCGACATTTTCAACAAGATCGAGTTGAGTGGTTGCCCAATCCAGCCACTCTTCTTCTTTCTCTAAAATTTCTTGAACCAAGTCGCGGGTCACATAATCCATTTGAGTTTCAGCTAAAGCAACTGCTTTTTGAATCGCTTCAATATTTTCCTGTACTTTACGTACATCACAGTTCAGCATTTCGACAGTATGCTGGCCAATATAAAGCTTACCTAGGTGCTGTAAATTCGGCAGGCCTTCTAGGAATAGAATGCGTTCAATAATTTTATCGGCATGCTTCATTTGGCGGATGGATTCTTTATATTCCGCAGAACCCAGCTGTTCAATCCCCCAATCATTAAACATGCGTGAATGTAAAAAATATTGGTTAATCGCTGTTAAATGATGGTATAGCACCTGATTCAGTTGATTAATCACGTCACGATTGCCTTTCATTGCACTTGCTCCATCAAATAAATTTGCCGCATGCATTGCCGGCTAAAAACAGAATATAAAAATATATTAAACAAGAACGTGGCTTTAGGCGAGTAATTTATTGAACAGCAAATGAAAATCGCAATCAAATACAATCGGGACTTAAAAATAAACCCGCCTAGAGTCATGGCGGGGAAGGAGGAATAATCTTTCGATTACTGATTTATTATTTTGATTATGTGTTATGCCGCTATTGCTAACCGAGAGGCAATAAGAGCGACTTCTTCGCTGATAATGGCGCGGGCTTCTGGCGCACAGCGGCCGCAGCATGTGCCTAGGTCAAGCAAATCGCGCACTTCACGATAGCTTTCTGCACCATTGGCGATAGCGTCTTTAATATCTTGATCTGTAATACCGCGGCACAAGCAAACGTACATTGATACAATCACAGGAATAAATAAGATAAGTGATATTATTGATAATTGTTATCGTTTGTCAATTAAAATCATTTAATTATTTGATGAATGTTGATTGAGTTTTTGAATAAAAAAAGACCGCTTTATTGGCGGTCTCTTATGTTTTAATCTATTTTATTGATTAATAATAACAATTCCGTCCATTTCAACTAAAGCGCCTTTAGGCAGTGCTGCAACGCCTAGCGCAGCTCGAGCTGGGTAAGGCTGAGCAAAGTATTCGCCCATAATCTGGTTGACCAGCTGAAAGTGTGAAAGGTCAGTCATGAAGATGTTTAATTTGGCGATATCTGCCAATGAGCCGCCAGCTGCTTCGCAAACTGCTTTTAAATTATCAAAAACACGGCGGATTTGAGCTTCAATGCCTTCAACCAATTCCATGCTGTAAGGATCTAAGCCAATTTGGCCAGACAAGTACAGGGTATTGCCGGCTAAAATTGCTTGAGAGTATGTGCCAATAGCAGCAGGCGCATTTTCAGTATGGATTACTTGGCGGGACATCATTTTCTCCTTATACGGTGTTCTTGATAGGTGTGCTGTAAATCCCAAAGGATTCTACCGCACAGCTGTTAGCTTGCCTTTGATGCCTCAGTGACGTTTAAAGGCTGTGCTAAGCGCGAAATACGCGGGAAACCTAAAAGCATGCGCAGATCACGGATAATCTGGGCAATTTGCTTACGGTTATGCACGACGATATTCACATAGGTTTTGCCTTCGTGGGTGCGGACTGATTCTACACCTACTTTTTGTTTACGGCACTGGTAAATGACTTCTGAAAGCTGTTCATCAGAAATACTCATGTCAATGCATAAGTAGGCGCTGAAACTGATGTCTTCAATTTCTTCTTGGTTCCATTGAAGCGGCATAATATTTTCAGGGTGCAAATGCTGCTCATGCAGTAAATTGTGACAGCGTGAGTGGTGAACAATCAGACCGCGGCGTGATAAATGGCCTTGAATCTGATCGCCGAGCACAGGGTTGCAGCAGTGTGCATATTTTACATCAATGCCTTCTGTGCCTTGAATTAGACGGTCAGAGTTATTTTTAGCATGTACACTGTCTTGCGCAAATAAATGATTTGCGACCAGCTGAGGCAATAAATCTCCAACTGCAATTTGTTCAAAAAGGGTGTTTTGATCTGGAATATGGCGCCATTGCAGAATATCTTGCCAGTCGTCTTCAGTTAAGTCATTTACAGAGAGATTAAACAGGCGCAATGCGCGATTTAAGGCTTGCTGGCCGACAAGCCGCTGTTCATCAATATCCTGTTCGCGCAGAATATTTTGCAGAGCGCGGCGTGCTTTTTGCGTATTCACGAAGCTGAGCCAGTCGGGGTTTGGCGTTGCCAGTACGTCGGTAATCACTTCGACAACTTGACCGCTCATCAGCGGGGTCGAAAGCGGTTTAGTTTCACCATTTACTTTGGCGCCTACAGCGTGGTTGCCTAAAAATAGGCTGGCTGAGTAGGCAAAGTCGACTGCAGTTGCGCCTTGAGGCAGCTCATGCAAATGTCCATGCGGTGTATAAACCCAAATTTTTTCTTGATGAAGATAATCCAGCAGCTCGCTGAACGTTGTTTTTGCGCACTCTCCGCCAACTAACACATTCAGATTCTGCATGGATGCCTGAATAGCCGAACGGCAAGCTTGCGGCGCATTTTCGCCCAAGACTACGCCAAAGCGCGCAGCTTTACGCATCAGCTCGGTTTGAATGGTTACAGACAGTGTGGTTTTTTCGCCTTTTAGGCGCATCATTAAGGATTGATTGCCGCCAGGCAGCGGGCGGCGGATATGGTCTTCAAAATGCAGCACTTGGAAACTGCTGCGCAAAATATCTGCAATGCGGTCGCAGTCGGCAATACTTTGCAGAATAATTTCAAATGCGTGGCTATGGGTGAGTTCCTGCAGGTCAATGTCATTTTTAACAAAGTGGCGCAGCAGCTCAATATTATTATTTTTCTTTTTAATCCGCCCGGGAATTTGATGTTCTTGAAGCAGCGCCGCTAAGTTATTTTCCCACTTAGCTTGATATTCGCATCGTTTGGATTTGGTTTCAGCCAAGGCTTCCTGAACATTGTTATACATGTCTAAATCTAGATTTTGATAACAGAGGTGCTCAAGATTGTCAGCCATTTCATTCATGCCGACCAAGCGCGCCATAGGCACAAAAATTTCAAAAGTTTCGTTAGCAATGCGGGCGCGTTTATCAGGGCGCAGCGCCTCTAATGTGGTCATATTATGATAGCGGTCAGCCAGTTTAATAATAATGACACGCGGGTCTTGTAAGGTGGCTTGCAGAATTTTTCGGAAAGAGGCCGCTTTATTGTATTCTTTATCGCTGGACTGGCTGAGCTTCGTGACGCCATCGACCAGCTCGGCCACAGTTTTGCTGAATTTTTCACTGATATCTTCTTTGCTAAAGTCTGTATCTTCAATGACATCATGTAAAAGGGCAGCCATTAACGTTTCTGCGTCTAAGCGCATATGCGCCAAAATACAGCTGACTGCGATAGGGTGCAGGATATAGGGTTCTCCGCTTTTACGGGTAATGCCGTCGTGGGCGGTATCGGCATAGTCACAAGCTTCGAGCACACGAACGACCTCACTTTCCGGAAGATAAGCGTCGATAATGATTTTAAGCTGCTGCTTGGCTTGACTGACCTCTGGGCCTGGCATAGAACACCTTTTACTGCTGAATTTTCAAATGAAACGGGTAATCTTCTAATGAAATGCATATTGCATGGCTTGTCAATTTATTCATGCAAAAAAGACAAAAAAATTAGAAGCAGATAAGAATTTCTTAACTTAAGTTATAACGTGAATTGCGCCAAGATTAAAGTGCAAACAATAAAAAAGCCTAGTGAAACACTAGGCTTTTTATATCAAATTTGATTATTGGAAGGAGAAGCCATCCAAGTTCAAATTATTTGCAGAAAGAGCAAGGTCAAGGCTAGACGTTTGGTAGTCTTGATCACGCTGCTTCAGAATCTCTTTTGATACGTGGCCTTCCGCAATTTCGCGCAAAGCAACAACTGTCGGCTTGTCATTGTCCCACTCAACAGTAGGTTCAATGCCTTGACGTGCCAATTGACGCGCGCGTTTGCTTGCCACTAGTACAAGCTCAAAGCGGTTGTCTACATGGTCTAAACAATCTTCAACGGTTACGCGTGCCATAAGAATTCTCGTTTGAATATTAAATTTTAAACAGACTGCGAAGTATAAGGCGCTTTGCTTGTAGACTCAAGTTTTAATCACAGCGGCTTAGGTGTAATTAATTTTTGAATCAGTTCTTGATGGCGGTTCGCCTGCTGAGAAAGCACTAAGCGATTGGCAATAATCACTGCTTCCAAGTCATGCAGCGCTTTATTGAAGTCATCATTAATAATGATATAGTCAAAATTGCTGTATTGCTGCATGTCTTCAACAGCACAGCTTAAGCGGTGTTCAATGACTTCTACAGTGTCTGTGCCGCGGTTGGATAGGCGCTGGCGCAAATCAAACTGGCTAGGCGGAAGAATAAAGATTTGTTTTGATTCAGGAAAAAGCTTGCGAACCTGCTCTGCGCCTTGCCAGTCAATTTCTAACAATACGTCATGGCCTTTTGCTAACTGTTCTTTTACGGTTTGCTGAGCTGTGCCGTAATAGTTGCCAAAAACTTCAGCGTACTCAATAAAACCGCCTTGATTAATCAGCGCAAGAAAATCTTCTTTTTGAGTAAAATGGTAGTGTACGCCGTTTAATTCGCCGGGACGTTGACCGCGAGTCGTGTGCGAAACAGAAACATGTAAGTTATTTACACGCTCAAGCAGGGCTTTAACGAGGGATGTTTTGCCTGTTCCAGACGCAGCAGAAACGACAAACAAGAGACCCGACATGATATTTTTCCTGATATGATAAAATATCTTCTCTATTTTAGAGTAGACGCGGTTCAAACAAAATAGTTAAGTTTGGTTTTGTTTAAAATTTTCCGTTTTAATTGTATCCATCAATACGAACATCGAGGGTTCTATGGAAATTGTATTGGCTAATCCACGTGGTTTTTGTGCAGGCGTAGACCGTGCCATTGCGATTGTAAATCGTGCTCTAGAGGTGTTTAATCCGCCGATTTATGTTCGCCATGAAGTCGTGCATAACAAGTTTGTGGTGGATGATTTGCGTCAGCGCGGTGCTGTTTTTGTGGAAGAGCTGGATGAAGTTCCAGACGGCAATATTGTGATTTTCAGTGCGCACGGCGTATCTAAGGCTGTACAGCAGGAAGCGGAACGCCGCGGTTTAAAAGTTTTTGATGCAACTTGCCCGCTTGTGACGAAAGTGCATATTGAAGTCACAAAATATGCGCGTGAAGGTGTGGAAGCGATTTTGATTGGTCATGAAGGTCATCCGGAAGTCGAAGGGACTATGGGGCAGTATGATACCAAGCAGGGCGGCGCAATCTACTTGGTAGAAGATGAGCAGGATGTTGCCCAATTGGAAATTAAAGATCCTGAGCGTGTTGCCTTTGTGACGCAAACAACATTATCTATTGATGACACAGCGAAGGTCATAGATGCTTTGCGCGTGAAATTTCCGCAAATTCAGGGTCCGCGTAAGGATGATATTTGCTATGCCACGCAAAACCGTCAGGATGCGGTGCGTGATTTGGCTGCTCAGTGTGATGTTGTTTTGGTTGTGGGTTCGCCGAACTCATCAAATTCGAACCGTTTGCGTGAGCTGGCGGAGCGCATGGGCAAGCATGCTTATTTGGTCGATAATGCCGATGAACTCAAGCAAGATTGGTTTGCGCCTGATGCAAAAATTGGGGTAACGGCTGGCGCATCTGCGCCTGAAATTTTAATTAAGCAAGTACTGCAGCGTTTGCAGGATTGGGGTGCGGTTGCACCGCAAGAACTCGCAGGCCGTGAAGAAAATATTACCTTTAGTTTGCCAAAAGAGTTGCGTATTCCTGTAACTCAAGCATAAAGTGCCTATTGTTTAACATTTTGATATATTTATAAAAATTGACAGATCATTGCTTTTTGGCAATGATCTGTTTTTTTATACCTTTTATCTCTATTTGTATTCGTTTTGTCGGTGAAACGGATATTATTTTAAATAGGGCAGTGTTTTAAGAGTTGTAGGGGGGCGCATGTATAAAAGCAAGGGGTTCACACTCATTGAACTTATGATCACGGTTGTCGTGCTGGCAGTTATTGCAACGATGGCGGTGCCTTCTTTTAATGCGATTAATGCGAATCAAAATCTGAAAAAAAGTACCAATACTCTTGTGCAGGAGATTAAGGCAGCACGGACTAAAGCGATTTTAGAGAAAAGGGTAATCACTTTGAATCTGGCTTCGTCGTCTTCTAATACGGCAACAGAAATGTATTGGACTCCAGACGGAACAGTGGTTTTGAAAACGCCTGCAAACAATAAGCTGAAGTTTAATGGCAGCGGTGTGATGACCAGTGCATTTTCTGAGATTGTGCTCTGCAAGACATCGGGTGCAACCACTGCTAAGCCAACAACAGCCAAAAAAATCACTTTAACGAAATTTGGTCAAATTGAAAAAATAGAAGATGGGGGTTGTCCATGAGCACAAGATCATCTCAAAAGGGTGTGGGTATGATGGAAGTCTTGATTGCCTTGGTTGTTTTGGCCATTGGTGTATTGGGTTATGTCATGCTGCAAGTTCGTGCTATGGAGGCAACTGCCGAGGGAACACAGCGTATTCAGGCAATTAATATTGCTCGTGATCTGGCGGAGCGGGTAAGGGTAAATCGAAGTGGCTGGACATTTGCAGCTTCGCCTAAATCCTATTTTACAGAATTTTCAACGACAGCGCTTCAGGCTGATAGAACGAAAGATTGTGCAGCATTAACAGCAGAATGTTCCGCTTCTGAGTTGGCTGATTATGACGTCAATGAGCTTTATAACTATTCATTGCAATATGGCATGAATTTGGGGATGGCCGAATGCCCAGGAAATACTGCAGCAAACAATAAACGTTATTGCATATTTGTCGCTTGGGGAGATACGGTAGCATCCAATAGCTCAACAGATACAAATTCTTGTGTGAACGGTAATGCTTATAGAACAAGCTCCACATGCGTAATGATGGAGGTTTATTGATATGAAAAAGCAAACCGGATTTACTCTGATTGAGCTGATGATTTCGATTGGCTTGGGTTTAATTATTGTTGCTTCAGCACTGCTATTATTTCTGAGTGGGCAACGTAACGTTGCTGTGCAAAAAAGCGCTGCTGATCTGCAGGATGATCAGAACTTTGGTTTGAACTACATTGCAAAAAATATTAGACAAGCGAATTTAAATAGTCCTTCAGCAAGTTTGAGCAGTACGTCTAATTTGTCTGGTATCGTCTTTAGTTCAGCAAATATCAGTGACAAAGTCACATTGGATCCTAACTTCGCAACGAAATTTGTAACGGCAAATCTTGGTGCCAGCAATATGCAAATCAAAAATGGAATCAGCTATGCAGATGCTGTGAATGATCAATTGGTGATTCAATATAAGCCAATCGAAACAGGCGGTTATGATTGTTCAGGCAGATTAATTGATCGTACCGATATTTATATTTTAGAGCGTTATTTTATACGCACAGATGCGAATGGCGGTGGTGCTGATGCAGAGCGTTCCGCTTTAGCTTGCGCATCTAGCCGATATGCAGCGGATTTAACTACGGCAACAGCTTTGGAGTCAACATCGACATCGGGCTTGTATGGCAGCGGTGAAATTATTATGAAGCGCGTTGATTTATTTCGTGTGCGTTTTTTGGTGGATGGCAAGCGTTATATGACTGTCGCGCAATATAACGCGAGTACAGCTAAACCGCGTATTTTAGCTGTACAGTTAGGAATTATTGCCCGTGCGCCAGATAAGAGCAGTGAGCGTTCGATTTCGACAGCTCAAGAGTTTACTTTATTCGGGCAAACCTTTACGCAAAAAACAGATTTTCCAAACCGCTATCTTAGAGTGCCAATTATGCAGACTGTTGCTTTAAGAAATGCGCTGGGAGACCGCTCATGAGAAAAAACCAAGTTGGAGCAACTTTAATTATTGTATTGCTGTTATTGGTTGCGATTACGCTAATAGGCAGTTTGGCAATTCGTTCGAGTGTGCTTTCGTTAAAAGTATCTACGATGAGTCAGGCGCAGCAGCTGCTGCTTCAGAACTCAGATGCTGCATTATTTAAGATTGAAGACCCTGACCAGTTATTAAAAAACATGGCGCTGAACGGTATGTTTGGCTATATCAAAGGTGAGGATAATGTGGGTAAAGAGCTGGTTTTTTGTTTCAAATCTGGGAATACGGACTTTTTTAGCCTTTCTAAGTCAAGCTTGATTAGCTGGAATGGCTCTTCTGTTGCCAATGATGGTTTGGGCAGTACTGGTTTTTGTAAAATGGAAAGCGGTTTTTTTACATCTGGACGCAGTGCTGTGATAACGCAAATAGTGGTTAAAGCAATGGATGCAAAAGATGCAGTTGCTTTCCAGCATATGCAGAAAGGTACAGACCCTGAATCTTCAAAAAAAGATCCAGCGCAAATGTATACCATTTATGCGACTTCAATTTTTCCAAATTTAAGTTCAAATGATGTCATGAGTGACAGTGAACTAAAAGCTGCAGTAAATACATGTTTTAACTCACGGTTTAATAGTATTCCTTCTAGTAAGCAAAGTGAGCTGGATGTGGATATTGCAAGTGAAGATACAAAAATTAATGACCCAGCGACTTCGGCAGGCGATAAGGCGGCGAGTGAGGCAAAGAAAGCAGGTTTGCAGTTGGCTAAAGTGACGGTTTCAGCTTGTTTGGCGAACCTAGGTGTACCAACACATACACAAGTTGCTAATTATGCTTTGACGCAAACATTAAGCAAGCCAGCCCCTTAAGGAGATACAGAAATGAATACTAAAAAATATAAACAGGGTTTGGTAACTAGCTTAACAGCCCTCTCAACTGCAATGTTATGTCAAACTGCAACGACTTATGCCAGTGATATTGAGATTTATAAAGCGCCGACTACTGGTGGGGCTTCATTGATGATGGTGCTGGATGTGTCAGGTTCTATGTCTGGCTCTGGTCCTATTAAAAAAGATTTTGGAATGGATTGTGATGATACAGAATATCGAGAGGTATCAACAACTTTTAATCGTACAATTTATAAGTTTAATGGAACGTATTGCTCAGTTAATGCTAATAATAAGGGTGAGCCTAATATAAGTAATGCTACGAATAAGGCCAATATAATAAAATCATGCGAGCCAGAACAAAATAAATCGGGTAAAGTTACTCAATTTTGGTGTCCTGATCGTTTAACTTCATTAAAAAAGAGCTTATTTACATTATTGAATAGTTCTAATGAGTCGGAGCGTTTAAAAGATACAACGATAGTGGGCATCACGCAATTTCCGAAAACAGGTGTTTTATTTGCACCGGCTGTGATGAATGATACTAATCGAGCGGCTTTATTAGATATTGTTCAGAATATCCCTATATCTAATAAAGCATTTTTAAAGGATTCGGGTACGCCGCTGGCTGCTGGTTATAGTGTAGGTATTACAGGGCTTCTTAAATCCACATCTTCTAGTGAGACTGCGTGTGCTGGTTTTGGAACATATTTATTAACTGATGGCGCGCCAAATGAAACCTCAGATAGTGTAAGTTCTGCTGCAACAAGAACGAATATAATTTTATCAGGTACTTCTATTTCATGTAGTGGTAAAAATGATAGTTGGGATTGTATTCAAAAAGGAGCATCTAAACTTATTGAGAAAGCAGTCAATAAGAGGCTTGGTGCAGCACTTGCTTCTCAGCAAGGACTTGAAATCAAAACAGCAGTGGTTGGGTTTGGTAAAGATTTTAGTTTTACAGATAAAAATGACAGTTCTCAGACTGTTCCATATGTTGCTGAAAACTTATTAACCTACAATAACGCGTGGCTAGAAGGAAAGTTTAAGGGGAATGCTTTGGATGCCTCTCAGGCGGCAGTCGCTGGTAAAGGCGGTTGGTATAGCGCTGCGAATACAGCTGATATTGTTGAAAGTGTAACGAACTTCGTAAATTCAATCAAAGTTCCAATTCCAGCAATTACCACTGGAACGTCTGCTATTCCGCAAGATGTACTGAATACCTCAGTCATTCAGCCTTATTCTTATTTCCCGCAGTTTGAGCCAAGACCTTCTGAAGACTTTCGCGCTTGGACAGGCAACTTAAAAAAATACAATGTGTCTGGCGGTCTATTAATAGATAAAAGTAATACTGCTTTATTTAGCAGTGCAGGAGTGTTGAATAAGACCAATGAAGACCTTTGGACACCAAATTATGCAACGGGCACAACTTTAACTGCAGAACAGCAGGGCTTAAAAGCATTAGGCGGTTTGCTCAGCCGTTTAAATTTGAAAAAAACCGGTTCAACCTTAAACCGTAAAGTATTTACCAGCAATGGAACAACTCCTATTACTGTGGATGAGACTTATATTAAAACTGCCCCTAAAACTCTTGGTTATTATTTAGGTCTTTTGGGCTATAAGATCACAGAAGCACAGGTATCAGCTTTAAATAACTCTAACCCTGCTGGAGTAGATACACTACTAAACTTACCAGAGGTCTCTGCAACGGAATTGCGTCAAATTGGCGCGGTGATGCACTCTACGCCAGTGCTGTTAACACAATCAGGTAAAATTGTCAACTCGACTACGGGAAATGACACCACGAATCGTGATGACTATGTGTTATTTGGTACGACGCAGGGTGTACTGCATGTAGTGAAAGCTGGTAAGTCAGATGAGATAACGACGGTTGGAAATACAGCTGGGCAGGAAGTCTTTGCATTTGTGCCGCAAGAAATGCTGGCAGCTCAAGGGAAAGCATTTTTAGATCCGCCGCAAACCGTTGTAGAGGGCGGCACCTCAAATGGTATGAATAATTTGTACTATGGTGTTGATGGCGCTTGGACAGCACATACAGAATATGTTTATAACAGCACTGCAGATCAGTTCAAAGTCTATGACACCCCATCTAAATATGGCAAGCAATGGGTGTATGGCGGTTTGCGTATGGGCGGGCGCAGTTATTATGCTTTAGATTTAACAAAAATGGCTGAGGCAACAGATAATCAGCCTAGAATTAAATTCCGTATTAACCCTGTAACAAGCAGTGTGGATGGTTTTGCAACCCCGTCGAGTACAGCTGAATCAGCACGTTATGCGAACTTGGCAAAAATGGGACAGAGTTGGTCGAAACCAACCATTGCTAATGTGCAGTGGAAAGGCAAGCGCCGTTTAGTGATGCTTGTTGGCGGCGGTTATGACCCAGGCTATGAAACCTTTAATTATAATCAAGATTCAGTAGCACAAAATACTGCGACTGGTACTGGTGCGGGCATCGGAGCAGGCGTTTATATGTTTGATGCCAATACTGGTGAATTTTTATGGTCTAGCTATGATGCTGTGAAAACACCTGCAGTAGCAGGAAAAACACTCATTGGTGATGGTGATCACCTAAAATACAGTGTAGTCAGTCAAATTAAAGGGGTTGACCGCGATGGTGATGGCGATGTCGATCATTTGTATTTTGGTGATTTGGGCGGACAAGTATTCCGTATCGATTTGGACGGTGCGCATAATGCGAGCGGCACGGCAGCGAATTATGCCAAACAAATTACTCGCATTTATAATGGGCATGTAGCCAATGGTGTGAGTCCGCGTTTTTATGAAATGCCAGCCTTTACCGTGTACCAAGGAACAGGTGGATTATTTGCTGTGATCAGTATAGGTTCAGGAAACCGCAGTACGCCATTGCTGGGTAAAAAAGTGAATACTGGTTATATTGTAGCTGGTGAAACCGATGCACTAAATACAACATTAACAAATGATGCAATTTATAATATTTATGACAAGGTCGTAACCGATGCTAATCCCGCGGCAGTGACATTGCCTACGAGTCCGATACAGTCTGATTTGTATGAGCTAACCAGTGCAAATCGTGAACTAAACGCTACAACGGCAGGCACACCGCCTGCAAATTTGGCTGCCAATAAAGAGAATTCAAATTATAAAGGATGGTACTACTCTTTTGTATCGCCTAATTTAGCATCTAATGATACTCGTAGAGCAATTGAAAAAGTTCAGGGTGATTTGATTGCTATTGATAATGACCTTTATGTCAGTACCTTTGATGCAGAGGGCGTGGGGACAACTGAATCATGCGGTGCAGGGATCTATGGAAACAGCCGCGCGCACCGTTTCTGCATGCCGTATGGCCAATGTCTAAATGGTGATACTGTTGCAAACAATACGCTGGTATTAGGCAAGGGGCTTTTAGGCATTACTATGGGGCCAGGTGCGAATGGAGCTGACCGCCGTATTATTGCGCCACTAGGAAGTTTGCCGAACGGGAATAAAATTACTGGCATCACATATGGTGCAGCCAATAAATTGATTCCGCAAAGCTGGTATGAGAAAAATTAAGGATGCAGTGTAAATGATCATCAAAATGAAAGGATTTACACTTGTAGAGATGATGGTTGTTGTGATGGTGGTTGCCATTATGGCAGCCATTGTCCTGCCGTCTTATCAAAGCTATGTCAGAAAATCTGAAGAAAATAGCGCGCAGCAAGAAATCCAGAAAATCATGCGGGATTTAGAGCATCAGAAATCTAGGCAGTTTAACTATTTGGGTTACGCGCTTCCCGCCGATCCGCTTTATTTACCGCTAGGTGCTACTGCGACAACAGCTAAATATACTATAGAAGTTAAAGATGGTAGTGGGGTGGCTTTGAGCGCTACTGGAGCAACGGGTAAGAATTGGATTATTCGTGCATTGTCGTCTGATGGCCGTCGCTATAGTTTTTTAATTGATAGTAAAGGGTTGAGCTGTAAAAATAAAACGGCTGCAAATATAAGCTTCACGACTTGCGGCACTGGGGGGGAAGCATGGAAATTGCAGTAAAAAAAAGCGGTTTTACTTTGGTTGAACTAATTATTGTTGTGGCTATTTTAGGCATTATTGCTGCATTTGCTATACCTGCATATAAAAGCTATGTGCAAAAAACAAAAAGAGCTGAGGTGCAGGCGGAGCTGGCGGAAATTGCGGGGCAGCTGCAGCGTTTTAAAATAGCGAATTATACTTATGTGCAATCTGTATCAGGTACAACAATTACGCCAATTAATTTGACTCGTTTAGGATACTCAAGTGCAACACCAAATTCTCAAAATGGGTTGTATCAATATGCTTTATCTTTTAATGCCGCAGCAACAAGCTGGACGCTCACAGCATCACCAATTTCATCAGGCATGCAAAAAGGCAATGGCGGCTTAACTTTGACTTCTGCTGGGCAGCAATGCTGGTATAAAGGAAAAGATAGCTTCAATGCATCTACGGACACATGCTTGGGCTGGAATGAAAGATAAATTCAAAGCTGCGGATAAGTGAATATTAATCTTTCCCTTTGAATGAATTTAACGTAAAATATCGCCCTCTATGAAAGGGGTTTGAAATGTATCGATGGTCGGTACAGGGATAATCCGTAAAAACTATAAGGTTGTATCATGGTAGTTATTCGTCTTGCACGCGGTGGTGCTAAAAAACGTCCGTTCTATCAAATCATTGTGACTGATAGCCGTAATGCACGTGACGGTCGTTTCATCGAACGTATTGGTTTCTTTAACCCTACAGCTCAAGGTAAAGCAGAAAAAGTTCGTTTAGATGCTGACCGTTTTGCTCACTGGGTTGCACAAGGTGCTCAACCTTCTGATCGCGTTGCTTCTTTAGCTGCTCAAGCTAAAAAAGCTGCAGCTGCTGTATAATTTTAAATTAGATAGCAGGTAGCCCATGACGCCAACACAGAATGTGCCCGAAGATCGTATTCAGATTGGACAGCTGCGTTCAGCATATGGATTAAATGGGTGGCTCTGGGTCTATTCCAATACAGAACCCATGAGCAACATCTTTGACTACCTGCCTTGGTATATTGAAACCAAAGCAGGCTGGCAAACAGCAGATGTAAAACGCTGGAAACCGCATGGCAAAGGCCTGGTTGTCGCGCTGAAGGGGGTTTTAGACCGCACTGCAGCAGATAACTTGGTTGGCGCAAATGTTTGGATTTCAAAATCGCAACTGCCTCAAGCAGGCGTGGATGAGTATTACTGGTCAGATTTGAAAGGCTTAACAGTGTTAGGCTTGGGTGAAGATGAGCAGGAAATTAATCTCGGTCAAATTCACGAACTGTTTGAGACGGGTGCCAATGACGTGATGGTAGTTCGCGCTACTGTTGCAAGCGTTGATGGCGAAGAGCGTATGATTCCATGGCATAAAGATGTGGTGCAGCGGGTTGATTTGGAAGCTGGTCGTATCTACGTGAATTGGGGCGTGGATTACTGATTATTTTTGGAAATACGGGAGTCTGCGATGTTTTTTGCAGTCATTACGCTTTTTCCTGAAATGTTTGAAGCGATTACAGCCTACGGTATCAGCGGGCGCGCAGCAAAAAACAGTATTGTGCAAGTTCATTGCATCAATCCCCGTGAGTTTGCTGAGGGCAACTACAAAAGAGTGGATGAACGTCCATTCGGTGGCGGTCCAGGTATGGTGATGATGGCTGAGCCTTTGGCAAAAGCAATTCACCGTGCTAAAGAGCTTGCACAGCAAGCAGGTGCAGTCAACGTTCCTGTGGTGTATATGTCTCCGCAAGGAAAAACCTTGCATGAAACTGCAGTACAGCAATTTGTCGAATATGACGGATTGATTGTACTTTGCGGACGTTATGAAGGTGTCGATGAGCGCCTAATCCAGAAATATGTTGATCAGGAATGGTCCATAGGGGATTATGTGCTGTCTGGCGGTGAACTGCCTGCGATGGTTTTATTGGACAGTATTATTCGGAGGCTTCCGGGTGCAATGTCTGATGAGCAGTCACATGTGCAAGACTCATTTGTGGATGGTCTTTTAGATTGCCCGCAATATACAAAGCCTGATCATTTTGAAGGTTTGGATGTGCCCGAAATATTGAAATCAGGGCATCATGCAAATATTGAAAAATGGCGTTTTTTGCAGCGTTATCAGCGTACACTTGAACGTCGGCCTGAATTGGTTGAACACGTGGAGTTGAGCAAACAGCAAAAAAAATGGCTAAAAGATTTCAAGATTTAAGTTTTTAAATCTTATTACTAGGCTCTTTATGCATTGAAGCGGTCAAGCATAAAGGGAAAGTCAATCGGGTCTATGCGCCTTAGCCTCTAGCCCCAGTGGAATTCAGACCTCTTCTGGCCCACACAAATTGGAGATACCCCATGAGCGGTAAACATCCTTTAGTACAAGCTGTTGAAAATGCACAGCTTAAACAAGACATCCCTGCTTTTGCTCCGGGCGATACAGTAATCGTTCAAGTTAAAGTAAAAGAAGGTGATCGTGAGCGTCTTCAAGCATTTGAAGGTGTTGTAATTGCTAAGAAAAACCGTGGCTTGAACTCTGCGTTCACAGTACGTAAAATTTCTAGCGGTGTTGGTGTTGAGCGTGTTTTCCAAACTCACTCTCCAATCGTTGCTGGTATCGAAGTGAAACGCCGCGGTGACGTTCGTCGTGCTAAACTTTACTACCTACGCGAATTGTCTGGTAAAGCTGCACGTATTCGTGAAAAATTGCCAGCTCGTAAAGCAAAATAATTTGTTTTACATCGCTGTAAAAAAATGCGCCTTTGGCGCATTTTTTTATGTCTGAGCTTTAAAGTCCCTGCATTTTTAAATGGTTGGCGTGTTCACGGTAAACCTGCACTGAGTCTGCTGAAAATAAGCCTTTTAATCCGAGTAAACGGTTAACTTCATCTAAGCGGTTCCATTGGTAAGTGTCACGAATAACTTTACCGAAGCGTGAAGAGCAGCGTCCTGCAACACCATCACCAGCAAGAACTGAGGATGCCAGCATGCTATAGCTGCTTGGATCCAGTATGGTGTTGCAGGGTGAGTTACCCATAAATGAAGAATAATAGGTGCTATTTACTTGATAAGCGCCTTCACCGCAGCTGTCCGTTGGAACGCCATTTGGGAAGTGTTGGTTAAATGCTAAAGATTTCGTTGTGCCTAAGGCTTGCAGGACCGCTTTCACATCAGAAGGGCAGAGGGGCGGGTTTTGGCCAGATGCAAATGTAATGGCTGGTGAAACTAAGTTGTCAAAGATTGTCCGTGCAGGCTTTTCTAAAACACTGTCGACTAAAACGCCTTCAAGAATGTCAGCAATTTTAGCGCATAGACTGCCCTCCGATGGCTGTGGCCAATCAGGTTGACTTTATCTTTGCCTGTATAGGCGATGATGGTTTGAACTTGCTGCAGCCGCTGTTCACCGCGCAGTTCGCTTGAGTTCATGGCAGACATTTGGCTGGTCCAGATATCTGCTCCATTTCGCGCTAAATCTGGGGGGATTTGATAGAAGTAATCAATACCGGCTGCGCTGCCGAAACCGAATAGGCCATGAGCTAAAACGATAGGATATTTGGTTTGCGCATAGGTGGAGCGCTGATAGCTCATTTTTTCCCGTACAGCAAGGTCTTTGATATGCTGAGCCGCATACTATTTTTCCTCAAATTTATTTTTTTAACGAATCCTTCGTCATCAAGCAGTATAGAAAGGAAGTAGTAAAAAACATTAATTTTGTGATGTTCGTCACAAAGTTCCGATGAGATGCAGCTTTAACCCTAGATTAAAACTGCATCAAAAATTGAATACTGTTTATAAGCCTTGAAGTTTCAGGCGATTAGCATGCTGGCGATATACATCAACAGGGTCTGGAGCAAACAAAGCTTTTAAGCCAAGGACTTGGTTGACTTCGTCTAGGTGGTTCCAGTTGTAGTTGTCGCGGATTGTTTTACCGAACTTTGCACTGCAGCGCGATACAAGGCCGTCATTTTCTTTACCGCCATCAATTAGCAGCGCTGTCACTTTTAGTGCAGAATCTAAATCCAGCAGATTGGTCACTTGGCCTATGCCTGTAAATGAATAGTTATAGATCCCTTTTTCTTGATAAGCGCCTTCACCGCATGCAGTTGTCGGCATACCTAGAGGGAACTGGGCATTGTATTTAGCGGAGCCTGCCAAGGTGAGGCTATTGCCTCCAGCCAAAGCATCATGCGGGAAGCTGTTTGGGTTCAGCCCTTGTGCCCAAGTAATGGCTTTGGAGACTAAATTTACAGCGCCAACTAAGGGCGCTTCAACTGCACTCCCTTCTGCTTTTAAAATCAGGTTTGCTACAGGTGAGCCTTTATTCGGTCCAGCTACACTGGTCAGTGAAGCAACGATATCTGGACGTACACCAGCGACATAGCGGATTGTCGGGCCGCCATGCGAGTGTCCGATTAGGTTGACTTTAGGAGCGCCTGTCATGGCCCGAATTTCTAAGACTTGCTGCAGCAGCTGTTCACCGCGGACTTCAGTTGAGTTTAATGGGGAAACGCGTGTTGCCCAAGCATTCGCGCCATTACGCGCTAAGTCAGGAAGAATTTGATACCAGTAATCTAGGCCAAAGCTGTCTGTTCCTATACGAATAAAACCAGCCATGCCGTGATTAAAAACAATAGGATATTTTGTTTTGGCATAACTGGAAGTCACTTTGCTTGCTGTGACTTGTGTGGCTTGAGATGCCATTGCAGGAGTGATAGAGAGCAAAGAGCACAGACAGCCTGCCAAGAGTCCATATTTCATGATGTATTCCTTCATTGTTTTATTTTTAATGCTGACAATTGTTATTGTCACAACTATCAAAGCAAGCTAAGACAGTATTTGCAACTGTTGCTGGATGGAGGGGAAGCAGAGTTGTAACAATTTTTATAGTGGATAAATCACATTATAAAAAAGCCCGAAAGATAATATTTCGGGCTTTTAATACTTATAGTCCTTGAAGTTTTAAACGGTTCGCATGCTGGCGGTACATCGCTGCAGGATCTGGCGCAAATAAGCCTGTTAAGCCGAACATCATATTTGCAAGGTCTGTATGGTTGAGTTTGTAGTCATCTTTAATCACTTTGCCGATGAATGCGCTGCAGCGTGCAACCATGCCGTCATTATCTTTATTGCCATAAGATAATGGACCGAGCTGCATCAGGATGCTGTCGATATCAAGAATGTTGGTTGTTTGCGCTACACCCGTCCATGAGTAATATTGAATCCCATTGCGGTCCACGGTTTTTAGGTTTTTACTGCAGTTTTCAGCAGATGCCAATACGCCGTCGGCAACCGCATTCTTCGCCACGCTTGCATTGAACTGTGCAGAACCTGTCTGTGACAGCGACTTCATGGATGAATCAAAGTCGATTTCGAGCTCAGGTTTCAATTGGCCAAGCGCAATAAGAGGGCCAACAAGATAGTCGCCTAAAATATTGAAAGCAGTGCGGGACAGCTTATTGCCTTGAATGTCATCTGCGACTTTAGAACCGTGGTAAGTACCTGCAACACCTGTAATGGATGCAATGTATTGCGGTTTAGTTTGCGCCGCATAGAGGACGGTTGGACCGCCATGAGAGTGGCCAATTAAGTTTACTTTGCTGTTGCCGGTAATGGCCAGAACATCTTCCACTTGCGTGATCAGCTGTTCACCGCGGTGCGCCGTGGTATTGGCTGGCGAAAGCTGCGCTGCAAATACACTTGAACCATTTCGCGCCATATCTGGAAGAATTTGGTACCAGTAGTCTAGACCAATAGTATTTGTTCCAATTTTTGACCAGCCTAACCAGCCATGCACCATTAAAATAGGATATTTGGTTTTTGCATAGCTTGATTTAGCTGTTTCTTTTACTTGTAAAACACTTGGCGCAGCCTGCGCTGTGCACGATAAACCAATCGCTAGGCCAGCAGCAGCGGTCAAGGACATCAGTTTGACTTGGGTTTTGAACGGCTTCATTTATATTCCTTAGTATTGTTTTTATCGCTTTTTTTAGTTTTGCATTGATTAGCCTCAGCCCATCTGAATTATTCATATTTATAAAAACTGCATTAAAAAGTGCGAAGTGCAAGCTGAGGAGAATGCGTATTCATTTTTTCATGCCCAGTGGTTTATGCCATGTCATTTGAGGACATGGCGTGTGCTGTGATGCCATTTCTGCAGCCAAATGCGTCAAAAGATGTCTTAAAATGATAATTACAAATAGGGCCATGCAGCCCTATTTTGCAGTATTGGAAAGTTAGATTGCTGTTCAATAACGCAATAGGTGCCTAATCACTGAATGGCAGCTTTTGGCCTTGGTCATGCAATGTTTCAAAGGTCTGCAGCCGCAGCTGGTCTTCTTTTGCCTGAAAGTGCTGATTGCGCAGCTGCTGTATAGCCTGCTGTTTTGCACTGTCGCTCATGCCGCTTTTTATGATGCTGTCGCGCTCAGCTAAATAGCCCGTTACATCTGCTTTCCAGTCTGCGCGCTGCGTATCCAGCACTTCTAAACGCTGTGTCGCTTCAGGGCCAACAAGGCTCATGCGCATAGCGCGGATTTCTTCAGCTGAACCGCCCCGCGCTTTAATGTCTGCAGTCAGTTTGCGTAAGTCTTCGAGTTTATTGATTTGCTCTAAGTTCTCTTTCCAGTCTTCAGGCAGCTCATCAAACAGCGCTTTCAGTTTTTTCGCTTTTTCAGCTTCAGTCAGGTTTTTATTGTGAATGACATCCATGCGGTTCAGCGTATAAACATGATAGGTATTTTCAGTGCCGAATAGGCCTTCAATTTCATAGTCAGAGAAGAACTCTTTACGCAGATTTTGTGTACTGTTGAATATGTCACGGTAGTAGCGCGGGTCTTCATTGCTGCCGCTTGGCGGCTGCAGCTGGCCTAAGCGGCTGCGGTAATCGATATAGCGTTTCCATAAATCCAGCACTTGAGACAGTGCAGGCTCTGTATGGGTGCTGCTGATATAGGTTTTAAAGTCGGCCTGAATCTGTTCCAGCTTTTTTTCACCGAATTGGGTAATAAAGTATTCAAAGCAGTTGCGGGTCTGTTCGTTTACTACCAAGCGGTTTGTGCTGTCCATGGTCATTTGACAGTTAATTTGCGTGTCTTGCTGGCTCTTGCTCATAAAGCCTGCGCCAGAACCGTCGGCATTTGCCAGCTGTGCTTCTGATCCGCCTGCATCTGCTGCAGAGACCATGCTTTTCTGAGTGGTTTCAGCGGCTTCATTTTTTGGCGACAGCCAGAAAACTAAGCCAATTATTGCGATAATAAGTGCGCCGATGATGATCCATAACCTATTTTTTTGCATATCTAAAAGAGCCTTATTTCCCTATTTTATTTGTTTTTGATCATTTTGTTTGCTCAGAATATGCCATAAAAGCCGTATAAAATCACAGAAATGTTGTAAAGATTGGGTTAACATGGCGAAGATTTTTTATCCTTGGTTTTGTTATGAAATCATCATCTCCTAAAATTCAGCGCCGTGCGCTGAGCGGTGTATTCTTGTTAAATAAACCGTTAGGCATCAGTTCAAATGCGGCGCTGCAAAAGGTCCGCTGGTTATACCGTGCGCTGAAAGGCGGCCATACTGGCGCGCTTGATCCATTGGCATCAGGCCTGCTGCCGATTTGCTTAGGAGAGGCGACCAAGTTTTCGCATTATTTACTGGATTCGGTGAAGCGCTATCAGACGACTGTGTTTTTAGGGCACAGCACCACGACAGGTGATGTTGAAGGGGATGTGCTGCGTGAACAAGCTGTTCCAGTTTTGACTGAAGACGTAATTTTGCAGGTGCTGGCGCAATTCACGGGCGATATTCAGCAAGTGCCGCCAATGTACTCGGCATTGAAGAAAGAAGGCCGTCCGCTCTATGAATTGGCGCGTAAAGGGATTGAGATTGAGCGTGAAGCGCGTCCAATCACCATTGAGGCGATTCAGCTGCTGTCATTTACTGAAAATAGCATTACTTTAGATATCACTTGCTCTAAAGGCACATATATCCGTGTCTTGGGTGAGGATATAGCCAAAGCTTTAGGCACATATGGCCATTTAACTTATTTACACCGTATTCAAACGGGTCATTTTGAGCTGATTCCAAGCTATACCATTGAGTATCTGGAAAGCTTGACTGAACAGGAGCGTGAAGCGCTGCTGCTGCCGGTTTATGCCCCAATTGAATATTTCCCGCATGTACAAGTGCCTGAAGGCCGCGCAGAATATTTCAGCCGCGGTATGGAAAGCAATATTGAGCATGATGCTGTACCGGAAGCGCTGGTTTTTGACGGTGAAAAATGCCTAGGGCTGGCAGAAATTACAGATAAAAAACGTTTAGTGCCAAAACGTGTATTAAACTTATAATTAAAATAGATCATTTGGTAAAAAGGATGAGACATGGAAATTGAAGTAATCATCAGTCTGATCTTTTTTGCTTTTTGTGCTGGAGTGATTGATGCGGCTGTCGGCGGCGGCGGCCTGATTCAGATTCCAGCGCTGATGAGCGCTTTTCCGAATATGGCGCCCGCAACTTTATTTGGCACCAATAAGCTGGCCGCCGTGGTCGGTACGGCGACTTCTGCAGTATCTTTTGCCCGTAAAGTCCGATTTGAATGGAAACTGCTGGCAGTGGTCGCCGTATGCGCAGCGGTCAGCTCTTTTGGCGGCGCAGCCAGCGTGTCCTTAATTCCTAAAGATATTTTACAGCCTTTTATCTTAATCATGCTGATTGTCATGGCGGTTTATACCTTCATGAAAAAACAGTTCGGTCAGGTGCATATAGCGCAGCCTGTGACAGCCAAAGTCCTGATTTTGGCTGGGATAGGCAGTCTGGCGATCGGTTTTTATGACGGATTATTTGGCCCCGGTACAGGCAGTTTTTTTATTTTCTATTTCATCCGTTATTTACGGGTCGATTTTTTACATGCAGCGGCATTGGCTAAAATTGGCAATGTCATGACCAATTTGGCGGCGCTGACATTTTTTATTCCTGCTGGGCATGTGCTCTTTATGGTGGGCGGCATGATGGCGGCAGCCAATATGGCTGGTTCGATTTGCGGCGTGAAACTGGCGCTGAAATATGGCAGCGGCTTTATTCGTATTCTATTTTTAATTTTAGTCAGTATTTTAATTTTGCGTTTGGCATATCAAATGTTTTGGATTTAAGGAACAAAAAAAGAACAGTCTGTACACACTGACATCTGCCCAGCTCAGCTAGGATAATAAATCTGCTTGGTTTTAGAGGTGTTGATATAGATGAATATATTTGAAGCTTTACGCCAAAGTCATGAAAAGCAGCGGAAGCTGGCAGATCAGCTGCTGCAGACTTCAGGAAATACGGCAGAGCGCAGCAATTTATTTGAGCTGTTGAAAAATGAGCTGTTTGCGCATGCTGTCGGTGAGGACCGCTATTTATATATTCCGCTGATGATGACCGATTCAGGTTTGAATATTACCCGTCATGCGTTGGCTGAACATCATAAAATGGATGAGCTTTTGGAACAGCTAAGCGCAACAGAATTCAGCAATCCGGGCTGGCTAAGCATCGCTAAAAAATTGGCTGAAACGGTGCATCACCATTTGCAGGAGGAAGAACATGGTTTTTTTCAGCAAGCGGGAAAAATTTTAACTGCAGAACAAAAAAGCAGTTTGGCGCAGCAATATTTGTCTGAATATCAAAAATATAAAAAGGCAGACAAAGACAGCTTGGTTTAAATCCGCTGCTGCAGCGTTGTTCAGTTCAGATTCAATCACTGCTATAGCAAGGGCTTAAAAAACTTTTTAAAATTATAGTTTAGCTTGTTTCAGTCTGCTTTTGTTTCGCTGAGCGCATGGTTACGCCAATAGAAGCGGTCATGACGCAGAGCAGCGCAATCCATTGCAGCCCGCCGATTTTTTCGCCTAGGAGTAAAAAACCAGTAAGGGCTGCCAGCGCTGGAGCAAGGCTGGAAAGCGTACCATAGCTGAGCTTATTTAATACTTTTAGGGCTTTTAAATCTAAAGCATAAGGAATAGCCGTTGCTAAAACAGCAATCGCTAAGGCTTTGCCCCAATATTGTGTATCAATCAGCGCCGCGGCATTGTTATATAAGCCAATGGGCAACAGGCTCAGTGCAGACAGGCTGATGGCGATGGTCAGCGCATGCATGCCGATATTTTGATGCACTACTCTTTGACCGAAATAAATATAAAAAGCCCAGCACAGCCCTGCGCCAAGCGCACAGGCTGCGCCAAAGATTGAAAACTGATCTGACGAGGCCTGTCCCCACGGTACCATCAATGCAATGCCTAAAATGGCCAGCAAAACCCAAATATAATCACTGCGCCGCTGAATAGAGAGCAGCGCTAGCCCCAATGGGCCAATAAATTCTAAGCCGACAGCAATGCCTTGAGGCAATTTACCCAAAGACATATAGAACAGTACATTCATAACGCAAAGCGCTGCGCTGTAGCAGAGTAAATCACGCCACTTGAGTACAGAAAGCCGTTTTAAAATATGCCATGAGCGGAACATCAAACAGACAATGATCGAGGCAAAGCATAAACGCAAAATCGTAACTGAAAGCGGGTCTAAAACGGTAAACAGCTGTTTAGCAAAAGAGGCGCTGATTTGGTAGGACACCATAGACAGCAGCATGAACATGACCGCAAGAAGTTGTGAGTGTTGCATGTAAATGCAGTGCCTGAGCAGATGTATAAAGTTGTGGCAGTATAGCAAAGCTGCTTGAGCGGACAGTAGCCTCATTGCACTATTATTGCTTCGATGTTCATGTGAAAAATGTAATGCAATTGAACGTAATATAAATAAAATCAATAATATGCTGCTTTTGTTTTTTTATAAAAAATTGGGAAAATATAATGAAATTAAAACTGCAAGTACATGCAGCTATGCTGGCATGTGTTTTAGGAACTTCTTTAGCGGGATGCGGTTCTGGAAGCAGTGACAGTGCTTCAAGTGCAGAAACAGCGGTGGAAAAGTCTGTAAAAGCATTGGTTCAAACTGCAGCAGGATCAGCATTGGCAGGTGCTGAAATCAGTATCGGCGGACAGCTTTTCTCCACCGATGCATCAGGCAATGCAGAATTCAAAGTTAAACTTCCTCAATCTGCTAAAACTGTGGTTGTGACTATAAAGAAAGCAGGCTTTATTACGCAGTCACTAGAATGGAAAGTGGATGAAATTGCGCAGCTGTCTGCCAATCTTTTGCCAATTAAGCAAGTTTTAACAGTGGCTAAAATTGAAGAAGAGCAAATTATTCAGTCCGCATTTATGAATGCGCAAATTTCGATTCCTGCAAATGCCTTTGTGCTGCCGAATGGACAGCCTGCAATGGGTGAAGTCACTGTTGAATTTACCCCGTGGGATATTCAGGGCAGTGATTTAAATGCAATGCCAGCGAATGGCGCAGCCTTGGACGCAGCAGGCAATCCAGCCGTGTTGATCAGTGCTGGTATGATGACCGCGACATTTACCAATGCCGCAGGTCAAAAGCTGCAGCTTAAATCAGGTGTCACTGCAGATATTCAAATGGACTTGCCGTTAAGCAGTATTAATAACCAAGCTATGACAGTTGGCACAAGTATTCCAATGTGGTACTTCGATATCACAAAAGGAAAGTGGGTTGAAGAAGGCACACCGGGCACAGTGGTCGCATCGTCATTATCACCGACTGGTTTAGCTGTTCAGGCCACTGTTACACATTTTTCGACATGGAACTGGGACTTTAAATTTGAGAACCCAGGCTCAATTAATGTGAAATGTAAATCTGCAGCCACTTATGTGCCTTGCCACATTACGGCAAAAGTTGAACTGAAAGACGGTTCGGGTTTGACCAAGACCACATCTATTTCAGAAAACGGTGTCGATATTATCAATATGCCGACTGAAGGCCAAATTCACTGGTCTGCGAAAGATACGACGGGGACCTTAATCGGTTCTGCTGTGTCACAGCTGCCGAATGACACAATTGTTGTGATTGACTTAGGTGTGCCTGCAACCAGCAATAAAGTGCAGTGTGTGCTTGAAGACGGCACAGCTGCAGCCTGCAGCGGTGAATTTACGACCACTGTCGGTACAATGCTGAAAGCTGCTGAGTTTAATGCGCCTAAAGAAGGGACACGTGTATTGACAGGTCTTAAGTCTGCAAATGATAAATTGGTGTGGTCTGCGCAAACTGAAATTACTTTAGAAGGTGATCAGTGGGTGCGCTATGTTGGCGCGGCAGTTTCGACCAGTAAGTCGGATGTGAAAATTGTGCTGAAAGACAAAGAAGTTGTCGCTTCAGATAAAGGTTTAAGTTTCTTTGTACAGTGTACTTCTGGCCATGATTATAATACTGGCGCACCTGTGACTAATGACCCGCTTTTAATTGGTAAGCCTTGTGAAATTGAAGTCAGCTTACAAATGGCTGACAGTATTAATGAGTATGATCATAAACTGCAATTCAGCAGTACTTATGGTGAGAAAAAACTGATCCGCTTGCCAAACCAGTATGCAGGCTTTAAATGGCTGGATGAGGGTAAGATTAGCAGCCTCTATCTTCAAGGCCGTATGCTTCAGGGCACCTATTGCGGTTCTAAATGGACAGAGGGTTTTAAACGTTCTGAACAGCCATTAATGATGATTTCTTTATGGGGAGGTAATGCTCCAGTTGAAACAGAAGAATATTTCTGCCAGATGCCGACTTAAAAGATCTGTATGAAATAAAAAAACCGCACTAATGTGCGGTTTTTTATTGGTCTAGTTTTTATTGATCGTGTTTTTTGCCTGCTGGGCGGTAAATGTACAGCCCATAGATGCGCTGATAATGACGGCCAATGCCAGCCACTGCGTCCAAAGCAATTGTTCATGCAAAAATACAAAACCTGAAAGTGCTGCAATTGCAGGCTCTAAACTCATCAGTGTGCCAAAGCTTAAGGCAGATAAATTGCGTAGCGCAATCATTTCTAAAGTAAATGGCAGCGCACTCGCCAATACGGCTAAAGCGATAAAATAAATCAGATTGGATGGCTCAAAGACATGAGCGGGCATCCCTAGAAAAAGGGCAATTGGCATGAGGCACAGCATGCCGACAAACATGCCAAGGCAGACAGTATGATTGCCTGAAACCCCAGAAGGGCGCTGACCCGCCATAATATATAGAGCCCAGCAAGCGCCAGCGCCGAGAGCAAATGCAATGCCAAGCGGATCTAAGCTTTGATCTGCTTGGGCAAAGGGAAACAGCAGCGCCAAACCTAAAATAGCCAGACCGACCCAGATAAAGTCATACTTTTGCCGTGCATGAAATAGGGCAACACTGAGCGGGCCAATAAACTCGAAGGCGACTGCAATGCCAAGCGGAATACGGTCAATGGACAGATAGAACAAGGCATTCATGCCTGCCAGCGCCATACCGTAGCTGATAATGGCTTTCCAGCGCACATCTTTAAAATGTATTTGCCAAATTTTAAATATCACAGCCAAGATCAATGAACCCAGCAAAAGACGAAGCGCGGAAATCGTCATGATGGGAAATTGGTCAATTAAGATTTTGGCCAGCGCGCCGCTGCTCTGCATACTGATCATAGCAATAAGCAGCAAGACCAAGGCAAGCAGGTGAGGGCGGTTATTTAAATTTGGCATGGATGAATTTGTTTTGACAACTCAGATAGCGGATGAGCAGAATCATAGCAAATAAAAAAACCACAGGCCGGAACCTGTGGTTTTTTACAACAGTTAAATTAGAACAATACGCGTACGCGGATTGTGCCTTCAACTTCGTGCAAGGTGTCTAACGCTTCTTGAGAAGCAGTTGCATCGACGTCCATTACGAGGTAGCCAACATCACCTTTAGTCATTAGAGACTGGCCAGAAATGTTGATGCCGTGTTCAGCAAACAAGTTGTTGATTTTAGACAGTACGCCCGGAACGTTTTTGTGAATGTGAAGCAAACGGTGTTTGCCTTCAGTCAACGGAAGCGCGATTTCAGGGAAGTTCACAGCAGATAAAGTCATGCCTTTGTCTGAGTAAGCAACAAACTTTTCAGCAACTTCAAGGCCGATGTTTGCTTGAGCTTCCATTGTAGAACCGCCAACGTGAGGTGTTAAAATCACGTTTGGAATGTTGCGAAGCGGAGAAACAAACTCTTCGCCATTCGCCTTAGGTTCTTTCGGGAATACGTCAACCGCAGCGCCGGCAATGTGGCCAGACTTAAGCGCATCTGCAAGATCTTCAATCACAACACAGGTACCGCGTGCAGCATTGATGAAGATTGAACCTTGTTTCATTTGAGCAAATTGCTCTTTAGTCATGAAATTGCGTGTAGACGGCACATCAGGAACATGAAGTGATACTACGTCTGCATTTGCAAGAAGTTCACTCATTGAGCCAACTTGACGTGCATTGCCTAATGGCAGTTTAGTCACTGTGTCAAAATAGATCACTTTCATACCCATGCTTTCTGCAAGAACAGACAGCTGAGAACCGATCGAACCGTAACCTACGATACCTAGAGTCTTACCACGTGTTTCAAATGAACCAACTGCTGATTTATTCCAGCCGCCTGCGTGTGTATCTGTAGATTTTTCAGGTACACGGCGAAGAAGAAGAATCGCTTCAGCAAGTACAAGTTCAGCAACAGAACGAGTATTTGAGTATGGCGCGTTGAATACAGGAATACCGCGAACCATCGCAGCGTTCAAGTTCACTTGGTTTGTACCAATACAGAAACAGCCCACAGCAATCAGTTTGTTCGCCGCTTCAAAAACTTCTTCAGTTAATTGAGTACGTGAACGGATACCCACAAAGTGAGCATCTTTGATCGCTTCTTTCAGCGCATCACCTTCAAGCGCTGTTTTACGGTAATCGATGTTTGTGTATCCGGCAGCATTTAATGTGTCGATTGCGTTTTGGTGAACGCCTTCTAACAACAAGAAACGAATTTTATCTTTAGGCAAAGAAAGATGTTGGCTCATTACGGCTCCGCTACAAAGGCCAAATTTAGTGCGCATATCATATCATAGCTATTAGTCCGATATACATTTCCTTTATGACGCAGCAGCGCTGTATTTTGGCAAATTATGTGACAGAACTTGTCGCGGATGGTCTAACTAACTGTGTAATTTACAAAGTAACATTTACAAAACGCTTATTTCTTCGGGTTTCTGTTCAAAAATGCCTTATAATATGACTCCGTGATGAAAGCCAAGCCAGTATCGCTGGCTTTAAAATCACAGCCAGTCTATTTATTGTTCTTTTGCGCCAGCGGTTCAATAGAATAATGCCTAGACCCCGAATACCTCTTGTTTAATCCTTGCAAGGTCTGAAAACGATGAATGCTCCAGTCGCTTTAACCCCAGAGTTATTGACCCAATTGACCGCTATTGTTGGCGAAAACCGCATTAAAACGGATGCGGACAGTCTCGAAAATTGGGGACGTGACCACACTAAGCACTTCGATCCAAACCCGTCAGTCATCGTATTTCCTTCTTCTACTGAACAAGTTCAGGCCATTGTGAAGCTGGCAAACCAATTTAATGTTGCGATTACGCCAAGCGGCGGCCGTACTGGTCTTTCTGCAGGCGCAGTCGCTGCCAACGGTGAAATCGTTATCAGCATGGACAAGATGAACCAAATTTTAGAATTCTTCCCTGCTGACCGCATGGTGCGCGTTCAAGCAGGCGTAGTGACTGAACAGCTTCAGAACTATGCTGAAGAACAGGGCATGTACTACCCAGTAGACTTTGCTTCTGCTGGTTCAAGTCAAATTGGCGGCAACATCGGCACGAACGCTGGCGGTATTAAAGTCATTAAATATGGCATGACACGTAACTGGGTGTTGGGTCTGACTGTAGTCACAGGTAAAGGTGACATCCTTCGCTTGAACAAGGGCATGATCAAGAACGCGACAGGTTATGCGCTGCAGCATCTATTTATTGGCGGTGAAGGTACTTTAGGTTTAGTGACTGAAGCTGAAATTAAGCTTGAGCGCCAGCCGCAAGACTTGCAAGTGATGGTGCTGGGTGTGCCTGATTTTGATGCAATCATGCCAGTACTGCATGCTTTCCAAGCGAAAATTGACCTGACTGCATTTGAGTTCTTTGGTGAAGTGGCAATGCAGAAAGTGCTTGCAAACGGCCATGTACAGCGTCCGTTTGAAACGGAATGCCCATTCTACGTTTTACTTGAATTTGAAGCGCCATTTGAGCCGATTATGGACAAGGCGATGGAAATTTTTGAGCACTGCATGGAACAAGGCTGGGTACATGACGGCGTGTTAAGCCAAAGCTTAGACCAAGTAGAAAGTTTATGGCGTTTACGTGAAGACATTTCTGAGTCAATCGCGCCATTTACGCCGTACAAAAACGACATTTCAGTTTTAATTACGCACGTACCTGCGTTTATTAAAGAAATTGATGCAATTGTGGCAGACAACTATCCAGACTTTGAAATCTGCTGGTTCGGTCATATTGGTGACGGCAACTTGCACTTGAACATTTTAAAACCTGAGAATTTAACGAAAGATGAATTCTTTGGAAAATGCCAAGTGGTGAACAAGTATGTATTTGAAACTGTGAAAAAATACGACGGTTCAATTTCTGCAGAACACGGTGTAGGCATGACTAAAAAGCCATACTTAGACTACACACGTTCAGCGGAAGAAATTGAATACATGAAAGCGCTTAAGCAAGTATTTGACCCGCAAGGCATTATGAACCCAGGTAAATTGTTTGATCTTTAATTTTTAAAGATTAAGAATAAAAAAACGCATCTTCGGATGCGTTTTTTTATGGAACGTGCGGAATACTTGCCGCACTCGCGTATCTTGCACTTGTATTATTTAAAACTGAATTTGGTGCAGAAGCAACGGAGCTTACATTTACCAAATAGAGTAAGCGGGCAGAACAAGGCATCATGCGCTGTATTGATGTTTGTTTATTGGGATATAAAGATGAAAACAAGTCTAATGACAGCTGCAGCAGTATGTGCGCTGATGTTTACGGGTTGTGCGACCACACAAAAAATTGCCAATAAAGTGAATATCGGCGGTTCGGATACGCCATTGGCGCAGGTATTAAAAGAGCGTGATGATTTGCGTAAGGAATTAAGTACGGTTGAAATCCGTCAGTACTTTAACAGTGTAGAGTCGCCAACGGCTGCTGAAGTGAAAGTGACTCAAACTGGTTTAATGGATGATTCTGTAAAATCGGTTCGTACGGTGTACCGTTTTAAAAATGTAGACGGGCAATGGAATCAAGTGGGTACGTCTAAAGAGTACCAATGCTACCGCGGTAAAAATACCAAGGCTTTCCAAACAGCGAAATGCCCTTAATAAATCTTTGATTTGTGGTTGAAAATTAGGAGGAAATGCCTCATAAAAAGCGTATCAGTTGATGCGCTTTTTTATTGGGGTTTTATAAGAACAATGAATATTTTGATTGTGGGGAACGGCTTTGATTTGTCGCATTATTTGCCGACGAAGTATGACCATTTTATGGATGCGATGAATGCCATAGAAAACTGGGATGAAGATAAAGGTGATATGGGCTTTGATGATCTTTTTGGTAAAAAATATTGGCATACAGATGAAGAGACGGGTGAAGAGTGGCAAAACAGTTTTTTTCAGCATACAAAAGCAATGTATAGAACTGATGAAATAAAAATTTCAGTTGATCAAATTAAAGTGTTGAAAGAGCAACTGAAAGATAATGTGTGGTATCAGTATTTTTCAGATCATGTGCGAGAGGTGAAAACATGGATTGATTTTGAAAATAAAATTAAAAACGCTCTTTACGAGATTTCAATATTTTTTTTAGCCGTTGAGAATGTCGCTAAAAAAAACAGCCAATTTTCATCTGTGATTACACATGATGAGAAGGTTAATAATAGTGTATTGATTAACAAACATACATCTAGTGTCTTGGATTTATTAGGAATATTGGATTGTACTTTTTATAAATGGTTAGATGGTAATTTGGAGCAATGTAGCTGTAATGATGAATGGATAAATACCAGATACAAAGTAAAGGAAAAATTTATTCAAGAAAATAAACTATATAAGAAAATTAAATTCGAAGCGGTTGAAAATCATTTGCAAAGTAATATAAATAATTTTTCACAATTATTTAATGAATATTTGCTTTTGATTGAGAGTCTCTTTTCAAAAAAAATACCTAGTATGAAAAGTGATTTGAAAATATTAAAAATGAGCAAAATAGATAAAGTATTTTCTTTTAATTATACGAGTACGTTTGAACATTTGTATGGGACAGTAGGTGTTGATTTTTTACATGGGAAAATTTCTAAGAATAAAGAGGAAGTAAATATTGTTCTAGGCGTGTCAGAATTAGATAAGCATAGTCTTATGAAATATGGTTTTTACGGTTTTCTTAAATATCATCAAAAACTTTTGAATGATACTGATTATTTATTTTTAGATGACTCAACAGAGTTGGTTCAAGAAATTTTTAGTTCAAGTGATTATTTAGATTTGGGTACTAATTTTAACTTTTATATATGGGGTCATTCTTTAGATTCATCTGATGAGCAATATATTAAAGAATTATTTTCTTTGAATACTGATGTAGATCAAAATGTTAGAGTTATAGTTTTATATTTTAATAAACAAGCTAAATTTGACTCTTTAGCTAACCTTTTGGATATTTTAGAAAAGGAAAAAGTAGAGAAATGGATGAAAAAAGGTTGGCTAAAATTTGAAGAGAATCCTGATATTGCAAAGCTTAATGGGATAGAACCTGTTGAATTACCAAAAATATCAGCATCCTAAAACTGGAATACTGAAAACCACTTAGCCTATCGAATCCCTGTACTTGATAGGCTAAGATCAAAGCATCAAAAAGAATGCATACAACAACATGAAAACCCTCGCCTTTATTCATAACACCACAACCCAATCTGCTGTAGGTGACTTCTCCCCAGTCACCTCAGTATTTTCCCATTACGAACTGGGCAATACCGTTTCACCATTTTTACTGCTCGACCACTTAGGCCCCGGCACACTCAAACCGACTCAACTGCGTAAAGGGGTAGACGAACACCCGCACCGCGGTTTTGAAACTGTCACCATCATGTTTAAAGGTGAACTCGAACACCGCGATACCACAGGCGGTGGCGGGGTGATTTATGCAGGCGATGTACAGTGGATGACAGCAGCCTCAGGCATACAGCACAAAGAAGTCTTTAGCGAAGCATTTTCCAAAACAGGCGGCCCATTTGAAATGCTCCAGCTGTGGGTCAACTTGCCAGCCAAAGACAAAATGAACCCGCCACGCTACCAAAGCCTAAACAATGACAGCATCCCTAAAATTCCTTTCGCAGATCATGCAGGTGATGTACGGGTTATTGCAGGTGAGTTTGCAGGTCATGCAGGCCCAGCAGAAACGCATACGCCTATGCAAGTGTATGATGTATTTATAAAACAGGGGCAAACCGTACAGCTGCCTGCACAAGCAGGAGATACCACCCTCATTTATATGCGTTCAGGCCGTGCAGTATTTGCAGCAGATGATGAAGAACTGGAAGATAACAGCTTGGCGGTGATGTCCAGCTTAGGTGAAAACGTAGAAATCACGGCACTGCGTGACTGCGCAATATTATATTTAAGCGCTGCGCCTTTGCATGAGCCGCTATATGGCCGCGGTTATTTTGTGATGAACAGCTATGCAGAAGTCTTGCAGTGCTATGAAGACCTGAAAAACGGCACATTTATACACAGCCCTGCAGAGGGTGGCGAATAAATGCTTTTCATCTATAAGCAATGAATAAAAAGAATAAAGTTCCTTCAATTTTTTTAAGAATGGGCTTTCATTAAGGCCTTAATGTCATCGCACTGCAAAAATCAGCGCATACAATCTAAATAAACACTGTTAAAATGATCTGACTTAAATCTGCAGCTGCGGGTTTAAGTTCCATAATGAATACAACATTTTCTTTTATCAGCATCTTGTGAACACGATGCCGCACGGCGGATCTCCCGCAAAATTTAAATTTTTTAATGAATTTCTGTGCTTGCCATTGGGCGGACTTGTCCCTCCCTCAATTTAGACACTGTCCAATTGCGCAAGTACCTGTATATATGTAGATAACAATGCAAAACTTAGCGACAGCCAAGCTGAGCCGCGCAACATTAATGTTTCCGCTGGCCTTGGTTTTATTTGAATTTTCAGTTTATATCGGTAATGACTTAGTGCAGCCTGCCATGCTTGCCATTACCAAAGAATTTGGCGTCAGCAGTCATTGGGCGCCATCTTCCATGTCCTTTTATTTACTGGGCGGCGCATTTGTCGCGGCCATTTTAGGGCCGCTGTCAGACCGCTTAGGCCGTAAAAAAGTTCTGCTGGGCGGTGTCGCATTTTTTGTGCTGACCTGTTTAGCCATTTTATTAACCAAAAATATTGAAAGCTTTTTGGCGCTGCGTTTCTTGCAAGGTTTTGGCCTGTCGGTGATTGCTGCTGTCGGCTATGCGGCCATTCAAGAAAGCTTTGATGAGCGAGATGCCATTAAAGTCATGGCGCTGATGGCCAATGTGTCATTGCTTGCGCCATTGCTCGGGCCAGTTTTAGGCGCTGCTATGATTGAACATGTGTCATGGCATTGGGGTTTTATCGGTATTGCTTTTTTGGCTTTTCTCAGCTGGTTTGGCCTAAAAGCCAAAATGCCGAATACCAAGGTCAGCATACCTAAGCAGCCGATTGCCTATATTTGGGATGACTTTAAAGCTGTGCTGAAAAATAAGCATTTTTTACAGCTGACTTTTTCATTGCCTTTGATGGCTATGCCGCTGATGCTGTGGATTGCGCTGTCACCTGTTATGCTGGTAGAGCAATTTGGCCTAAGCAGCATGCAGTATGGCTTAGCGCAATTTCCTGTTTTGGGCGGCCTGATTGCAGGCAATTTGGTGCTGCTGAAAGTCATTGACCGTTATGCCTTAGGTGCAACGGCTATGTATGCTGTGCCGCTGATGTTTGCAGGCGCTGTAATCGTGGTATTAGGGCTGTTTATTCCTGCGTATTTTGTTCCTTGTTTAATTGCGGGCATGACGCTGATCAGCTTTGGTGAAGGGATGAGTTTTTCGGTGCTGTACCGTTTTGCCCTGATGTCATCTGAAGTGTCCAAGGGCACAGTGGCCGCGACAGTTTCTGTCCTGCTGATGATGAGTTTCTTTACAGTAATTGAAGTGGTGCGCGTGCTGTATACGCATTTTGATATTTGGGCCTACGGCTTGTCTTGTTTTATCATGCTGGCTTTGTGGTTTAGCTGGCCGCGAGCAGGCTTAAAGCAGGCCATGCATCTGCGTCAGCAAAACGGCGAATTTTAAGCGCTGTATCAATATGTAAATCAAAAGGGAAGACAGTTCGTCTTCCCTTTTCCATGTCAGCTGTACAATTAAGCTTGTGCAGGCGCTTGCTCTAAAGACTTTAATTTTTTGTCAAATAAAAATGGCGCAAAAGGCAAAATAGAAGCAACTAAACCCATTAAGAACATTTTTAATGGCCATTTTTGTTTTTCACACACAGTGAAAAGCACCGCAAGGAATAAGATAAATAATACGCCATGACCCATTCCGACATATTTCACTAATATCGGGTTGCCCATCATATATTTCATTGGCATAGCAATAAATAATAATAAAAGGAATGAAATGCCTTCTAGAATTCCAACAAGACGTAAAGTTTTAATGTTCATGGTCATTGGCTGCATGAGAATGAAAGCTGAGTGTACATAAACTTGTTCAAAAATAAAAATGAAAAGTTGAAATAAATTTATAAAAATCAAATATTAAAATCCAAGTTCAGCGCTTGGATTTACAGTTTTTAGTTGTTAAGTTCAAATAATCTATTTGATTTCCTGACGGAATAATTCAGTTCGCAGTTTTAACAGCTCAGGCAAAGTTTCTAACAGCAGGCTGATTTGTTTCAGCACCAAATGCAAATGGCTGGACAGATTGTCCTGTGCATTCAGCTGCTGAATGTGCTGCAGTTTTTGCTGGATTTTCTGTTCAGCTAAGGGCTGTTGATGCAGCAAAACGGCAGTCAAAGCAGATTTGCACCAAAGCATTAAATCGAGAACTTGCTGATCTTGCATCTGTTCACGGTGGCTGCCCAAAGCTGAAATATAACTAAGCTGGCTGTGGCTGTAGACCAAATAGCGGAATGCATGATGAATCAGCTGCGGGTCTGGGTTCGGTTCGGTACTCAGGCTGGAAATCATGCTGGCCAGTTCAGTTTGTGCATTGTGCGCATCACGCCGTGCACGGCGGTAATCCATACTGTTGTTTTGTCCCTGCAGATATTGCTCAGCTACAGCATCGAAATAATTCAAGGCAGCTTGGGTGCTTTTATGAATGGTCTGGGAGATATTGCGGAAGTTCCAGTCTGGCCAAATAAAGCTGACTGCAAACCATGCAATGCCGCAGCCAATGAAGGTATCGATAATGCGCGGTAAAATAATGGCATAGCCTGCGCCTTTTAAATTGAAAATCAGCAGCACCATCAAGGTTGCCGTGAGAGTCGCCATAGCGTATTTTTTGGCGCTGAGTTGACTTCCTCCCCGACCTAAAGGAT
>NZ_RAXV01000015.1 GCF_003611465.1 Acinetobacter tianfuensis
TATTGCCGCCCGCTTGGTGTTTTGCCCAAGCCCAAGCGGCTAAGTAGTTCCATCGCGCGCCGCCAGAAGTTTTCGGGTTTGGGGTAATAATGCCGACATTATTTTTGACTAAGTCGCCCCAGTCTTTAATGCCTTTGGGATTTCCTTTACGTACCAGAAATACGATGGTGGATGTATATGGTGTAGAGTTATTGGGAAATTTTTTCTGCCAGTCTTTAGGAATCAGGTTTGAGTTTTCTGCAATGGCATCAATATCGGCAGCCAAAGCCAACGTCACCACATCGGCATCTAGGCCATCGATGACAGAGCGGGCTTGTTTGCCAGAGCCGCCATGAGACTGTTTAAAATTAATTTCTTGCCCTGTGCTTTTTTTCCAGTATGCGCCGAAGTCCTTATTAAAGTTGTCATAAAGTTCGCGTGTAGGATCATAAGAGACATTTAGAAAGTCTTTTGCCAGAGCTGAAACTGAAGTGATAGAAATCAGTGCTGCCAGCACCCCAAGTTTTAATGTACGCATATCATTTTCCTTTTGAATTGGATTTATTCAGATGTGTTGATACGCTGAAGCATATGCTGAAGTTTTCGGTTAAAAAAATAATAAGAATCGAATTTGATATGAATAAAAATGCAATGTAATAAAAGACTAGGCAAGGCCTGCTGCTCTTTTTAAACTAGGCTATCTTTTAGAGGAAGTTTGCGCCAATGCGATGTTTTAAAAATGCACAGGAAAGCAGTCAAGTTACACTCTTGGACAGAGCATTTCATTATGGCGACGGCTGTTTTACGACTGCGCGGTTACGCGGCGGACAGCTGGAGCTAAAAGCGCAGCATATAGCGCGTTTAAAGCTGGCAAGTGAACGTTTATTTTTAAATGCGGATTTACATCTTATAGAACAAAGTCTGTCGAAAATTATAGAACAGGATTCTAACGCTTCAGGTACAGTAAAAATTATTTTAAGCCGCGGTGATGGTCAGCGCGGTTATAGTTTGCCCGATCATCCTGCCGATGTTTGGCTATTTTATTATCCGCAGCCAGCAGCGGACATGCAGCTGGAATATTTGGACTGCGGCTTGCTGCAGCAGCGCATAGGCATAAATATGCCAAATTTAGCAGGATTGAAAACACTCAACCGCCTAGAGCAGGTGATGCTGAAACAAGAAGCGGATGAACATGGCTGGAAAGAAGCGCTGGCAGCGGATGTGCAGGGATTTATTGCTGAAGGTGTGAGCAGCAATTGTTTTATTCGAATAAAGGATAGGTGGATTAGTCCTGAACTTCGCTATAATGGCGTGCATGGCGTGATGCGCGCAGAAATTTTAGCGCGTATGCATGAACACGGAATTGTGTGTGAACTGCGGCCTGTGGCGCTTACGGAAATAGCTGATATTCAGAGTCTATTTTTTTGCAATGCTTTAAGTGCAATGAAAGCTGCTTCTCATTTGGACGGTGTGCCGCTGGATACTCAAGCCTGTACCGATTTATTTCACATTTTACAACTTAATCAGATTCGCTAAATTATGTCTTCAGTTAAGCCGAAACCTAAAAAGAAAAAGAGCCCGCCGCCTGCTAAAAAGTCTAAAGCTATATTACTTGTGCTTGCAGGCATGGCGCTGCTGCTGTGCAGTGTACTTTGGGCAAGCCTATTTAAAGATTATCCCGTTGAAGGCAAAAAACAAATGCTGGCCATTGGTGAAGGAGATACTTACTCTGGATTTATTGATGGCTTAGCGAAACAGGATAAAGTCAGTTTTCCTGTTATTTTGAAGCTGTATCAGAAATTTATGATTCATGACACTTTAAAGGCTGGTGTTTATGAAGTGCGCGAAGGCATGAGTATCCGTGAAGTGATGGATATGATTTCCAATGTGGAAAATGCGCAAATGAACCGTATTTTGGTGATTGAAGGAACGACATTTAAGCAGCTGATTGACCGTTTAAAGCGAGATCCTCTGGTGCAGCATGACATTAGCCATTTACCGTATGCAGATATTTTAAAAGCGCTGGATATTCCATTTCAGCACCCTGAAGGGCTATTTTCAGCAGATACTTACTTTTTTGCTAAAGGTGAGTCTGACCAGAAAATTCTGAAGCATTTGTATACACGGCAAATGGCAGCGCTTGATCAGGCTTGGGCCAACCGCGCATCAGATTTGCCATATAAAGATAAATATGAAGCCTTGATTATGGCCTCAATTATTGAAAAAGAAACCAGTTTAGACAGTGAGCTGGAGCAAGTTTCTGGTGTATTTGTCCGCCGTTTAAGACAGGGCATGCGTTTGCAGACCGATCCGACTGTAATTTATGGCATGGGTGATAAATACACAGGCAACATTAGCCGTCAGGATTTACGTACGCCAACACCGTATAATACATATACCATCAATGGCTTGCCGCCAACACCAATTGCGCTGCCTGGAAAAAAAGCCATTGAAGCGGCGATGCATCCAGATAATTCAGACAACATTTATTTTGTTGCAACGGGTAACGGCGGCCATAAATTTTCTGCAAATTTGCAGGATCACAATCGTGCAGTGCAAGAATATCTCACTGTATTGCGTTCAAAGAAATAAGGAGTGAGCATGTTTATCAGTTTTGAAGGCACTGAAGGGGTTGGTAAAACGACGCTCATCCGTAAAATTTATGATTATTTGGTTAGTCTTGGGCAGGATGTGGTTTTGACTCGTGAACCGGGCGGTACGCCAATGGCTGAAAACATCCGCTCATTGCTGCTGTCTGTCAATAACGAAGAAAAAATGTGCAATGACACAGAGCTTCTTTTGATGTACGCCGCTCGTGCTCAGCATTTAAATCAAGTGATTTTGCCTGCATTGGCAGCAGGTAAAACGGTGTTATGTGACCGTTTTACCGATGCCAGTTTTGCTTATCAGTGCGCAGGACGCGGTTTAAGTGAAGAAAAATTACAGCTGCTGAATGACAATTTTGTCAGCAAGATGCCAGACTTTACGTTCTGGCTGGATGCGCCGATTGAATTAGGTATGACCCGTGCACGAGCACGCGGCGAGCTAGACCGCTTTGAGCAGGAAAAAGCAGCATTTTTTGAAAAAGTGCGTTCAGGATATGAAACTTTATCTGTACGCCATGCTGAACGTGTAAAACGTTTAGATGCTTCGCAAACTGCAGATCAGGTTTTTGCACAGGCGCTTGCATATTTATAAATTGAAAAAATAGCGCTTTAAATACGAGCGAGTGTTTATTTTGCACTCAGAGCAGGTTTGGCGGGTACATCCGAACTTGTTGGCTGAGAAGATGACTTTGATTTATAGACGGCTTTAATTCATTGTCTTTCACGTTTTAAGTTTTATTCAGATAGATTTGGACTTATATGCATGAGAGGCCTGATCTGAAGATTGATTCTAAGCGCCGTATTTAAGATAACTTGGCTATATTTGATTGAAGATGGGAGCAGAAGCATTCGGTAAATATCCATTTTTGCAGCACAACAAAGAAACAAGAAGAAGATATCGAAAAACTATTGAAAAATGTCTCAATTGACCTAATCTAAAAGTTATAAACCAAATTAAATTAAGAGTATAAAGTTTTATGTTATTTCACTCTCCAAAATTGCCTGCTGAAATTCGCATCAGTCATTTAAATGCGCGTATTAATGAACAGCGAAAAAAAATTGCGCAAACAACAGCTTCAAAATTTGAGCTTTTACAGTTGACTCAACAGCTGGCGAAAGAGGCTCGGGCACGTAAAAAAAACAATGAAAAAGTTTATGTGCTGGATTTTAATGGAGATACGGCTGCTTCTGCAGTATCGAGTTTACGTGAAGAAATCACTTTAATTTTAGCAACGGCAAAAGCTGGACGTGACCGTGTTGTGCTGCGTTTAGAAAGCCCGGGCGGCATGGTGCATGGCTATGGTCTGGCAGCTGCGCAGCTTGTGCGTTTGCGTGATGCAGGTTTTCATTTAACGATTTGTGTAGACAAAGTAGCGGCTAGCGGCGGCTATATGATGGCATGCATTGCCTCTGAAATTGTTTCTGCGCCATTTGCAGTTGTCGGTTCAATTGGTGTGGTTGCGCAAGTGCCGAACTTCAACCGTTTGCTGAAAGAAAAACACATCGACTTTGAGCTGTATACAGCAGGGCAGTTTAAACGCACAGTCACTATGTTTGGTGAAAATACTGCGGAAGGTAAGGCAAAATTTGAGGAAGAGCTGCAGCAAACCCATAATTTGTTTAAACACTTTGTCGAAAAATACCGCCCGCAGCTGAATGTTGAAAAAGTAGCAACAGGTGAGCATTGGTATGGCCAAGATGCAATTGATCTGAATTTGGTGGATCAGTTAAAAACATCGGATGAATACTTGCTGGGTTTACTGCCGCAGCATGATGTATACCTGATTCAAACCCGTAAAAAACCGACTTTGGGTGAAAAGCTGGGTTTACAAGCTGCACAGATGGCTGATTCATTGGTGCCTGCGGTGATGTCTAAAGTCATGGAGTCCCTGACTAAAGCGAATGCAAGTTTAGTTCAGCTGCGTGATCCGAAACTATAAAAATGTATTGATATAACGTATCTAAAGCTCACTTCGGTGAGCTTTTTGTGGTGAAAGCATAAGACTATGATAGATTGCTTTTTAAGCAAAATTAAATACCAATACAATGTCTAATTTTCTGATTATTTTAGGGTTAATTCTATTTTCTTCTGCTTTTTCGGGTTTGTTGCAGCTTTGCTAATGTATTTGCCAAAGGCAGAGAAGAGGGGTGAAAAATGGGCAGTATTGCCTTTTGTGATTATGGGCTGATGCTTGCTGGGGGATAACGTCATATCACTTTGGCATGTCGATGAAAAAAGAACAGCCGATGGAGCGCTCAGAAGCTTGCGCTGTGGTATTGGGTTATAAGCATTATAAAACTGCAGCGGCCGAGGCCAAACACGCTGTAATCCCTATGAAAAAATATTATTGAAACTTGATTGTTCAGCCGACAGCCGTGATATGCGTTTTGATGCGGGTTTGGTTCAAAATTAATAACTATTTGGACATCTATTCTTGTTTTATCTGGACATTTTTTTCTGCTTTAGGGTTAAATGAGACTACACAAAACTGTGAAACATGAATAGTCATAAAAAAGTGGTTCCAGTGCACTGGAACCACTTTTATTAAGATAATGATTTTTATTACAAAATTTCAAGAATTTTGTATAGGATGTATTATGTTAATTTTAGAAAAATTTAAAGATCTAGGTTGTAACATCATGATTTTCAATTTGTCGAAAAGTTAAATTAATACGTGCAGTTGTAATTCGTTTGCTTGGCGGTAAACGATGTAGCCAGTGAGCCTGTGTCGTATCCCTCATCACCAGTAAACTGCCATGCGCTAAAAATAACTCAATCTTTTCTTTGGTCATCTTATGTTTAAAGGCGAATTTTCTTTCTGCCCCAAAACTCAGGGATGCAATCGCACCATTTTTCCTTAGATCTACTTCTCCATCACTGTGCCATGCCATGCCTTCATTGCCATCATGATAAAGATTTAATAAACAGGAATTAAACGTTTCCTCCGTCAATTGCTCGACCATTTTTTTCAATTCAAGTAATACAGGACTCCAAGCCAAAGCGTGTTTTGTTGTTTTTGAATAGGTATATGAGAATGGGTGATCGCCATACCAAGCAACTTTACGTCTGGTTATGATTCGCTTTCCATAAATGATGGCTTCATCATGTTTCCAAGCAATTGAACGAAATAACTCATCGAAATATGCATTTGCTTGCTGTGATGTAAGAATCTGACCGAAATACAAAACCGTGCCGTCATAGGGCAATAGGTTTTTATAGAGATTTTCTTGCTCAAACAGATCCATTTTTCCAGTCCATATAAGCTTGTTTCATGCAATGCCCACAAGGACGATAGCATCGTGCAAGTGCTTCAACTTCATCTTTAAAAAAGACACGGTTCTTACGTTTCATTCGTTTGCCTGATCGACATCGCAATGAACCATATATTTTTAAGTTCAGATTTCCTCCAAACAAGATTTTTTCCTGTCGAAGCAAACTATAAAGCTCCTGATTCGTAATCATTTCATGGCGTATCATATTTAGTTCACTGCATCATGAAAAATAATACCTAATGTATAACGCTCTCCATGATGTAACGGGCTGACTCCATGTTTCATATTGACGCGATAATAACCACGAGTACCCTTTTCTGGTTTGAAATGCGTTGTAAAAATGAGTACATCACCTTTTTGCGGCTGTAATACCGTGGCTTTAGATTGAGCGCGCGGAATTTGCTGAGTCAAAACAAATTCTCCGCCTTGGTAATTCACATTCACTTGATTTAACAATATCACCAGTTGAATCGGAAAATACACATCACCATAAAGGTCTTGATGCAAAGTATTAAAACCATCTTTGCGGTACTGTAGAATTAATGGAGTTGCTTTCAGTTGTCCATTTTCGTGACATTGTTGCAGTAATTCTTGATGTGTTGCAGGAAAGACTGTATCCAAATTCAGTACCTTAAACCAAGCATTCGCAATGGGCATTAGATAAGGATATATCTGCGTGCGCAATTGCTGAATCAAGTGTGGCAAAGGATAAGTAAAGTACTTATATTCTCCTAATCCAAATCGATAGCGCTGCATATTCACGGTCTTACGATATAGCGTGGGATGATCATAATTGTTTTTTACAAGGTCACATTGTCCCTCAGTTAAAAACTTTTCGAGTACCGCAAAACCATGTTGATGCATCGCTTCAGTAATAGCATTCCAATCAAGTTGAGCCAATCTGTCTTTAAAATATTCTTCTAACTCAGTAGGGTGCATGAGTCTTCACTCCTTCCCAACCAATAATGGCTGTTTTTCTCACTGCACCCCACATGTAGCCGCCAAAATGTCCAGAAGATTGAATTACCCGATGACATGGAATGAGAAATGCAACAGGATTATTTCCTATCGCAGTTCCTACAGCTCGTGAAGCTTTGTGATTGCCAATGCCTTTTGCAATTTCGCCATAGGTTGTCAGTTCTCCCATAGGAATTTTAAGCAGGCTTTCCCAAACTTTGAGCTGAAATTCAGTACCTTTCAGATGCAGCTTAATTTCAGACAAATCATGATAATCCAATTGAAAAACATGAATGGCTTTCTGTTGTAAATCATCTTCTTGCTGAATAAATTTAGCCTGTGGGAATAGCGCTTTAAGCTGTGAAAAAGCATCTTCATAACTCTCAGTGAAAGCCATATAGCAAATGCCTTTGGCTGTTGATGCAATGATGACGGAACCAAAGGCTGTTTCGAAAAGACTATAATTAATTTGCAAAGATTCACCGCCATTTTTGTATTCAGCAGGTGACATGCCTTCAATATGTATAAAGAGATCATGCAAACGGCTTGTACTCGAAAAGCCGGTATCAAAGGCTGCATCGAATACACTATTTTCTTTATGGCTTTTTAAAATAGATTTAGCATGTTCCAAGCTAATATATTGCAGGAATTTTTTAGGGCTGATCCCTGCCCATTCGGTAAAGATTCGTTGAAAATGAGCTTGGCTTAAATGAACATGCTTTGCAATTTCAGATAAGCTTGGCTGTTCTTTGAAATTCTGATTAATATATTCAATAGCCTTAGCAATTCGAATATAGTTCGTATCTTCTGACATTTTCACTCACCGAAATCTTTTAGCTAAAAAACAACATTAACAAATAGAATTGCTGAGAAAAATCCGATTCTTGCTATAAATTAGTGATGCTATTTAGTTTTATTTAACACACTGGGTGTTATACGAGCCCTAAAGCATCCAAGTAAAATAGGAATCGCTGTTCACTTCTCTGTGAGATTTAGTGTCCATTAAAATAAGAATACGCAGGTTTAGCGCGTAAGCAAGTGAACGAAAGGGTATGTTTCCGCTTTTATGACCGTTATAAATTTCGCATTTAAAAAGTTCAAATATTGTTGAGTGGCTCACGCCTTAACAGGTTATTTGGGGGTAATCATGTTTGGTATTATGGTTTTTATTGGTTTGCTGACTTTGGTGTTCGTCCCATTTTTGACCATCATGTTTATCGTGCCGAAGTTAAAGGATAAAAATCATCGGGATACTTACCCGTTTTATGCTTTGCTTCCGGGCTGTTTAATTTTAGCCTTGGCTGCGTATTTAAAAGAAGAAAAAGTAATTTTACCGTCACAAGCATGCGGTGTTGTACAGTTTTATAAGACCTACTCCATTAAACATGATCGTTTTGAGCGGATTACGATTTTATTTGATGGCCGAAAATATAATCGGCACCTGAGTTTTGACGAAAATCTTGTGCGTAAAAATAAAGGTGATTACGTCTGTTTTGAATATTTAGATAAGTTTGAAAATCCAGATCTGCCTGAATCTAAAATTTTAAAATGGATTGATCCATAGCGATCGCAGTTATTAATTTGGGGTAAATAAATAGATGATGGCACTGCTTTATATTTTGGGTGGATTGATTTGCCTTGTAATTTGGCCTGCGTTCTATGTTTTTCGCTATCACAAAGAAACAGATCATGCGTTGAAATGCAATGCCATGCTGTTTAGCCCATCAGTTTTATTGTTGAGCAGTTATTTATTATGGTTTGGTCAGCAGCAAAATGTGCCGTCTATAGCTTGTGGCATGGTGCAAGGCTATCATACCTACATGAGCAGCGGGAACGCCAATAAACGAAAGTCATTTGAGCGTGTTGAAATATTATTTGATCGGGTCAAGTATGCTCGGCATTTACGGTTAGATGAAACAATAGTGAAAGCAAATGTGGGCACGCGTATCTGTTTTGAATTTTATGACCTTAAATTAAATACACATCTGCAAGATTCGACGCTTATCCGCTGGATTGAATAAGCGCCTAAGATCTTAGTGATGATTGTTTTTTTAACAGGCAGAGTGCTCCTGTAAACACTGAGCCAATGGTGGCTAAAAACATATCTTTATGTGCATCCCAGATGTCACCTTGCTGCCCGTTATAATTTTCTGCTTCTTCGGGTGAAAGGCCAATGGCGATTAACCACTCAATCCATTCATAAAATAGGCTGGTTGCCATGACGAATTGAATAACCAGCAAATATAAGGTAAATGGCTTAAGTGGCGGCAGCCAAACCTGAAACAGTCTTAAAAACACAGGGTAGAGCAGTAAACCATAAGCGAGATGTACAAAGCGGTCATACATATTGCGTGACCAGCCCATGGTCTGATTGAGGTCTAGATGTAAATACTGGATGAACCATTCATTATATGGGACATAAGAATATAGATAATGCGCGCCTAAAATATGGATCAGTAAAAATCCGAGATATAGTGCAAAACTGTAGAATGTAAGCCCAGCTTTTTTTAAACATAGCATTAAAGCGCCGAGCATAATCACGGTGCCAATCTGATGCAGCAGATAAGACTCAAATTCTAAAGGCTGAATACTGGCGAGCGCCGCTGCGCAAATCAGTATGATCAGTGCTGCATAATGTTTTTTGTGAAGCTGATAATCAATCATTACTTTGTTATTTAAGTTTATTGTTCGAGTCAGGCTGAATTATAAATAAAATACAGTATATCTGGCGTAATATTTTTTGAATCAGGATTTTTTGAGCATGAATCTATTAAACTGTCAGACAGTTATTTGATTTTTAGGTAAAGCGCATGGCGGCTGTAGAAGCATTTATTGCAACGCAAAACTGTTATTTCAATTATGAATTTGAAGAGCTGTACTTGGAAAATGATTTTCCTGAAGAGCTGTCTGTTTCGCTGCGCGGGATGATGTATCGGCATGAATTAAGCTATCAAAAAGTAACTTACTATATTTATTATAGTGATGTTTTGGCGGGTGAAGAGTTTGAAAAGATGAAAGCAGATTTTATGCGTTATTGTCCAATGGAATAAAGAGCATAAAAAAAGCGAAGCCTGAGCTTCGCTTTTTCTGCTTTAAGCTAAATTAGATTTTAGCAATCAAGTCTTTGATTTGTTTTGCTTGTTCTGCAGCATTACCTGTGTAAGTTGCAGGAGTCATTTCCGCTAAACGGGCACGGTCAGCCGCAGGCACAGCTTCTAACTCGTTACCGTTTACGAAGTCCACCATCATGTCGCGAGTCATTGCTTGACCGCGAGTAAGGGCTTTCAATTTTTCGTATGGTTTTTCAACGTTGTAACGGCGCATAACTGTTTGAATTGGTTCAGCTAGAACTTCTTGAGCGTGGTCAAGATCTTCAAGAATACGCTGAGCATTCAATTCAAGTTTGCCAATACCTTTTAAGCAAGCTTCAAACGCGATTAAGCTTTGCGCCATGCCTACACCCATGTTGCGAAGAACAGTTGAGTCTGTTAGGTCACGCTGCCAGCGAGAAATAGGAAGTTTTTCGCCTAGGTGAGCAAGCACTGCATTTGCAATACCAAGGTTGCCTTCAGAGTTTTCGAAGTCAATTGGGTTTACTTTATGCGGCATTGTTGAAGAACCAACTTCACCTTCTTTCAAGCGCTGTTTGAAGAAGCCAAGAGAGATGTAGCCCCAAACGTCACGGTTAAAGTCAATTAATACCGTGTTGAAACGGCGCAGCGCATCGAACATTTCAGCGATGTAGTCGTGCGGTTCAATTTGAGTGGTGTATGGGTTGAACGTTAAACCTAAAGATTCAACAAAAGCTTGTGAGTGAGCAGGCCAGTTGATTTCAGGGTAAGCAGAGTAGTGAGCGTTGTAGTTACCTACAGCACCGTTAATTTTGCCCAGCAATTCAACGTTGTTAAATTGTTTGATTTGGCGCGCAAGACGGTAAGCCACGTTTGCCATTTCTTTACCCAAAGTTGTCGGGCTTGCAGTTTGACCGTGTGTACGCGACAGCATTGGCTGTTCAGCATGAGTTTCAGCTAAAGCAGCAATCGCATCTACGATTTGCTGCATAGATTCAGCAAGTACAGCGCGGCCATTTTTCAGCATTAAAGCATGAGACAAGTTGTTGATGTCTTCTGAAGTACATGCAAAGTGAATAAATTCACCTGCATTTTTAAGTTCTTCAATGCCAGCAATCTGTTCTTTCAGGAAGTACTCAACGGCTTTAACGTCGTGGTTTGTTGTACGTTCGATTTCTTTAATGCGGTTTGCATTGTCTTCAGAGAAGTTTGCAACAATCGCATCAAGCGCTGCATTTGTTTCAGCGCTGAATGCTGGAACTTCAGTGATTTCTGGACGGTTTGCAAGCGCTTGTAACCAACGCACTTCAACAGTCACACGAGCGTGGATTAAACCAAACTCAGAGAGGAAAGGGCGCAGAGCATCACATTTGCTTGCGTAGCGTCCATCTAATGGAGAAAGTGCGGTTAAAGCGTTCATAGCGATTCCTTAAACTTTGGAATTAAACGTAAAACAAAAAGCCCGAATACATACAGCATCATTCAAATAGTTTGATGCTGTAAACGGGCAAGATCTTGAATATCCTGCAGCAGCTTACGCTTACTGAAAATCATGCCCCACGAACTGCCGCCAAGCTGCCGCCATAAATGCGCCATTTGCAGGCCAGTAAATAGCGAAGCGCGTATGCGGTTAGTATGGGCAGAGTCTTTAAATGCTTCAGCATTGCCGCGAACCATAATGCGCGGATTAATTTGGCCCGCGGTTTCAATATAAGTTTGGGCCAAGTTGGCAAGTATGCTTGGGTGTAAATAATTATGATCAAAAAAAGACAGCTGTTTTAAGATTTTTTGCTGGGACTGTTCAATAATTTCAACGAATTTGGGGTTGCTGTAGACTTTCTTTTCCAGCTGCAGCAGGGCCATCGCATAGCTCATCGGGAGCTTGGTATTGGTAAGCTTTGGCAGTCTAGATTTTGGAGAAACATTGAACGGTTGGGTAATGCTGCTTTCTAAGATCTTAAGACCTAAGGAAATATCGGCAAGCTGATTAAAAAAATCTAAAGTCTGGCAGCTGCATTTGCCGCTAGGACGAATATTTAGACTGGCTTTAATCAGCTGTTCAAAATAAAAGTTACCGCTTTCACCAATACTTTGATGTCCTGTCAATGCAGTCATATGGGTCAGCTGCGTTGCCTGAAAAACGCCAGCTAACGCCAAAGCTTTATTTTGACGGGTGTTCAGAGTTTGAGACTGCTGGAACGGTAACTCAGTCATGCCGAGACAATCCTTATTGAATAAAATCCGGTTTAGGCGCATTGGTATGGTGAATAACACCGCCGCCTAAACAAACTTCACCTGAGTAGAATACGACACTTTGACCTGGGGTCACAGCGCGCTGCGCTTCATCAAATTCTACACGCACACCATTTGGCGCATTGGAGTCTTTGTACAGCGTACATGCCTGATCGCCTTGGCGGTAACGTGTTTTTGCAGTACAGCGGAAACCTGTTTCAGGAATCTCTTGCTCGCCTGCAACCCAGTCAATGGCTTCAGACCATAAAATGGTGCTTTGCATGAGCGGGTGTTCATGGCCTTGGCCTACGACTAAGCGGTTGCCTTCGATATCTTTATGAAGCACGAACCAAGCGCCTTCTGCAACGCCTTTCATACCGCCGATACCAATGCCGCCGCGCTGGCCGAGCGTATAGTACATTAAGCCGTGGTGTTCACCAACCTCTTTACCGTCTTCAAGGACAATTTTTCCCGGCTGAGCAGGTAAATATTGTTTTAAGAAGTCATTAAAGCGGCGTTCGCCAATAAAGCAGATGCCTGTCGAGTCTTTTTTCTTGGCTGTTGCTAGACCCAGTTCTTCTGCAATTTTTCGCACTTGAGGCTTTTCAATTTCGCCTACTGGAAACAATGTTTTGTTAATTTCACGGCCATGTACAGCATGCAGGAAATAAGTTTGGTCTTTGTTGTTATCTACACCGCGCAGTAAAGGCGCATATTCCTCACCGCGTGAATTTTTCATGGTTTCGCCGCGGCGGCAGTAGTGGCCAGTCGCAATAAAATCCGCGCCTAGATTTACGGCATGATCAAGGAAAGCGCGGAATTTAATTTCTTTGTTGCACAGAATATCTGGGTTTGGTGTGCGGCCAGCAGCATATTCCGCTAGGAAATGTTCAAATACACGGTCCCAATACTCCATAGCAAAATTAGCAGTATGCAGTTTGATGCCAATTTTGTCACAAACGGCTTGTGCATCAGCAAGATCTTCCATTGCTGTGCAGTATTCCGTGCCGTCATCTTCTTCCCAGTTTTTCATGAAAAGGCCTTCAACCTGATAGCCTTGTTGAAGAAGGAGCGCTGCAGATACAGAAGAATCTACACCACCAGACATACCGACGATGACACGTTGTTGCATAGGATTAGGCATCCAAATTTGAAATGAGGGGAGAATTTTGGTGCTCATAAACGAGCGATAAAGGATATTTTTGACCAGACAAAGCATCTTGAACTGCTTTGATCACCAACGGGCTGCGCGCACGGGCAGATTCCAGCAGTTCTTCTAATGTCATCCATTTTGGACCAACAATGCCTGTGTCCAATTCTGCTTCTGGAAAATATTCCAGCACATGCGCTAAAAAGCAGAAACGGAAATAGGTACGGTCTGGATACATAGGAGGCGTATAAGTATAAATGCCTAAAAGGGCATCAATGTCTACAGCATGGCCAGTTTCTTCCATGGTTTCACGTATGGCTGCTTGAATGATGGTTTCACCGCACTCGACATGACCCGCAGGCTGATTGAACACAGTATGCGTTACGCCTTGAGTATGTTCTTCAACAAACAGGAATTTTCCGTTTTTTTCAACAACAGTTGCAACGGTAACGTGCGCAGTCCAAGCGGTCATAGAAAAGCACCATGGTAAGGGATGCGCTATTGTATAAAATTTTGGGGTGTGTGGCTATGTTGAACTTATGTGAAATGACAATAGTTTGAAACTTTCAGTGCTGGTATAGAATATGGATGCGATTGCTTAAGCATGAAATTTAAGCCGCTTTAACTTCATTTTTTTTGGGTTTTCTTAAATAGAAAACAAACAGCTAGATATCCAAAATTTCAAACTATAAATACAAGCGAGGAGAGATAAATGAAAAAAAACCTACTGTATGTTCCTGTACTATTTTGTTTAAGCTGTACGGCTCAAAGTGATTTGCAGCAAAATGAAAGTTTGTTGATTGATGAGGCACTTTTAGATGTAAAACGGAAACTTCCAAAGAAAAATAGTCCTTATACAATATGGACGGATATTTATAGGGATGGGAAGACCATTTATTTCACTTATAAGATGGATGGATATCACTTTCCTGAAGAGAAAATACCTTTATTAGAAAAGGTTGCGAGCAGTGAACCGATTAAATCCCAAATGTGCAATTTTTTAAATGATGAGATGGAGCCTAGTTATTCAATTGTTTCGAATACATTTGATATGAATCAAAAACTTATATTTTCTTATAGTTATAATGAAAAAAACTGCGCATTCAAAAATTGAATCGCAGCTGGAGTTGAATACTTCAGCAAAGCAGCCAGTCTTTTTATGGGTATGGGCCTTTAATGCACAGTCGGGTAGTGAATAATATTATAAAATTCAATATTTTCATGGCTTGAATTGATATAGATATGTTCTTGATCTGCTGCAACTCGGATCATTTGACTTGGCAAAGCCGTAAAATTTTCATCTCCAATACGAATATTGATTTGTCCATTCAAAGGTAAAATGTCTTCAATCACGCCTTTTTCATGTGCACATGAGTGATGGGCAGCATTGGCTTTTAAGGTGATGTGTAAAATTTCATAGCCTAAAACAGGGTTAAATGGCTGCAGTATTTTCACCGATAACGCTTCGTCTTGATGCTTCAGCACAGTTTCACTTTGTTGTTCTGCAGGTAAGAACGCACTTAGGGAAGTGTGAAAGCCCAAAGCAATTTTCCATAAGGTTTGTACAGTTGGGTTCGATTCTTCACGTTCAATTTGACCTAGCATGGCTTTACTGATACCAGTTTCTTTGGCTGTTTGATCCAGACTCCAGCCTTTTTCTGTGCGCAGCGTTTTGAGCTGCACAGCAATATGTGTGAGCAAAGACGTCATGAGATACCTCTATTTATCTTGTGCGTTATAACGTACAATGAATTTCTTGTGCAGTATAACGCACGAGTGAATTCAAGCCAAAATTTGTTTATCTTCCATTTTGTAAAATAGGTGTATATATGCGCGCGATATTTTATGGCCTGCTTGCATCATGTTTCTTTTCGACAGCATTTATTTTTAACCGCGCGATGGAAGTGGATGGCGGGAGCTGGATGTGGAGTTCATCATTGCGCTTTTTTTGGATGGTGCCAATGCTGGTGCTGATTGTTGGAGTTCGGGGTAAGTTGACTTCAAGCTGGCAGCACTTAAAAGAAAATTTTAAAAGTTATTTGCTGTGGAGCACAGTCGGCTTTGGGCTGTTCTACGCGCCATTAACTTTTGCCAGTATTTATTCACCGGGCTGGCTGGTTGCCGGCAGCTGGCAAATGACCATTATTGCAGGTTCTTTACTGGTTCCGTTTTTAGGCGCAGGCACATCTCATACATCGGGCAGTGTGCTGGAAAAGCTTCCATGGAAAGAGCTGAAGTGGTCGAGTGTCATTATTTTAGGCGTATTTCTCATTCTTTGGGATCAAATGAGCAGTATCAGCTGGAAACTGGCTTTAGCAGGGTTTATTCCTGTGCTCTTTGCTGCATTTATGTACCCGCTTGGCAACCGTAAAATGATGCAAGTTTGCCAAGGTAAAGTAGAAACACCTGAACGTGTATTGAATATGACCTTGGCCAGTTTGCCATTTTGGAGTGTGATTGCGCTGTGCGGCGCAGTTGATCATGGTTTGCCGTCTAGCAGTCAAGTGTCATATTCATTTTTAGTGGCGCTATTTTCAGGGGTAATAGCAACTTTACTCTTTTTCTCTGCAACTAATTTAGTACATACCAATCCTAGTCAATTGGCCATGGTGGAAGCCACTCAGGCAGGTGAGTTGCTATTTACATTACTAGGCGAAATGATAATTTTAAATACTGGCTTACCCTCAAATATTGCATTGCTGGGCGTGTCTTTGATTGTTTTGGGGATGGTGGTGCATAGCTTAGCCTCTATACGGATGCGGCAGAATCGTCCAGTGAATGGCTAAGCATGAAGCAGATGGATCAGGCTGTGTTTATATTTTTTATCAGAAAAAATTAATCAGTAATGATATTTTGACTGCTTGGGATCTCAGGAAATAGTGTATACAGCATATCTGGATTTTTCTTTAAGCCTGTCCCATCGATGTATTTCCATTCTTTAGAGTTAAGTGGACGTACTGCGAGCATAAATGAAGGATCTCCTGTAATCGATTTACCATTTATTAAAATAGTCAATTGTTTGGGAATAACGCAAAATTCTTTTTTTCCAAAAATATGGCTATTGTTCGGCGGCAATAGTTCAACTTTTTCAACTTGAATATTGCTTTGTTTAAAGAAGCTGGCTGCAAGTGAGAGAATGGCTTTGTAGCTTTCTATACCGCCTGAAAATTCAATAATTGAGAAATCTGATTTTTCCAGAATATGTGAATAATTGCCTTCATTTAATGCGGTGCTTATTTGTGTGATTTCTGCTGAAATCACACTTTCATAGTCTTTTTGACATTGCCTGTTTTCAGCAGAAGCAGCGGCAGCGCTAAATAGCATTGTTGAAAGCAGTATTTTTCTGAATGCAGCGCGATTGTGTTTAAAGGGCATGAAAAGCAGCTCAATATTTGCATAATAACTGTTTAATTAAAACATTGTGTTGCACTTCAAATGCTCATCTAAGTTATGAAAATGCATAAAGGGTGCGTGATTAATTTTGATTTAAATAATTATGCGCTACTTTTACATAATGCTGTGCAGAGTAAGGCAAAAACTCTTTCTCTTTATCCGTGAGCGGGCGGACTTTCTGCACAGGGCTGCCTACATATAAATAACCGCTTTCTAAACGCTTGCGCGGCGGTACGAGTGAACCTGCGCCAATCATCACATCATCTTCAATAATGGCATCATCTAAAATAATGCTGCTGATGCCGACCAAGACCCGGTTGCCAATAGTGCAGCCATGCAGCTTGACATGATGTCCAATGGTGACATCTTCACCAATTATTAAAGGTGAGCCGTTGGGTTTGTCCGCATTCTTATGGCTGACATGCAGCATGGCATGATCCTGCACATTAGAATTTTTACCAATATGAATATGGTTGACATCACCGCGGATGACAGCAAAAGGCCAGACTGAAACATTTTCTTCCAGCTGAACGTCACCAATTACCACAGACATTTCATCAACATAGCAAGTCGCATCAATTTTTGGATGCTGGTCAAGATAAGGGCGAATATTTTTTTTCATAACGGTCCGTCGTAAAGAGAGGCTGTGCGGAGTATAAAATAAAAAAAGCATCCGAACCTAGGTTAGGATGCTTTAGTCTAAGTGAAAAGTGCTGAGTGAACTCAGACTCTGCTTAGAATAAGTTGGAGAAGAATTGTTTGATGTGATCAATCATTTTTGCGAAGAAACCAGCTTCTTCTACATCTTGTAATGCAATCAGCGGTTTTTCCGCAATGACTTTGCCATTTAAAGATGCAACGTATTTACCAACCACTTGGCCTTTTTTCAGCGGTGCAGTTAATTTAGGCTGAACAACCAATTGTGTTTTGATTGCATTTGCCTCGCCTTTAGGCAAAGTTACATTGAAATTTTCTGCAAGGCCAATTTGAGCGTCGTTGCTTTTGCCATACCAAACTTTCGATTTTGCAAGGACTTGGTTGGCAGGCTGCACTTTTACGGTTTCAAAGTTTGAATAGCCCCAAGCTAAAATTTCACGTGTTTGTGTTGCGCGTTCCTGCATAGACGGCGCACCGAAAATAACAGAGATCAGACGCAGCGGGCCGCGCTTGGCAGAAGTTGTTAAACAATAGCCAGCTTCTTCTGTGTGGCCAGTTTTTAAGCCGTCAACGCTTGGATCTGTATAAAGCAGAGCATTGCGGTTGCCTTGTTTAATTCCGTTAAACGTAAATGCTTTTTCAGAATAAATTGGATAGTATTTTGAACTGTCGTGAATAATATGCTGCGCCAATGTCGCCATATCTTTTGCTGTTGAATAATGACCATCGGCCGGCATGCCTGTAGAGTTGATAAACTGTGTGTTTACCATACCAATACGCTTTGCTTCTTGGTTCATCATGTGAGCAAAAGTGCCTTCATTGCCGGCAATGTGTTCAGCCATTGCTTTAGATGCATCATTGCCAGACTGAATAATAATGCCGCGGAGCATTTCAAGCGCAGTCGCTGTGCCGTTTAAGGGAACATACATGCATGACTCAGTGCTGCTGCCGCGGCACCAAGCAGATTCGTTCATACGGACTTTTTCATTTTCAGTCAATTCGCCATTTAAAAGCTTTTGTTCAATGATGTAGCTTGTCATCATTTTAGTCATTGAAGCTGGCGCTAATTTTTCATTTTCATTTTTTGAAGCGAGGATTTGCCCTGTTTCATAATCCATTAGCACATAAGATTTATTATTCAGTTCTGGAGGTGCTGATAGGACGGTTGCCGCGAATGAAAAAGAGGGTGCAAGCAGCAGTGCGGCAAGGGCGGTTTTTCGGGTCATTCTAAGTGGTTCCAATAACTTGTTATAAGCTCAAGAGCCTAGCATTTTAGGACAAAGCTAGGCTTACTGCTATGGGGTGAAATGGCTTATTTTAAAAGTATTGTAACCAAGTTAAATTATTTTGCGTATGCAGTGATCTCTTTGCAAATTTCTTGGTTTTTTGCCTTGCCTGCATTCGCTGCATCATTGCGCGCTTCTTTTAAAATCGGAGCAAAATTTTTCTCTGCAGCAAGTGTTTTGAGTGCAGATGCTGGATTTTTTACAGACGGCATGTTCTCTTTTACGAGTTGGGCATAGCCTTTATCAAATGAAGCTTGTTCCTTATTGCTGATTAAGTCAGGGCAAATTTCTGAAAATACGTAAATCGCCGCCAGTTCATGCTTAGATACTTGTTGAGCGCTTGCGGAAAGATCAATATTTTCTGCATGAGCAGTAAAAGCGAAAGCAGCAAGAGCTAAAGCCGATAAAGTTTTGATAATCGAATTTTTCATGCAATAACCTGAATATTTATAGATTGTGAAACAATGCGTCTAGCTTAAAACGATTTTTTGCAAATAACAGCAAGGTTTTGTATTGAAGCTGTTGAAATGATGAAGGAATAATGAAAATAAAATACCGCCAGCGCGGCTGGCGGTATTTTATTGCATAAAGCAGCAAGACTCAAAGAAAAACGGCCTTAAGAGCTCTTAGCCTTCAAAATTAAGCACATCTTCACATACAGATTTTTGTTCCTCTTTTGAAGATTGTTTTGCGGCTTCACGTGACTCTTCTAAAAAAGATTTATATTGTGCATCTGACTGCAGGCTTTGATAGCTCGCAGATTTGTCAGAGTAATCAGCTAAATATGTTTTTACCAAGACTTGAATGTTGGCATCAAATTTTGCATTTTGACCAATAATAGCAGGGCACACTTCAGCCATAACTTGAGTTGCTGCAATATCTTCTTTAATAATTTCATTGGCTTCTTCAGCGGTTAAACCGTCGCTTGCCAGAGCGGCTTGTGATACTGCCGCAGCCAAAGTTAACCCCAATAAATTACGAAGTGATATGGTTTTAATCATTTTTAAGTGCACACATTTATGATGGATGTTAGGCTATAAATATATATAATTCTTTATATATATCAATCAAATGTTCTGATTAGTCATTTTTGAAAAGTAACAGGGTTTGTCGTGAATATTTTAATTGCTAATGATGACGGTGTTTTTGCTCCCGGAATTCAAGCCTTAGCCTCAGCGCTAAAACCTTTAGGCCGTGTGGTTATTGTTGCGCCGGAAGCGGAGCGCAGCGGCTTTTCCAGCGCATTGACGCTGGATAGACCTTTGAAGCCTGTGCAAATTGCGCCTGATGTGTGGGCGGTCAATGGAACACCGGCAGACTGCGTTTATTTATCCATGAATGGCTTGTTTGATTTTGAGTTTGACTTAGTGGTTAGCGGTATCAATAGCGGCGCAAATCTTGGTGATGACGTTCTGTACTCAGGCACAGTCGGGGCGGCATTTGAAGGCCGCCTTATGAAGCAGCCAGCGATTGCGGTGTCCTTGGCGGGGCCGAATGTGCGTGCTTATGAACATCCAGCAGATTATGCTGCTGCTGCCAACTGGGTATATCAGTTTATTGCCAATGGTCTGCCAGCAGTTCCAGCCCGTCATATTTTGAATGTGAATATTCCAGACGCGGCTGAATTAAAAGGGATGAAAATTACGTATCAAGGCCGCCGCCGCCAGTCGAAACCGATTACCAGCTTAGTCGATCCGCGCGGCCGCCAAGTGTTTTGGATTGGTCTCGCCGGTGAAGCGGTTGCAGAGCCAAAACCAGGCTTAGGCGGGATTGAGTCAGACTTTTTTGCGGTGGCAAATGGTTACGTAAGTGTAACGCCGATACAAATGGATGCTACAAACTACGATATTTTGAACGACTTACATGCACATTACGTGCAAAAGGTCTAACTAGTGTTATAACTTTGTGAAAAAGATCAATGCGTAACTATTTTACAGATGTTTTTTGCTAATCTTTACAGATTTTAAAACTTTAGCTTATTTCGTGTTTGAGAGGAAAATAATGTCCCTGGTGTCACAAAAACGTGTATTTGGAGCTCCAGCAGCTTTATTCAAAACCTTGGTTATTTCTGCTGCGGCTGTTTCCGCTGCGGCGCTTACTGGCTGTGCATCAAAACCGCAGGTGAATAACACAGCACGTTATGCAGCTGCGCCTGACTTTTATACAGTCCGTTCTGGTGACACCTTAAGCGGCATTGCTGCCCGTTATGGCTTAAGTTATATCAGTGTTGCGGAAATGAATGATATTGCTGCGCCTTACCGCATTTTTGTCGGGCAGTCGATTCGTTTGAAAAACAGCGGCGCGCGCCGTACAGCGGCAGCTCAGCCAATTGCGCCGCCAACACAAATTCAGCGTCAATCTATTGCGCTTCCGCAAAATAATCCATCATCAGTGACTCCGGCGCCAACGCCAGTAACGCCATCGGTGACACCTGCAGCGCCAGCGGCATCTTCTGCATTAGGCTGGGTACGTCCAACAGCTGGCGCAGTGATTGAAGAATTTAACCTAGCCGGCAATGTAAAAGGCATACGTTACAGCGGTGCGTCAGGCGCGCCAGTTTTGGCTGCCGCAGATGGTCAGGTGGTTTATGCTGCCGACGGTTTGAAAGAATATGGCAATCTTGTCTTGATTAAGCATATTAATGGTTACATTACGGCTTATGCTCATAACAGTAAAATGGTAGTCAAAAGCGGCGAAAATGTGAAGGCTGGCCAAAAGATTGCAGAGCTTGGTTCTAGCGGTGCAAACCGGGCTATGCTTGAGTTTCAAGTCCGCTTAGACGGCAAACCTATCAATCCGGCGACAGTTTTATCAAATAATTAAAAAACTAATGCAAACGCATAATTTCACCGTATAATACAATGAGTTGCTTTTATCAAGTGATAAGAGTGTCTCATAAGTTTATGAGGGAAATTTATGTTAGATCAACTTCGCGCAATGGGTGTGTTTGCTTGCGTAGTAGAAAAGAACTCGTTCAGCGGCGCTGCGCGTGAACTTGGAATTACAACCAGCGCCGTAAGCCAGCAAATCCGTTCACTTGAACAGGATATGGAAGTTGTACTTCTGCACCGTTCTACACGAAAACTAAGCCTGACCGAAGCTGGACAGGCTTTTTTTCATAGCTGTCAAGAAATGCTGTCAGCAGCAGAGCGCGGAAAAATCCGTATTAACGAGCTGCGTGATGATCTCGTTGGAGAATTACGTATAGCCTCTACACCAGAGATTTGCGCAAATCATGTCATTCCAGCTTTGTCACATTGGATGTCTGCACACCGCGGTTTGTCTGTGCATTTAGAAGCTGATCATCAGTACATCGATTTAATTCATGGCCGTATTGATCTTGCTTTGCGTATGAGCGCTAAAATTGATGATCCAAATGTAATCGCAGTGCCTTTAGCGCATGTGGAGCAAGTGCTGGTTGCCGCGCCTAGCTATATTAATCAGACATCATTGATTTCACGTCCAGAAGATTTAAAGCATCATGATTTGCTGCTGGCAAATGTGATGAAAGATTGTCAGCACTTTTCTTTCAGGCATAACAGCGGTGAAGAAGTAAGTTTAGAAATAGAATCCCGCTTTTCGACCAATAATATTATGGCGGCAAAAGCGATGTGCATGCAAGGGCATGGCATATCACGTCATTTATATTTAGATGTACAAAAAGACTTGGTCAATGGCGCATTGGTCGAAGTATTGCCAGAGTGGAAATTACCAGCATTTACCTTGTATGCCGTTATGCCAAAAAGTGATCAGCAGCCGACCAAAATTCACCGCTGCCTGGATGCATTAAAGCAATATTTCTGTCAATTGCCGGGCGGACGAATGTATCAAGAAAACTATCAATATCTTTTATGTATTAATCAATAATTTTAAAGTATTAAAAAAGCCGCTGAAAGCGGCTTTTTTTGATCAAAACTTATGCTAAATAAGCTTTTACCAGTTTTTCAATACGCTCAATCAGCTGGTCTGCTTGTTCTTGCGTAATATTCAATGCTGGTAATAAACGAATCACAGAACCCGCTGTTACGTTCATGATTAATTGATATTCATCACGTGCTATATCAACTAATTCAGCGCAAGGTTTTGGCAGTTCAATACCCAGCATAAGGCCAAAACCGCGTACTGTGACATTCAATCCATTTAACTTTTCTGTCAATTGCTGCACGATATAAGCGCCTTTTTCAGCGGCATTTGCAACAAGGTTTTCTTTTTGAATCGTTTCAATTACGGTATAAACCACACGAGAACCTAGCGGTGTGCCGCTATAGGTAGAACCGTGGTTGCCTGCAGTTAAAACGCCAACACCGCGGCCTTGAGTCATGACTGCACCAATAGGGAAGCCGTTGCCTAAGCCTTTTGCTGTAGTTAGAACATCTGGAATGATATTGGTGTGCTGGTAAGCAAAGTATTTACCAGTACGGCCGTTACCAGTTTGCACTTCATCCAGCATCATCAGCCAGTTGTGCTGGTTACAGATTTGACGTATTTCTTCTAAATAGCTGAAACCTTGAGGAGCAGTGTTTACGCCGCCTTCACCTTGAATAGGTTCTACTAAAATTGCAACGATGTCGGGATGATTGATGGCTGCTTCTTCAATGGCTTCAATATCACCAAAAGGTACGCGGATAAAACCTTCAACTAGCGGTGCGAAACCTTCTTGCACTTTTTTATTGCCAGTTGCTGAAAGCGTTGCCAAAGTACGGCCATGGAATGAATGATCTGCCACAATAATTTTAGGGTTTGCTACACCTTGTAAATGGCCAAATTTGCGCGCAATTTTAATTGCGCCTTCATTTGATTCTGCACCGCTGTTTGAGAAGAACACTTCTTCCATGCCTGCAGCTTCTGCCAGCTTTTGCGCTGCTGCAGTTTGCCAAGGCACTTCAAAGATGTTGCTGGTATGAATCAGCGTTGCAGCCTGTTCAGTGATCGCGGCTGTAATCGCAGGATGTGAGTGGCCTAAACCGCAAACGGCAATACCCGTTAGCGCATCAAAATATTCTGTGCCATCTTCTGTATAAAGATAAGAACCTCGGCCTCGGACAAAGCTGATCTGTTGACGGCCGAATACTGGCATCAAGTGAGAGGGTTGATCAGTTTGCACAGGCGCAAGGGTAAAGTTATTCATAACGAACTCTTATCTGATAGGTAGATTGAAAAAATAGATTTTGGCGCCATCTCTTAATAAAGCGTCAATGTTTTCTATATAAGCAAAATCTCCCCATGATTTAAAGCCCGATTGTAAATAAAATTGGAAATATTGCTTTAGTCATACTGTTTCTGCCAGTTTTGGGTATAATGTGATGCAGATTTATTGAGGATTTATCAATGACTGAACAAGCACGTGATACAGAAGCGTTAATTCGTGATCAAATTGCTAAACACGCAGTTCTTCTATATATGAAAGGCACTCCACAATTTCCACAGTGCGGTTTCTCTGCACGTGCGGTAGAGGCGCTCAGTCAAATTGGCCGTCCATTTGCGTATGTAAATATTTTGGAAAACCCAGATATTCGCGCTACTTTGCCGCAAATTGCAAACTGGCCGACATTTCCGCAATTGTGGATCAACGGTGAGTTGATTGGCGGCAGCGACATCATGTTGGACATGTTCCAAAAGGGTGAATTGAAATCTTTAGTTGAAGAATTCAGCCCAGCACCTGAAGCTTAATTCAGTGCGTAAAAAAAAGCACCTTTAATAGGCGCTTTTTTTGTATCTGAAATAAGCCTTATTCTGGGCTTGTTTCAGCTGTTTCCGTTTTTTCAGCAACAGCACTGTTCTGCTCCGCGTCAGACTTCGCTTTTTGCTCCGCTTTTTTCTTTTTTTTGTCTTTCTTCTTTTTTTTCTTTTTCTTGCTGTCTTCTTCTTCAAATTCAGCGCCGTCTTCCAGCGCTTGCCAGTATTCCAGCTGATCCATAACCGCAGCATAAATTGAATTTTTGCTGTAACGGCCTTTTTTATCCAATGTGCCTACAGGGCGGGCCATCAAAATTTCTAAGGCTTGGTCAATGGTATCAATAGCGTGGATGTGGAATTGACCATTTTTTACAGCTTCAATCACATCTTTGCGCAGCATGAGATGCTGCATATTTTGGCGCGGAATAATCACACCTTGCTTGCCTGTTAGACCTTGTAATTTGCAGGCATCATAGAAGCCTTCAATTTTCGCATTCACGCCGCCAATCGGCTGAACTTGACCCAATTGGTTCATTGAGCCAGTAATGGCCCAGGACTGATCGATCGGCAGCTGACTAATCGCGGAAATGAGTGCGGAAAGTTCAGCGACTGTTGCACTGTCGCCATCAACTTGACCATAGCTTTGTTCAAAGGCTAAAGCTGCAGAGAAGTGGAGCATTTGTTCACGGCCAAAATGCGCTTTTAAGAAGCTGGACATGAGTAATACACCTTTGGCATGTAATGAGCCGCCCAGTTCTACGCTTCGTTCAATATCTAAAATGTCGCCGCCGCCTTGGTAAACGGAAGCAGTTAAGCGCGAAGGCAAGCCGAACTCAACATCTGCATAATGAATGACAGACAGAGCATTGATTTGACCTAAGCGGTGACCGCGGGTTTCAATCAGCTGTGTGCCGCGGGACAGGTCTTGCCAGTATAGTTCACGTAAATAGCCTAAGCGGTATTTGCGGTGATCCAGCGCGGTATTGATATGCTGATCTGTAACTAAGGTATCGCCAGCTTGCGCGGCATGATGATGCGCTTCACGGATTAGATCGCCTAAAGTCAGCGCATGCAGCGACAGAGAACTTTGATCTTCGGCCTGACGGCTGGAATCTGTCAGTAAGGCAGACAGGGCTGTGCGGTCAAATGGCAGCAGTTTGTCTGACTGCACATAATCTGCAATGAGCTGCATATAAGCTTGTTCATTTTCTTCGTTGCGCTGAAGAGTATCGGTAAAATCTGCACGGATTTTAAATACGCTGCCAAGTTCAGGTTCAAGCTCTAAAATTTCATAGTAAATTTCAGGTTCTGCCAGCAAAATCACTTTTATGTTTAGCGGAATGGATGCAGGTTCAATAGAAATGCTGCCCGTTAACGTCAGCATGTGTTCTAAAGAAGATAATTTTAATTGGCCTGATTTCAATGCGCGTTTCAGCCCTTGCCATGCATAAGGCTGTTCCAGCAGCTGTTCAGCTTCCAGCATAAGGAAGCCGCCATTAGCTTTGTGCAATGCGCCTGGACGGATGAGCGTGAAATCTGTGGTAATCGTACCATTTTGTGTCAGCTGTTCTACATGGCCAAGCAGGTTGTAGTGTGTAGGGAAGTCATCAAAAATGACAGGAGCGCCTGAATTTGGTTTATGCGTCACAATAATGTTCGCTTGGTAGCGTGACGGCACACGGCTGAATACGCCTGGACGGAAGTCATCTTCTTCCTGTTCCAGCACCACTTCAACATTGTTAATGATGTCTTCGGCATAGTATTTTAGATAATTTTCTAGACCTTTGACTTCGCTGAATTTGTTCAGCAGCATGTCTATACGCGGCATCACTACTTGTTTCGCGATATCACGGTTTAAGTGCTGTACTTGGTCACGGGCATCATCTTCAAGGTTGCCTAAATGCAGGCCGAGACGATCGAGCTTTTTATCCATATAGCGGATATTGGCCGCAATTTCAGCGCGTTCTTTACTGTTTAGCGCATTGATGTCTTCTTTAGACATTTCCTGCAATTTATTGTCTATGACATGTACTGGCACAAAACAGTGTTCATCGTCTTGAGTAATGAGCTTCAGGTCTAAATCTTCGCCTTCTTTCGTCAGTTCAAAAAGCGCCTGATTTTGCTCATCGCCAGTTTGCTGGCGGATCAACTCAATATTGTTATGATAAGTTTCAGCCGTAAAACGGCGTTCCAGCTGCTTTAAAACAGTCAGCCAAGTTTGATGCAGCTGAGTTTGAAATTTTGGCGCTTGGCCTGCTGGCAGCTGCAGTGCAATCGGCTGGCGTGAGGCTTGGAAATTATTGACGTATACCCAGTCATTTGGCGTTTGCATATTTTTTGCATGCTGCTGCAGCAAGCGTTTAATCATGGTGCGTTTGCCAAGGCCCGCTGTCCCCACAGCAAAAATGTTGTAGCCCGAATATGGCAGGGCAATACCTGCCTCAACAGAAGCACGTGCGCGGTCTTGACCTAAAAAATTGTTCAGCGGTTTGAGTCTTTTGGTTGAAGTCGGTATTTTTTTCAGGTCTGTCAAATACGTAAGCTGTTCAGCTTTCAGTTGAGTTTTTACCAATGTTTGTTGGATCTCGGGTTGATCAAATACGCTGTTTAAGGTTTTTTGAAGTTCTTGTTCGTTTTTGGTTTCAGTGCTGGCAGAGAGTGAAGATTGAATATTGTCGAGTTTTTTAGTCACTGTTTAATCCAAAACAAAATAAATTACGGCAGAATTTAAAGGTATACAGTATTAGTGCTAAAGATCAAGCAAGAGTACAGATATTCTCGATAAAATTACGTATGTAAATTATAAATTGTATTGAAACAAAGCGAATTAAGCGATTGAATAGCATCAATCGTTTTTGACAAAAATAATGTAATGACAACACAAGCTTCAGGATGGAAATCTGCATTTACAGCGTTTTTGGATAAGCGCGCACTGATCATGCTGTTTTTAGGCTTTTCAGCGGGTATTCCAATTCTGCTGATTTTTTCCAGTTTATCGCTTTGGCTTGGTGAGGCAGGCATTGATAAAAGCGCTGTCACATTTTTCAGCTGGGCAGCATTGGGCTACTCTTTTAAATTTGTCTGGGCGCCTTTGGTGGATGAGCTGCCGGTTCCTGTGCTGACAAAACTGCTTGGCCGGCGCCGCGCTTGGCTGTTGATTGCGCAGTGCCTGATTATTGCCGCCATCGCCATTATGGCATTTTCAGATCCAGCGTTAGGGCAAAGCTATTTATATCAAATGGCAGCAGGTGCCGTGCTGTTAGGTTTTTCAGCGGCGACACAAGATATTGTCATTGATGCTTACCGTATTGAGCTGGCTGAAACTGAGATGCAGACGGTGTTGGCATCTACATACAATGCTGGCTATCGTATCGGTATGATCGTGGCTGGTGCAGGCGCATTGTTTCTTGCGGCTTATTTAGGTACAGCCAAAGGCAATTATATTTATGAGGCTTGGCGTACGACATATTTAGCCATGGCTGGAGTCATGCTGGTAGGTATTGTGACCACTTTATTGATTCGTGAGCCTCAAGTTGAGCGCGCGGTTAAAAATTATAAGCGATTTGATTATTACCGTTTAGTCGGTGTGTTCTTTGTGGCTGTGGTCAGTTTTGTCTTGAGTTATGTTGTTTCTGGCAATGCGGTTGAAGCGCTCAAGTCGCAATTTGCTGTCAAAGATTCATTTTTGCTGTTCTGTTTAGAAGCTTTGCGTTTTATTGGTTCAGGCGCAGCAGCTTTAGCTGTAGGCTCTGCATTGGTGAAAATAGGTGCAGTCAACAAGCAAATGGCTTATGAGACATGGGTCAATCCAGTTGCTGATTTTTTTAAACGTTATGGCTTAAAACTGGCTTTGGTGCTATTGCTGCTGATTGGTTTTTACCGTATTTCAGACATCATTGCTGGGGTCATTTCGAATGTGTTCTATCAAGATTTAAACTTCAGTAAAGAACAAATTGCAGAAGCGGTAAAAGTCTATGGCGTAATCTTCAGCTTGGTCGGCGGCTTTTTAGGCGGCTTGCTGGCGCAGCGCATGAATATCATGAAACTGATGTTTGTCGGTGCGGTTTTGGCCAGTTCAACCAATTTAATTTTTATTGGTCTGGTAAAATCAGGTCAGCCATTGTCAGATGTAACGGTTCAAGCAGCAGGGCAGAATTATACTGCGCAGCCAGATGAAACAGGTGCTTGGAGCATTCTTGTACCGCAAATGTCATTACAAAGTTATGGCGAAATTCAAGTCACAGCCGATTATGCAAAAGAACAGGCCGCACCTGTCACTGTTAAAATGCCATATCTCAGTGCATTGCAAAGCTCAGGTATGATTGTATTACCTGTGACAGCGGATAACGTGATCAGTGCGAATGAAAGCTCAAACAGCATTGTTGTACGCGGACAATATGCAAAAACACTCGGTGAAAACCAAAAGCTGCAGTTCAGCTTGGATGGTCAGGATTATGATGCCAAACTGGACAAAGAAGGCATCTTTACTGCGGCTATTCCTGCAGAAGCTTTGGTGAAGTCCGATAAACAAACCATACAGGCCAAGCTGCTGGAAAATACCGCTGTGGTCAGCAGCATTTCACATCGTTACAGCGTGAATGGCTCTGCCAATATGGCTGGCGTATTAGATATTGATATACAGCCGATTCAGCTGAATAATGCACAAAACGGGCTTGTTGAAATTAAGGGCAAGGTCATCAAATCCTACAGCTCACTTTGGCTGTATTTTGCCATTATTGTAGATAACTTGGCCTCCGGTTTAGCAGGCGCTGCCTTTATTGCCTTTTTATCCAGTTTAACCAGTGTGTCATTTACAGCAGTGCAATATGCTATTTTCAGCTCACTCATGACACTGACACCTAAGATTTTAGGCGGTTATTCGGGTACTATAGTCAGCAACATCGGCTATCCAAACTTCTTTCTGATGACAACCTTAATTGGTATTCCAATTTTGATTTTAGTGGTTTGGGTTGGAAAATTACTGCGTGATCATAATAACGCACAATTGAACGGAAAAGGTGAATAACAATGCGCATGCTGCATACCATGTTACGTGTAGGCAATTTAGAACGTTCTTTGCAGTTCTATACCGAAGTACTCGGTATGACTTTGCTTCGTAAGCGTGATTATGAAGAAGGTCGTTTTACATTGGCATTTGTCGGCTATGGCGATGAAGCCAATCATACTGTGCTTGAATTAACCCATAACTGGGATACAGACAGTTATGAATTGGGCAACGCTTATGGCCATATCGCAATTGGTGTCGATGATGCTTATAAAGCCTGTGAAGAAATTAAAGCGCGCGGCGGCAATGTCGTGCGTGAAGCAGGTCCAATGAAAGGCGGTGTAACAGTGATTGCTTTTGTTGAAGATCCAGACGGTTATAAAATTGAGCTGATTCAGCAAGATCAAAATGCCCGTAATAATTAAGTGAACAGGTGGAATTGTTTTAATATTACTTAAATAAATATTGAACATATCCGCTAAAGACTAGCTTTAATTATTTAGCCCAGTAAGATGAGTTTACCTAAAGGTAAAGAAGTCTCTGGGCTTTTTTATGAATAATCATAATGACAGGATGTTGATATGTTAAAACTATTGGCGTTGGATCGTTTTACAATATTGCTCATGGTTATGGTGGTATTGGCAACTATTGCTCCAATATCAGGGCAGGCTGCAGATGTTTTTGGCATCATTACAACAGCTGCTATCGCAATTTTATTCTTTTTACATGGGGCTAAATTGTCCCGTGAGGCTGTAGTTCAAGGACTGATGCATTGGCAATTGCATAGCTTAGTATTTGCTTTCACTTTTGCCGTTTTTCCAATTTTAGGTTTGATGGCTAAACCCATTTTAGTTCCAATGTTAGGGCAGGAATTATATTGGGGTTTTTTATTTATGTGCTTCTTGCCGTCTACAGTTCAATCATCTATTGCCTTTACATCCGTTGCTCGGGGGAATGTCGCGAGTGCTGTCTGCAGTGCGTCATTTTCAAATATTATCGGTATGTTCATTACTCCAGTGATGGTGAGTTTTTTCATCCTTGGGCAGACACAGCATGATTTTGATCCGACCTCATCGATTATCCAAATTACGCTTCTGCTGTTAGTTCCGTTTATTTTGGGCCAGCTTTTGAGGCCGTATGTTTTTCCATATATGCAAAAAATGCCCAAGATTGTAAAAGTATTTGATCAGGGTTCAATTTTAATGGTGGTGTATGGAGCATTCAGCAGTGCAGTTGCCGCAGGGTTATGGAACCAAGTCAGCGGCAAGACGTTGATGCTGCTGATATTCGCTTGTTCGGTTCTATTGACGATCACGATGCTGATGGCTTTATTTGTGCCGCGCTGGCTGGGCTTTAATAATGCGGATCAAAAAGCAATTTTCTTCTGTGCGTCAAAGAAAACGTTAGCCAGCGGTGTTCCTATGGCGCAAATTTTATTTATTGGCCAGCCTTTAGGAATGATTGTCTTGCCAATTATGATTTTTCATCAGATTCAGCTGATGGTCTGCGGTGTGATTGCAAACTATTGGTCTAAGCAGCCAGAAGAAGAAGCTATAGAGCTAGAGCAAACTTAATCGGTTTGCTGTGGTGAGCTGAAAGATTTCATTTGGTTTGCTCTATTTATTAATGTGCTGGCTTCGGCTATAATATGCCTCAACTTGTTGCGCTTAGCCCTGACGGTATCCGTTTCGGTGGGCCAAAAGAATGGTCTGTTGTGGTGTTGGTCTGCCTTAGGCATGTCCTCCATATTTAATGGAGAGTGGCCAATTGCGATGACAGCAAAACCTTCTTAAACTTTATGGAGTAATCGACGATGCGCGCCGATATTCACCCAAAATACGAAACATTAGTTGCTACTTGCTCATGCGGTAACGTTATCGAAACTCGTTCAGCTTTAGGTAAAGAATCTATCTACCTAGACGTATGCTCAGCTTGCCACCCATTCTACACTGGCAAACAGAAAAACGTTGACACTGGCGGCCGTATCGATAAATTCAAACAACGTTTTGCTGGTATGTCACGTTCTATCAAACGCGGTTAATATCCAAAACGAAAAAAGCAGGCTTTCAGCCTGCTTTTTTTTATTCTTAATTAAGTACTTGCAGCAGTTTAACTTAAGTAAAAAAAGGCGCAGTTATGACTGCGCCTTTTTATTTAACATTCAGGATGAGATGAGTTATTGGTCCTGAACATCAATTAAATGATCCAGTTTTTTCTGGAAGTAATCACCTTGAATAAAGCGGGCATCTACATTCCAAGCATTGGCAAACAGTGTCATATCATTTAAACCGCGAAGCATAATAAGAGCAGGGCGGACTTCATTGAAACCCGCAATTTTAACTTGCAGCTCTTCACAGGCTTTATCTGTTGCCAGCATGTTGGTCAGATTTGGATGTAATGTCAGGCAATTTACATCAATTTGCTCCAGCAGTGTGCTGCTGAACATCGAGTTGCCAAAGTCACGGATTGCAATTTCAGCACCATTGCGGCGAAGTTCTACAATTGTTTTTTGCGCATGAGCAAGGTTTTGATATACATCATCTTCGGCAAATTGCAGGATGAGCGGATGGGCTTGCTTGCTGCGGATAATACTGAGCAATTTTGATATAAAGACAGGGAAGTCACGGTCTTTTAATAAAATTTCTTTGTTTAAATTAATAATCAGTTTTGCATCAGGGTATTGGGTAATGAAATTGTGCAGCTGTTTGCATGACTCAACCATAATCCAGCGGTCAAGTTTGATCGACAGTTCTGCATCTTCCGATAACTCTTTCAGCTCAGAAATATCACACCATTTGTTTTCAAAAATGAAGCCGCTAGTGACCTCATATGTATACATATTTTGGTCTTCTTTGTCATATAGCTGCTGATATTTAAGATGAATTTCACCAGCTTCCAGAGAGCCGCGCAGCGCTTTAATTACAGCAGGTTCATTCAGTACATTTTGAGGAATAAAGGCTGCTTCAGGCGTTTGAAAACTGATGGCAGGAATAGAGGATTCTTTAGCTGTGATTGGCGCAGCAATAGGCTCAAGAGTTGGAGCGAACTGAATTTCCGGTATAGAAATTTCCAGTTCAGGCGCTGGCTGATTTTGCGGAAGTTTAGTGATATAGGCTTTACTGACAAGCTGATCGAAAATATCTTCATTTTGCAGTTCGCTTTCCACTAGGCTATAACCCAAACGCAGATTGAGCGCTAAGCTCTGATTGTTTACATTAATCAGCTGCGGTTTGCTTAAAGAACTTAAACCAATCAGTTTAGATTCAAGTACTGTCTGTGATTCGGCTTGAAATAAGGCAGCAATTACGCCAGCATCTAATTTAAACAAAGGCGCATTGGTTTGCTCTTTGATAAAGCTGTGTACTTGCGCGAAATAATCTTTCAGGGTTGCCCAGTCTGATTTAAAGATCTGCTCTGGCGCAGCGGCCAAGGAGAACAGTACTAAGGCATTTACTTTAGCGGGCTGCTTCGTCATTGTCCGTTTAAAGAGCTGAAAAGCATTTGGTTTTACAGCGGGGTTAGCTGCTTCTGTTTTGGTACCGGCGCTGCCAATATCAATTGCAATTTGCAGTGCATCTTCTTCAGCGGCAGAGATGAATTCGAGTTTTAAAGGATTATGGCTGGCAACATTTGCGTGTAATGATTCGACATCGAAACGGCCTAGGTCTAATTGTCCTTGGCTGATCTTTTTAAAGCGTGATTTAAAGCTGCTGAGTTCTGCTGGCTGAAGCAAGTCTAGTAATGGCAGCCCAATAATGTCATCTTCAGATTTTAAGCCAAACAATGCTAAATATTCGGCATTGGCTTGAATATGAATGCCTTCTTGAATGACAGCAACTGCTTTGTGGCTGTCTACAACGAGTGACTGAGCCTGAGTCTGGGCAGTTTCTAATTCATCCATCAGCTGTGTTTGAGTTTGCATTAGCCTGCTGAAAGACAGTGCGCGGACTAAACCTAAGTAAAAACGGTCTTGATATTCAAGGTTTAGAATATCGTAAATGCCTTTATGTATATAAGCAGGATATTGCTCAGCCTGATAATCATCAGGCTTAAGTAAAATCATCGGTAAATTCGGCTGCTTGGACAAGCGGATCAGGCTCAGCGCTTGTTCATACTTTAAATCATAAGCGCGGCCGAAAATAACCAAGTCCCAATTCAGGTTTAATTGCTTTTCAAAACCATGTAAATCATCAAGTAAAACAGCTTCAACTTGGTGCTCACTTTCAGTCAGCAGATCACGAATTTGGTTATAACGTATCTGATTGTCATCGATAATGAGTAAACGTGTTTCCGTATGTTTTAACTTTTTGGACAATAATGGATTTCTCACTTCAATGCTTCCCATAAATCGTGATTTTTCGTTTCATTCGCTTGTTTGCTGATAAATTCGGAGATCAGGTGTTCTTGCTGATCATTTAATAATTCATATTCAAAACGGATAAAGCTCTGCGTAATCAGCTGCGCTTTGGTTAAATAAACTTTTAATTCTTCTTTGCCTAAACGCAGGTAAATCGTTTGTTTTTCTCTAAATAAGTTGGAACCAGGCAGAATCAGCGTTGTAGATACTTGATCCAGCTGAGAGGTCTGCATCAGCAGAGCGGGCTGATAGTTGTGGGTATGAAGATCTGTACGGATATGGCCAGAACATGGGTACAGATCTTGAGATAGAACCTCTAGACCCAATTCAAGGCTCTTTTCAGCAGATTGTTTAATCCAGCGGATCACACCGCCGCGCCATAAGCTTTTGGCATTTTCCTGTACCAAAATAAACTCGCCAGTTTTTAAATTGGCAGGGGTTTCACCAGTCCATTTAATACGGTAACCGTTAACACTGATATCCAATACTTCTGCGCTGTGAATTTGTTTTGATTCACGGTCCAGCGCCTTAGCATTGGATACATTGGTATTCAAGCTGTTGCTGTCCATTGAATTTAAAAAGCCAGTTTCACTTTGCATTTGATAGCTGTTATCCAGCTGTAACGTTTCCTGCAAAGTTTTGCCTTTAGAGAGGTAAAAATGTGAAACGGCAAGACTGAAGCAAATATTGATATCTGCAGAGTATTCATAACGTTCATGCTTACGCTCGATATTGTTAATGAGCAGATTATGAATATGGAAATGCAGTGCAGGCGTTAAAAACAGTTTTTCATTTTTAGATAAATACTGGCCATTTTTAGTTTGTGTTTCTGTTAAATGATCCGGCAGGTTCTGTGTGGAAATAAAAATATTGGCTTTGTAGTGTGATGCTTGATGCGAATTATAAATAGGCGGATGGTCTTTTGAGCTGTCCACAATATAGCGCGAAAGCGTGGTTTCTTTCGGCATGATTTGAATCAGTTTTGCCCAGTCTGCGCTGCACATAAACAAGCCTTGAATTTCTGCAGGGCGGATTTGGTTGGTATTGAAAATATCCAATAAAATGAGCTGTGCATAGACTTGTGCAATTGTGTTTACCTCATGCTGTGTACCAAGTAATTGATTGATATTGGTTTGATCAAAATTATTTTGAATAGCGTAATCAATCAGCTGGTGCGCAGCGCGCCACTGGCTCGGGATTGGCGTGGTGTAAAGCATATGCTGCTGGTACAGCAACAAAGCCAGCTGCTGAAGGGCATAATAAATTGAAGCGGTTCTGGCTGTCTGCAGACTTTTTTTATGGCCGAATGAAAAAATTGAAAACTTTTGCTGGCTGAGCTGAGTATTGCAGCGCATGGCAATATCAATATATATCTTTGCGAAATAACTGCGCAGCAGCATGGCAAGTTCAATAATTTGATCATTGCGGTCAGTGGTAATCAAACTATGATTGGCAAAATGCTTTTCGAGGCTGGTCAGCACATTTTCCAGTGTTGGATGCAAAATTTGAATCAGGTCAAAGCGGAGCATTTCCTGGCATTTGAGTTCTGAAATTTCAAGCAGCGCGTTAAATAAGGATTTAGACGAAGTCCCCAGTTGTAATATGGAGATATTGTTCAGCCATTCCTGCAAACCTTTTGCATTTGTAGGACAAAAACTGAGTTTATCCAGTTTTAGTTCAGTCGAATTCTGAAATATATCTGAAGTGCGCTTAGTCATCTTTATTATTTAACTCAAAAAGTTGAAACCCCAAAAAGCGGTGTTTTGTTTTTTTCGCCCGCAATTTCCCGAACAAGTTTAGGAACCAAATAGCCTGGTAAGTTCGCTAAAACCTCTTTGTAAATCTCATCTATGTCTTGTGGCAGACGATCAAAATGATGTGCGCCTTTTACTTTATCAAGAACATGTAAATAGTATGGCATAACGCCAGCATCAAATAAGCGGCTGCTTAATTTGACTAAAACGTCAGCAGAATCATTCACCCCTTTGAGCAATACTGCTTGGTTCAGTACAGTAATTTGCGCTTTGACCAGCTTGGAAAGCTGATGGCAAGTGAAATCATCTAGTTCTAATGCATGGTTTGAGTGTACCACCAGAATAACCCGTAGCCTACTGTTTTTTAATATGGAAATAAGCTCTTCATCGACACGGTTGGGGATTACGATAGGAACCCGTGAATGAATTCGCAAAAATTTTAGCTGCGGCAAGCTCTCTAATCTTTCAATCCAGAGTTTTATTTTGCGGTTATTTAAGGTGAGCGGATCTCCGCCGCTTAAAATGACTTCATTAATATCAGGCTGGCTTTGTATATATTGCTGAATGTTAAGCCAATCTTCATTTTTGGGCAGGTTTTCCTGATACGGAAAATGTCTTCTAAAGCAATAGCGGCAATGTACTGCACATGCGCCTGTCAGGGTCAGTAAAAAGCGGGATTTGTATTTATGCAGGACCCCTGGCTGCTGATTGGCTTGTTCTTCACCTAGAGGGTCTGTGACAAAACCCTCATGATCTTCTGTTTCCAAATGGTGCGGAAGCACTTGCAGCAGCAGCGGATCAAAAGGGTCGCCAGCCTTCATTTTTCCGACGAATGCACGCGGCACACGTAATTTAAACTGTTCAGCTGCCAGTTTAGCGCCTTCGAGGAATTCATCTTGAGAAAGCTGGAGCAAATCGAGAAGTTCTGCAGGATCTGTAATTAAATCACTGAGTTGAGATTGCCAGTTTTGCTCTTGGTATAAATAGTTTATCATGCTGTGTGTTTAAAAATACGTGATGGATAGCGTTAGGCAAGTCATATGCAGCATTGCCGTCCTATTGATCTGGTGTGTTGAGTGCAAGGGATGGGGCTGGACCATATTTCTATGCAAAGAAGTATGGCATAATTTTAGCGATTCGCAGCGTGAAGGGAAACCGTTTCTGGTTCTTTCGCATGCGCCTTAGGCAGCAAACAGTCATTCATTGCATTTTTATGCTGGAATTTGTTCGTTTTGCTTTTATAGAATGTTAAAATAATCAATACGTGTCTTCTGCATCAGTTTTAAGCCCGCATATTTTATATGCGCAATGGGCCTAATGCATTCATAGATTAAAGTTAGTAAGTTTGGAGCGTGCCAGTCATGGCCTATTATTCTACAAATGATTTCAAGTCTGGCCTAAAGGTTATGCTTGACGGCAACCCATGTTCAATCATGGAAAATGAATACGTAAAACCTGGTAAGGGCCAAGCGTTTAACCGTGTTAAATTACGTAACCTTCGCAGCGGTAAAGTGTTGGAAAAAACTTTTAAATCTGGTGAAAATTTAGAAGCGGCTGACATTGTAGAAGTAGAAATGGAATACTTGTACAACGATGGCGAAATGTGGAACTTCATGGATCCTGTATCATTTGAGCAAATCGCAGCTGACAAAACAGCAATGAGTGATGCTGCTAAATGGTTAAAAGACGATTCTAACGAAAAATGCACAATTATGTTATTTAATGGCGTGCCATTGAACGTAACTGCACCGAACTTCGTTGTGTTAAAAATCGTTGAAACTGATCCAGGTGTACGCGGTGACACTTCAGGCGGCGGCGGTAAGCCTGCGAAACTTGAAACAGGTGCTGTGGTACGTGTTCCATTGTTCGTACAGCAAGAAGAAAGCGTTCGTGTAGACACTCGTACTGGTGACTATTTAGAACGTGCATAATGGTTTATAAATAGACTATTATCGAAAGGGATGATGAAAATCATCCCTTTTTTTATGGTTATGCATTCCAAAGTCGTAGAGGAAATCATTTGTCAAAGGAGTAAAGTTTCATTGGAAGAAACAGCAGTACCTCGAATTAGAAAAACAGCTGATTTAGTTACACAGAAATGAGGGATTGACATGGATCAAACGCAAACGAAGCCAAGCTTGGTTTCGAAATTTATCTGGCTATTTGTCGCCATTTTAGGTGCAGTATCTTTTGGCATATTAGCCGTCAGCCGGGGAGAGCATGTTAATGCTGTCTGGCTGATTCTAGCAGCAGTCTGTGTTTACAGTATTGCATACCGTTTTTATAGTTTATTCATTGCAAATAAAGTCTTTGAACTGAATGAACGGCGTTTAACACCAGCACACCGCTTAAATGACGGTTTGGACTATGTTCCGACCAATAAAGGCGTATTGTTTGGCCATCACTTTGCCGCAATTGCGGGTGCAGGTCCGCTCGTTGGCCCAATTTTGGCAGCCCAAATGGGTTATTTGCCAGGTACAATTTGGCTGTTGGTCGGCGTGGTGCTGGCAGGCGCAGTGCAAGACTTCTTGGTGCTGTTTATCTCGACCCGCCGTGATGGCCGTTCATTGGGTGAAATGGCAAAACAAGAGCTGGGTTCATTTGCCGGCATCATTGTGATGCTTGGCGCACTTGGTGTCATGATCATCATTTTAGCTGTTTTAGCGCTGGTGGTCGTGAAAGCATTAACCAATAGTCCATGGGGTGTATTCAGTATTGCTGCGACGATACCGATTGCATTATTCATGGGGATTTATATGCGCTATATCCGCCCAGGGAAAATTGCTGAAGTTTCAATCATTGGTTTTGTGCTGATGATGGCTGGCATTATTTATGGCGGTGATGTTGCGCAGCATCCGTATTGGGGCCCATTCTTTACCCTAAGCGGCACAGAGCTGACTTGGTGGCTGATTGGCTATGGTTTTGTTGCATCTGTATTGCCTGTATGGCTGCTGCTTGCACCGCGTGACTATTTATCTACCTTCCTGAAAATTGGTGTGATTGCAGGTTTGGCAATTGGTATTATGGTTGCGATGCCAATGCTGAAAATGCCGTCAGTGACACCTTTCATAGATGGCACAGGCCCTGTATTTGCAGGTTCAATGTTCCCATTCTTGTTTATTACGATTGCCTGCGGCGCAATCTCTGGTTTCCATGCCTTGGTGTCGTCAGGGACCACACCAAAACTGGTGAATAACGAAAAAGACATCCGTGTGATTGGCTACGGCGGCATGCTGATGGAATCTTTTGTTGCCATTATGGCCATGGTGTGTGCAACAGTATTAGAACCAGGGGTTTATTTTGCGATTAACTCGCCAGCTGCAGTTTTAGGAACAACTGTAGAAAGCGCTTCGGAAGCAGTGCGTAATTTAGGTTTTGTCATCACGCCAGAGGCCTTGACGCTGCTTGCTCAAGAAGTCGGTGAAAACTCGATTCTTTCCCGTACAGGCGGCGCGCCAACGTTTGCAATTGGTATGGCGCACATTATTACGGAAATTTTCAATAACCGCTCAATGATGGCGTTTTGGTATCACTTCGCGATTTTATTTGAAGCGCTGTTTATTTTGACAGCTGTGGATGCCGGTACACGTGCATGCCGTTTCATGGTGCAGGATACAGTCGGCATTGTTATTCCAGCGGTTAAAAACTCACATAACTTCTTTGGCAACTTGCTGGGAACAGCTGTTGCAGTTTCAGGCTGGGGGTTCTTTGTTTACCAAGGTGTAGTTGATCCGCTCGGCGGCATTAACAGCTTGTGGCCGCTATTCGGTATCGGTAACCAAATTTTAGCGGCGATGGCGTTAATTCTAGGTACGGTTATTTTATTCAAAATGAAGAAGCAGAAATATGTTTGGGTTACGATTATCCCAACAGTTTTCTTGTTTATTACTTCAATGACCGCTGGCTGGCAAAAAATCTTCCATGAAAACCCGAAAATTGGTTTCTTGGCGCAGGCAGACCGTTTTAATGCAGCGATTGCGAAAAATGAAATTCTTGCGCCGGCGAAAACCATGGCTGAAATGCATACAGTTGCTTTGTCGAATCAAATTAATGCAGCGCTTTGCGCATTCTTTATGATCGTGGCTTTTGTTATGTTATTTGCAGCGATTGGTGTTGTGCGCCGTGCTCTGGCTAGTCCAACGCCAACGGTAAATGAAAGTGAAGCTGTTTATCGTGATCCGAAAGACATTGTTGCATCGAATCAGCATTAAAAGGAGTCAGTGATGAATCTTAAATTTGCAAAAAGTGGAAAAACGGTGATTTATAAAATCATTAAAATGACCATCATGTCGCAAAAGGATTTGATCCTGAATCCGAAAAACTGGTCTCGAATTGCGACATTGTGGCAGCGTTTACAGCAAAGTTTTCGCTTGATGGTGGGAGTGCCGGATTACCAAAATTATTTGGAACATATGAAAAAGCATCATCCAGATTTAGAGGCGATGGACGCGAAAACTTTTTACCGCTATTGCGTAGATGCCCGTTATCCATCGGCAGGCGGCAATATGAAAAAATGTCCTTGCTGATATAGGATAAAAACTAAAACGGCACTTCGGTGCCGTTTTTTTATTTGCAAATAAGTAAAATAAAAAAGCGGAAAAATAAATGTGCCAGAGAAGCTGGTTTTAATGTGATGCACATCAAACTTCCTGTTTACGATATATTTTGTAAAATAAATCATGTGCTTGTAAATTTTGCATCTGCTTTAAAAACCTGTATGGTAAATACTTTAAAAGCTTTTGAATTGGGGAATACGGCGTGCTTGGAAAAAAAGAGAAAGCAGGGGGAATACAAATAGAAATGCTGGAAGAACAGCAGCTTGCAGTGTACTACCCGAAGATTCAGAAATATCTTGAGCACATCAACCAAATTATTTTAGATAAAAATCAGCAGACCAAACTGGCGCTGTGCAGTTTGCTGGCAGGCGGCCATGTTCTGTTTGAAGATTTGCCGGGTTTGGGAAAAACCACGCTTTCCAGTGCTTTGGCGCATTTGGCTGGCCTGCAATTTCAACGCATTCAATTTACCAATGACATGCTGGCAAGTGATGTCATTGGGGTGAATATGTTTAATCAAAAAGAACATCAGTTTGAATTTAAACAGGGGCCAGTATTTACGCAAATTCTGCTGGCCGATGAAATTAACCGCTGCAGCCCCAAAACTCAGAGCGCTTTATTGGAGGCGATGGAAGAGGGGTTTGTTACAGTTGATGGGGTGCGCTATGCATTGCCGCAGCCTTTTTGGGTGATTGCGACACAGAACCCGCTATTTCAAAGCGGTACTTATGCATTGCCTGAGTCGCAGCTTGACCGTTTTCTTATGCGCCTATCTTTGGGTTATCCATCTCGTAATGCTGAAAAAATGCTCTTGCAGCAAAGTTCCCGTCAGCAGCTGATTGCTTCATTGGCGCATATATTTAGCCAGCAGGAGATTTTAGAATTGCAAAATCTTGTCGGACAAATTTATGTAGATGAAAATGTACTGGACTATATTTTAGATTTGGCAGAAGAAAGCCGTAAGGGGCGTCATGGCTTATCTACCCGAGGCGTACTGGCTTTGAAAAAAGCCGCTCAGGCGCATGCTTTGGTGGAACAGCGTAACTTTGTTATTCCTGATGATGTGCAGGCGGTATTTGCCGCAGTGGCGTCACACCGGATAGGCATGAATGAAGATGAAACAGTACGTTTAATGCAGCGGGTTAATATCTGTTAAGGAGGCGGTTTGTGGCGTCTTTATGGCAGAAATGGCTCAGCAAGCGCTTTCAATATACTGAAGCAAAACAGCTGACACAAAAAGATGTACTGGTATTCATTTATAAACAGGGTTATCTGTTTTTGGTGCTGATTTTTATTACCTTTATTGCTGGGGTGAACTATGCCAATAACTTGATTTTGGGTTTTTGCTTTTTAATCAGCGCCGTACTGTGCATGAGCTTTTACCTGACATTTAAACAGCTGCATGGAATGAGCATTGAAGTTGCTGCTATGGAAATGGGCACGGCTGAACAGCAGGTTTATTTAGATATTTATATACAGCAGCCGCATCAGCAGCCCAGATATTTGTGGATACGTACTGAGGGGCAGCTGCAGAAAGTATTTGTGTATGAGCAGAAAACACATTTTCAAATCGCGTTTATTGCCCCGCACAGAGGGAAATTTCATTATCCAAATTTGCAATTTTATTCGGTTTATCCGTTTGGCTTAGTTCGGGCTTGGAGCTATTTATATTTAAACTTAAGCAGCTGGATTGCTCCAAAGGCAATCTATCCTGAACTGGAAAATAAGCATCATCAGATGAACTTTGAGCCAGATATGGATGAGTTTCGTGAATTGCGTGATTTTAAAGCAGGCGATTCACTGCAGGCCGTATCATGGAAACAGGCTGCCAGAGGGCAAGGCTTATATGTCAAGGTTTTTGAACAATATGCAGATCAGCACCGTATTGATATTGACTATGCACATATGCCAAGCGCGTCACATGAAGAGAAACTGAGCATGATGATGGGGCTGGTGCTGCAATGTGAGCAGCTGCAGTTTTCGTATGCACTGTTATTGCCTCAGGCGGCGCTGCCAAGCGGTCTAGGTGAGGCACAGCTTAATCATGCCAAATTGCTATTAGCGCAGGCTTAATTGATGATGACTTATTCTGTTCGAGTTTCGATGCTTTTGAGTTTGGCGCTGCTGCTGGCGGCGCAAGCCATGTTCTTGCCAATTGCGCTGAGCCTCACGTTTGCTGTGATGTGGCTGTGTTTATTTCTGCGCAGAAAACAAAATATTGGCGCGTTAAAACGCAGTTGGACGTTATTGCTGACATGTATCGCATTAGCCAGTATTTATTTTAGTTACCGCAGTTTTGTTGGGGTAGAGGCAGGTGTTGCTGTACTTAGCACGTTTTTATTTGCCAAAGCTTTAGAAAGTAAAGATCAGCGCGATATGCTGATTTTATTTAATTTTGCATTATTTGTTTCAGCCAGCTCATTTTTATTCAGCCAGTCATTTGCGATGGCAGTCATCATTATATTGTGTTTGGTCAGCTGCTTTATGGGACTGTACCGTTTGCAGACCAGTCAGTTTGAAACCGCCCAAGTGCAGGTTTGGCAGACCATAAAAAAAGATGCGGGCCATGTAGGAAAGCTTTTGCTCTACGGCATTCCATTTTTCGTGCTGCTGTTTATCTTTTTCCCGCGTCTGCCGCCGCTGTGGCATATTCCAATTCCAGACGACACCAGTGTCACGGGTATCAGTGACAGCATGTCACCGGGAGATATCGCGCAATTATCGCAATCCAGCGAGTTAGCTTTTCGAATTATTGGTGATATGAAACAGCTGCCGCCGCGTTCAGAGCTGTACTGGCGGGCAATGGTGTTAGATGAGTATAACGGCAGCCGCTGGACCAGCAGTGAATTTAATCAGCGTATATTTATGCCTGAGCAGCTGAGTCAGCTGCAGCAGCAGGAGAAATGGCAATACCGTTATTTGGCCGCAGATCCGCGTGTACATTGGGTCATGGGACTGGAGCAGTCTATGCCGCAGCAGGGCAGTTATTTATTAGGTATAGACGGCAGGATTACACCGCGCCGTATGACCTTGAAAGTTGAGCCGATTGCATTGAATTGGATCGGCAGTTCTCCGCTGGAATCATTGGATGAGCGCCAGCAAATGCGGCAGGCTAAATTAAATACGAAAGTCAGCGATCAGCTAGACCCGAAAGCGCAGCAATTAGCTGCAACGCTCTGGAGGGAAAGCGGCGGACTCCCTGAACGTTATATTTCCAATGTTTTACAGTGGTATAAACAGCAGAATTTTGCTTATACATTGACCCCTGGCACTTTGGGGCAAAACCGAGTCGATGATTTTATATTTGGCAGCCGTAAAGGTTTTTGTGAGCATTTTGCATCAAGTTTTGTCATGTTAATGCGTTATGCAAATATTCCTGCACGGGTTGTTGTGGGCTATCAAGGCGGTCAGGAAGCGCCAGATGGGAAAAGCTGGGAGGTGCGGCAGCTGGATGCGCATGCGTGGACTGAAGTATGGCTGCATGGAAAATGGCAACGCTATGATCCTACAGCAATTATTGCGCCGCAGCGCATAGACAGCGGGATGCAGAACTATATTGCAGCAGATGCGCGTGAATTTGAAGGCAATTCAAATTTTGACCGCCAGAAATATGCAATTTTGACTAAAATGCGTATTTGGAGCGACTTCGCCAGTTATCAATGGCAAAGTAAAGTTGTGGGGTACAATGCTGAAACGCAGCGCAGCTGGCTGAATAAAATCGGCCTGCATTCATCTTATGCTGCAGTTTTGGTGATTGCACTGGGCTGTGTAAGTTTAGCAATGCTGTATTTTGGCTGGATGTATTGGCGGCAAAAAAGAAAGCTGTCTATATGGGAGCGCAGCATTCAGCATTTTAACCGCCAGTTAAAACCTGAACTGCAGCAAAAACAAGCAGAAACATTTAGTGTTTGGATGCGCCGTTTATCCAGTCAGGTTAATGTTAAGTATCAGGATGATTTTACTTGGCTATCTGAATTATATATACGGCATAGGTATGCTGGGCAGCCTGTTTCAAAGCAAGAAATAAAGCAATTTAAGATTTTGCTTAAATCTTGTTCATATGTGTTGAAAAAGTTATGAAAAAACTTGTTTATGCAAATAAAAATGAATATGATGCTTGGACTTCAGGTGTATAGCTCAGTTGGTTAGAGCGCTACGTTGACATCGTAGAGGTCTCCAGTTCGAGTCTGGATATACCTACCAAGATTCAAAACTATATGTTATAAGGGTTTTAAGCTAAAACAACAGCTTAAAGCCCTTTTTTTATGCCTATAAAAAAGTAATCACTTAACCGCACTTGCTGCGAAATCGTTATTTTATGCTGATTATGCAGTTAAATTTACGTCAAGATTACGTCAAGAATTTTGGAATTTACGTCATGAAATTACCGAAGCCTCGCAAACGCGGTGCAGCGTTTTATATTGAAATTATGATTAATGGTAAGCGCTCGTCTGCAACTCGTGATACTGCCAAGGAGTGTGAGCAGTGGGCGGCGCAAAAGATGCTTGAGGCTAAGGCGAATCAATTAGCAGAGGATCAGGGCGTAAAACAACTCTATCCATTCAAGACACTTTTTCATAAATATTATGATGAGCAAGGCCGCAAGCTGCGAGGCTCAAAATATGTGAAAGAACAATTAGGGCCATTTGAGGAAAAGTTTGGTCCGCTTGCAGATATGTCGATTCATGACATCACCCCGAAGCATTTAACCGCTTGGCGAAATAAGCGTTTAAAAGAAGTTGGTGCAAATACAGTGCTGCGTGAAATTGCGCTGTACTCATCAGTTTTTAGCTATGCAGTCAAAGAGCTATTTCTATTGGATAACAATCCATGGATGGGGATTAAGAAGCCTGCCAAGCCTAAGGCACGTAATCGCCGTATCCGGGATGATGAGATTGATTTAATTATTGAAGGGTTAGGGTATAGGCATGGCCAGGTGCCCACACTTCCCGAACATTATGTTGCCTGGGCATTTTTATTTGCATTGGAAACAGCGATGCGCCGTGGTGAAATCCTTGGCATTAAAATGTCTGAAATTTATGATCGGCATGTGCATTTACCAAAAACCAAAAACGGTGATGCTCGTAATGTGCCATTGACGAAAAAGGCTTTAGCTTTACTGGATCTGATCGATCATGAAGGTGATAAGTTGATTCCACAGTCTGAGAATGCCTTTCGGTTAATGTGGGAGCGTAGAAAGGAGAGGGTAGGGCTGGCAGATATTCATTTCCATGACACACGCCATGAAGCCATTACTCGCTTTGTGAATAACCAGAAATTACCGGTAGAAGTTCTGGCCAAGGTGACAGGCCATAAAAATATTAAAGTCCTGGTGAATACTTACTACAACCCGGATGTTGAAGATATTGCAGATATGATGGATGCGTAATAAAAAATAAGCTCAAGTGTGGAACTTTTATGTTTCACGCTATTGTTTAATTATAGCAAATGCTATAATTTGGCTATGGGCAAGGTTGATCTTGTCTTTTGCTGTACCCGAAATAAGGAATTTAAAATGCATACCGCCACTGATTTTCGACAATGTTAATCCTTAGTTTTTTCCTGCTAAGTTCTGTTGAGTTAAGTATTTTATGTGAGGTGTGATATGGATAATAAAAAATATATAGCGATGGATATTGCTAACTATATTATTTGGTATGTTAACAAAGATCAGGAATCCCCATTAGGAGGATTAACTCCTCTAAAACTTCAAAAAATTTTATACTATGTTGCTGCTAATTATTTAAAAAAGCACGAAGTATTGTTGTTTGATGAGCCATTTCAAAAATGGCAATATGGACCAGTGGTTAAAGAAGTGTATAGAGAGTTCAAATCGGCAAATATTTATCATATAAGTAAACCTAAGTCTCTTATTGAAGAGTCATCAGATGCTCCGTTTGGTATACATAAACGAGATTTTAAAGAGGGGTTATTTTTATCTGATAAAAAATTTGTTGAAATTGCAGACCCTATAATTGAAAAATTAATTTCTAGAAAGGCTTTTGATCTAGTTGAAATGACTCATGAGGAAAATGCCTGGAGTAGATATGAGCCTGAAATTAATTCAGGAACTCAAAACCTAACTTATTCAATGTCTGAGCTAAAACAAGCGAAGGATATTTGAATAAATGAACTTTGAACAAGCTAAGATTATACTAATAGATTTGCACTTGGATTCTGCCTCATTCCATAAGAATGATATCGTTGATAAAGCTGCATATCTATTTAGTTTATTTGAAGCAGACTTTGTTCAAAAAACAAATCGTGAAACATTTTATAATCTACCTTATAAAGAAATATCAGTAAGAATATTTGAAAGTAATATTAATGAAATTCAGTCTAATACCTTAGATAGCTTCGCTAACACGGTTAAAGAGGTATTAGTTGATAAATACAAGAACAGTAGTAATGATTTCGAACATCTTCTTAAATGCTACGAAAAATTCACACATCATATTGAATTAGCATTTATACAAAAGCAATTTATTCAAAAAGCTTCAAAAGATGCTTTAGATATTGCTAAAAAAGCCGAAGATTTAGCAAATGAAGCAGATGCACAAGCCAAATCAACGATTGCAAACTATATTTCTATTCTAGGTATCTTTGCTTCGATCATTTTTACTTTATTTGGTGGTGTAAACTTAATAGGGTCTACAGTAAAACTCTTAGAAGTTAACTCCAGGTGGCCATACTTAACCTTTATCATTGCTCTCCTAATGATTTGTCTGCTGACACTATTAAATATGATGGTGAAGTGGATTAACTCGATGAGTAATTTAAAAAGGGTTTTAGAGAAGCATAATAAAGAAGACAATGTGACTGCTGTAGAATGCTATTGGTATAAGCCTTGGACATGGGACTTTTATACAAAAGCAGTGTCTTTCTTTCTCTTAATTTTACTTATTAGTATGTGTGGTATGTACAGCGTTAATAAGGAAAGCTTATTTACTATTACGAAGGAAACCACCACTAAAAATCTACCAATGGCTGCAGAAAATAATAAACCAGCCGATAAATCAAAGCTTGAAAGCCAAAACAAAGAAGTTACTGTTGTAGAAAAAATTACTGTATCTAATCATGCAAATGATAAAAATGCAGATAAAGATAAAAGTGAATAAAGTTAAAGCCCCAATAGGGGCTTGGTCATTTATATTAATTCTTCCTCGCTCGACCACGTTTTGCCACGGGCCGGGCAATCAAAATCAAGTTTGCCTGCTCTGGATCATAAAGGCACTTACCGCGCGTACCTTTGTTGATCTCTGCACAACGATCACGGACCGCATCAACACTAATTCCAAATTGCTTTGCTAAATCAGCAGCAGACACTAATTTAGGACTCACATCTTTGATAGATACAATTTTAGCTCCGCCTAGATCAGATCCAACAAATAGTTGAGGTGCATCTCCATGTACTGTGATTTGAAATGTACCCATTTAAGACACCTCCCTCAAACTTTTCAAAACTTTGTACGGCAATTCATTTTCAGCAACTTTTTCACAAACCAACTTATAAAGAGCCTGCACTAGAGCCGCGGGAAGCTCAGCAGCAAAGCCAACATCTGAAATAACACGCGGGCCTAACTCCTCGCGGAACTCCTCTAGAAGTTCGATTTCAATAGGGGATAGTTCAATCATTGGTTGGCTCCATTTTCATGAAAGTGATCCAGTGTGTATTAGCTCGTTTCCCACTTATATGCCCGAACACAGGTTTTTGATCAGTTAGTTTTAATATTTCACTCACTTTAATTTGAGTTTCATTCCATTTAAAAATCAATACACCACCATTGGCCAACACACGAAAGCATTCTGAAAAACCTTTGCGAATATCATCGCGCCAATTTTCATGAAGCTTTCCATACTTCAAAGCTAACCAACTTAAAGGGCCTGCTTTCACCAAATGGGGTGGGTCAAACACAACTAAATTGAATTGACCGTCATTAAAAGGCATATTGCGAAAATCCATCTCAATGTCCGGTGCGACTTCTAAGGAGCGCCCATCACACAAAATATGACTTTCAGTTCGAATATCCCCAAAAACAACATTCGGATTAACACGATCAAAATGCATCATGCGAGAGCCGCAACATGGATCTAAAACCTTAGCTGTCATGGCCTTGCTCCTGTGCTTTTGGCGGTTCAGGTAGAGGCATCCAATGTGATGGTTCATCATTCAAGCTATTCGCCCAAAAAGGGCATCCAGTATCCACACACACATCCATGAAGTCTTTTTCGGGTTCTACATCTGGACTATCAGACCAGCAAATTAAAACCATTGTGTCTGAAGGTGGCAATTCATCTTCAACCGAAATCCATTTAGGCATAGTTTGGGCTTTGGCTTTCAACCATGCTGACCAGCCCCAATTAATGCAGTCGACTCTTGAAGAAGCTAAAAAATCGGAATGAAAGTAGTTACCGCCATTGTATAGACTTAGGTTGCTACATTGCTCTTGAGTGATTGCATCTTCAGCCACAAGCATAGCCAAGTAATTGTGCTTTTCTTTCTGAATATCCATCATTGGTCATCCTCCTGAAAATCATCAATATTGAAATGCCACTTATCGATTAGACCATTTTCATTAATGTTCATAATGATGTAATCACCGTAGCCACGTTCAGCAGGGCAAAGTGTTTCAGGCACATAACCATCGGCTTGAGATTGAATGACTATTCCATTTTTATCCAACAATTCCCAACCACAGCCATCGGTTACTTTGTAGTGAATTTTTGCTGTTTTACCAATTTCCCAATTTTCAATAATGCCAGTAGCCACATTAATAATAGGGCACCATAATTCACCTTGTTTACATGGAACATTTGCACCATTTTCAGTGTCTTCTATTCCATTTACTGTGGTGTCTTCCCACCAGCGAATTTGAGCTTTAACTTTGACTTTTTGAATTTCCATCACGCCACCTCAACTTCACGTTTATTGCGGGCAAACAATGCGTATGCATCATCTTCACTGAAATGAATATCTATTAAGAAAAAGCCATTTGGTGCAATTGGATTCCATTTTGAAATGTCGCCTGCATCCATCATCGTTTCCCAATCATCAGTGTTTACATGGCCTTCCATCCAAAAAGTCACAGTATCAATATTGAAGTAACGCTTTAATTCATCCCAATCTTTTTGATCAATCCATTCAGCATCATTACATTTTTCAGCCAAATACTTTGCATATTCAGAATGAGTCCAAGTGCCCATTTCGCTGCGAATAATTTCAGCAGGTTCTAATTGTTTTATTTCCATCACGCCACCTGCACTTGTATTTTTAGGCTTTCAATGAATTTACGACCTTTTCTTAAATATGATTTTAAAAATACGGCGTAGCGCTTTTGGCAAGCTTCATTCATGAATCCTGCGCCGTGAACTGTTAAATTTGGCATTTTAGGCTTTGAATATTGAACAGAATTTTGACCAGGTAAATATTTGCCAATGTATCCGTCGTTCAATATCCAGCATTCAAAAGCGTGTGCAATCGCTAAAGCTATTACAGGTTCATTGAGATCTGGCTCAATAGAAATGTTTTTGTAATTTAGTGCATGGTGCACTAAAGTTTGCGCCGTATCTGAAATCATTTAGAAACTCCAAATTGCGCCTGATATTGAACGGCTTGAGCATGTTGACGATCTACATCATCAGCACAACCGCGAATCATATAAATTGGTGATGAAATGCAACCAATTACCAGTGCTACAGCGATTAAGTTATGAGCAAAATTCTTAGCTTTCCCCAAAGCAGGAGTCTTCATTTCGCCTGCAGTTGGTTGCTGATAGAGAATTTCACTTGTTTGGCTTTTGTTAGCATTAAACTTGGGTAAGTTGCTATGTGATACGCGTTGATTCATAATTAGTTCCGTAAGCTTCCAATTGTTTACGTTGAGCCCTGATCGCCGTCCAAAGTAATCAGGGCTTTTTAATGCCTGTTAATTAGTTAACAGAGCCTTCCAAAATTGTTACGTCTGAATGAACGCCTGATAAATTTGTTTCAGTGCCATCGCCGTTATCAATTACTTTGCCTTCACGGATATATGTAACTGTGTCTTCCATGGACTTTTCGATAGCTTTTTCTAATTGATCAAGATCGTAGTACATGCGCAAGTTGCCATCTTTAATGCGATAGCGGAAACGAGCAGGTAGAGCATAGTGACTGCCTCCACGATGAACCTGAATGCCAAATACGATTTGTTCAGGAATATTCAGTTTGCCTTCACGACCTGCGTTGGCATCAATATTTTCGTTATATGTGATAGAGACTTGACCATTGTCAGTACGAATACCTGATTTAAAGTCCACACTAGTTTTTGCAGATAATGTGCTGACAATTTCATAAAGCTCGGCAGCTGCAGGCTGATTGATGTATGGCATTACATCTTCTAAGAACAATGCAAAGTCAGACTGAGACATTGATTCACCAGACTTGTCACGGATTTTCTTAAACTCCGGTGTCTGCTCAACATTGAAGATAGCTTTATGTAAGCAATGACGTTGCTTAGCATTAGATCCGTATTCTTCAACTGGCGAAGCTTCATGGTAATCAAGAACAGCTTGGATTTTTCCGCCAAGGACATTAACGAAAATGACTGAATTTTTATCAGCGAAACGATTTACGTAACCAATGAAGTCTTTGGCTGTATGCAAGCTTACCGTTTGCTGAAGCTGTAAAGGGCGATCAAGGGTTTCAGGGAAGGTGTGTACTTTACCTTCGCCTGGCACCACAACAAATGGAAGATTCGCATTTGCATATTGTTGTGAAAGCTGACCTGCGCGATAAGCATCTAAATCGTTGTTTTGATTTATTTCATTATTCATAAAGCACCTGTTTATAGTGAGGTTGAGGGGTTAAGGAAAAATTAATTAAGTGGTTTAATTAGTGGTTTTGAATCAGCAGGAATACCTTTCAGATCAATTGGGCCGCTTGACTGAACTTGCTCAAGTTTTAATTTTTGTTGGCGTGGATCTTCACGCACAAGTTGCTGTTCGCCATCTGTAAACAATAGCGTTGCCTCTTTTTCAAACTTAGGAAGCGTCGACTTGATGTCGTCTGTGATTTTGTATGTTCCAGCGCCATTAGGCTTGATCGTCAAGGTCACACTTACTTTGCTGACCTTGCCTGTGTCTTGTGATGCTTGAAGCGCTTCTGTAAGCAATTGGTCAAGTTCTTGAAGCGAATAGCCATGTTGCAAATTACTAAGGGTTTGGCAGAAGGAGGTTTGTTTTGTCATTTTGGTTCACTCACATTGGGTTGGTGTGTGAGCAAAGATTAACTAAGGTTAATAATTTAGTCAATAATAAAATTAACCAAAGTTAAAATTAATTAAACCAGATTACTTAACTGTGGTTTAATAGGCAAAAGAAAACCCCGCGCATGCGAGGTTATTTAGGCTCTACTTTGTTATTACAGGTCATCCTTCGATGTGACCTTGATTCAATAGTAATAAAGGTATGTTACAGAAATGAGAAATCCACCGCAGGGGTGGAAGTAGGTACACAATGAACAAATTTCTAACGTTAATGCTAGTTATTCAATCTGGCATATTTCTATTGATTTACAGGTTTGTTGATTGGGGCACTAGCCTCTCTATTTTCACTCTTTGGATATGTGGAATATTGTTCGGAATCAGTGTGGGTGAAATACTTCAAAATCATAAAAACAAAAGTGACAAATGCCAATACTGCCAAGAAAGTTGATCTTCTTTCTGGATTGGTAAAAAGCGAAACAACCCAGTGAAGCAATGATGATGTCCAGTGTTTTTTATTATTCCAACCAATAAAAATTACAGGATCACTGGGTTTATTTTCATGAAAAATATCTTCCCCATTCCACCACTTTTTTATTTTTTCAATCATTTGCAACCCAATTAGATTTTTCTATATAAACCAACAACTTTGCCTACCAATCGGCAGTCTTCGCTAAGTTTTATAATTTGCTCTGGCCAATTGGGGTTTAATGGCTGTAAATACTTGTTATCACCTTCAATAATTAACTTTTTAAAGGTTGCTTCTGTTTCACCAAAGCAAGCAATAATGACTAAATCGCCAGTTTGCAAATCAAAAGTTTGCACTTCGGGATTTACATAAATGCGGTCATCTGGAAGAAAGTAAGGTGACATTGACATTCCAGTTACTTTTAAGCCGTAACCACTTTTTCCACAGTCTTTATTTGGTGGAAGCCATTCATCAATCTCAGTGTCTCTTAAAACAGTCTCAATTGATGAAAGTGAGCCTGCCGCTACCCATGAGATAACAGGAATAGGGCGGCCTTCTAAGGGGATTTTTTCAGATAGATCGATGTTGTTATCTAATTTTGATGGCGAGCCTTTGCCTGTTAAAAGCCAATCATCAGTCACACCTAAAAAATCAGCAATTAATTTTAACTTAGCAGCTTTTGGCTCACTTTCTCCATGAACCCACTTTCCTGCCGCAACAGGTGACACAGATGCAGCACGTGCTAAAGCTGCAGGTGTTACACCTTTTTGTTCCATTTTTTGTTTTAAGCGTTCGTGGAAAGACATAAAAAAACCCATCAAAAGTATTAACCAATGTTAATACATACAGTTGTAACTGTGGTTTGCGTGTGGTAACTTTGGTTAATTAACCGTAGTTAAGAGAAAATCATGAGACCGTCTGACCTAATGCGGTACTTCAAATGCAAAACCAAGCGCGAACTGTCGTTAAAAACTGGTTATTCAGAAGTCACTTTATGGAAGTGGGAAAAAAAGGGAATCCCGCCGCGTACTCAAGCAGTTTTTGAATTAACCACAAAAGGGAAATTGAAGGCTGATTTAGAAACCTTAACTCCATAAACATATTTTCACGTTTTCCAACAAATAGGTAAACGTGAATAAATTCAAGGATTCACATATGAGCGAACTAACGCTAAGTCGTGAAGCAAAGAATGCTTTACACACAATGATTCATAACACACCAGGCATCGAGCCTAAAGACATTGCTCAGGTGCTTGGTGTTTCTCATAAAACTGTTCTGAACTATGCAAATCCAAATATGGACCAGCATTTGCCAACAGTGAAAGCCATCGAATCAATGATGACATTCACTCGCAATCCAGCATTGGTAAAAGCGTGGGCGCATAAATTGGGATTGATGTGTGTACCAGCAAACCAAGCTGAAGAAAAAGAACATCAGGTGAGTGTTTTAGAGCGTCTTCTTCAAATCAATATCAATAACGGTCATGTGAATCAGCATATTGCAGATGTTATGGCGGATGGTGTTGTAACGCCGTCGGAATTGGCAGACACAGTTCAAATCTTGGAAGAGATGGAAGCAAACCTGCGCGGTTTACGTGTGGCTTTAGAAAAAGAGGCTGGGAAATATTTGTCAGCTTTAAAAAGAGAAAAAGCCTGAGAGTTGAGATCAGGCTTTTTCAGTATTCAATTCAGAGGGTAAATCTTTATGAATATGCCAATTATACCACATACGATTGCCGGTTCAATCAATCACATTGAAATTGCTCAGATTGTTCATACAGAACCGCGCAATGTGAAGCTTTCTATTGAGCGTTTAGCCAATAAGAATGTAATTCAACTACCGCCAATGGCGAAAGTTGAAAACAAACAATCACTTAGTCCTAACCGTTTCTCTGATGCTTACGTTTTTAGCGGTGAACAAGGGAAATTAGACAGCATTACCGTAGTTGCACAGCTTTGCCCTCAATTCACGGCGCTCCTGGTGAAGCGTTGGTATGAGTTGGAAAGCCAAACCGCAAAGCCTGTCGAACTCAGTCGAATGGAGCTAATCCAATTGGCCTTGGCTGCTGAACAAGAAAACCAAGCGCTTAAGGACCATGTCGCCGTGTTAGAGCCTAAGGCGCAGGTGATGGATGTGATTGCAGACACGGTAAACACTTATTCAATCCGTGATTCAGCAAAAACCATCGGTATTCAAGAATCAAAGCTCATTGACTTCATGTTGAAGAAGCACTGGGTATACCGAGAAAACAGCCGTCACCGACGGTTATGTGCATACGCGCAACGAGTAGAGCAAAAGGTAATGGTAAACAAGGTTTCACAGGTGATTGCATGTGTAGAGGGTGACAAGGTGTACACCCAAGCACGCATTACAGCCTATGGATTAACAAGATTGACGGCGCTCGTTGCTGCTGCGGGGTTATTAAACAAATGAGTCAATTCACTCCTAACAGTTTTCAGGTGCCTAACGCCTTTGTAGACGACGTTCTTTGTCAAATTGGGGATGTTGCTGCGAAGCTGTATTTGATCATCTGTCGTAAGACACGTGGCTGGTACAAAGAGCATGATTCGATCTCTCTAAGTCAGTTCCAAAAGATGACAGGTAAGAGCCGTCCTACAGTCACAAAAGCAATTGCTGAACTCATTCAAGTGGGCTTGGTAATTGAGTGTGGTTCTACCATTCATGGCAATACTTTTAAGCTGAATGACGAATGTGTTGTTAGTTGGAAAATGTCTTTCCCTAGTAAAAATTCTTTACTACCTGAAGGCACTAGTAAAAAATCTTTACTAGTAAAGAAATTTAACTACGCTAGTAAAGAATCTTTACCACCACTAGTAAAAATTCTTTACACACAAAAGACACTATCAAAAGACACTCTACAAAATAAAAAAATAAATAAAAAAAGTAAGAGTGTTCCTGAACAACCTAAGGCTGAAAAACCAAAAGCGGAAAAGCAAAATCAATTTGATCCAAAATCGGTTGAGTTACCAGCGAATGTAAATCGTGATTTGTGGATTCAGTTCGTGGACATGCGCAACAGCATCAAAAAACCTCTGACTGAAAACGCCGTGAAGTTGCTGATCAACAAATTAATTGGTTTCGGTGTAGGTGCAAATCAATCCTTGGAATCTTCGATCATCGGTAGCTACCAAAGCGTATACCCACCGAAGAATACACCCGCACCAGTTCAACAACCTTTGGAGCGCCGTCGTTTTGGCAGCCAAGCAAATCAACCAGCGCCAATGCGTGATGTTCAAGGAGAGTGCGCATGAGCAATATCCAATTATTTGAGCAAGCATTTGCGATTGATTTCCCAGTTGAAGTAGCGGACATGGTTCTTCAGCGCATGAGTGATCTTTACGGGTCAGCATTCACGAAAAACTTTGAAGTTTATGCGGATGAAGAACTTCGCCAATTGGCATGCACAGTCCTAAATGGCCTAACCCCGGCAGATATCGCACGCGGCTTAACTCGTATGAACTCTGAGGAATGGTGCCCGAAGAATTTACCGACATTCCGTAGCTGGTGTGAACAAGGCGGTGATTGGTGGACTGCTGATATGGCTTGGGCAAAAGCAATGCAGTTTGAATCAGATCCACAAACGAAGATCACCACACTGACTAAGCGGGTACTTGATGAAGTTCGCCATGTACTGACAGCAGAAGGGCAAAAATCGGCTCATTTCGCTTTCAAAGATATTTATGTGGATTATCTACGCCGCGCTAAGGCAAAGGGTATGACGCAAGAAATGTGGGTGAAGCCTAAGGCTCCAAAACAGCTTGATAACCATGAGCGAAACCGTATTGGTGTTCCTTGCCCTCCAGAGCTGGTGGCAAAAATAGGGAAGACATTTAATCGTGTGGGAGGTGGGGCGTGAGTGTAATTTCTGAATACAAAGATTCAAGCGGTCTTACAACTTATCCAACGCCGTTTACTGATCATGCGTTTGCTGGATTAAGTGAGCAAGAAAATATCGACTTCAAAATCTGGCTTGGTCTGATTGGTGAAAATGAAATTGAAATCGCGACTGATCAAAAGCTTGAGATTTATTTTGTTGAGGCATTCAAAACGCAGAAAGCGGATCGCTGCAAGCAATTCAATCCAGCTCAAAAGGCACCTCATATTAGCTTTTGGTTTCTACAGGCTGAGGCGGGTCGAGTATGTGCGGGCTTGAGACATGGATGTGAGTTCTGGCAGCTGGTTAATTGGGTGCCTACTCAGGAGGAATTCAACAAGGCATTCCCAGCAACTGAATCACTGGAGCTTGAATATGCGCCACCAATAGAGCCGGTGATCAAGTCAGAGCCAAAGAAGCCAGTTAAAGCAAAACCAGCGCGTGATGAGTGGGCTTTGGATTTATTTGGAGGTGTAGCATGAACGAACGCCCACCCAATTATGCCAAGGCCGCCGTATTGAACCGAGGAATAGATACCTTGCTGGCAATCAAGCATACGCCAGTTGCCACAACAACCGAGATTCAGCAACAGGTTATGCCTGATTTATCACGACGCGCAGTACAGCGTTATTTAAAAACTTTAGCAGATATTGGGTTGATTTATGCCGTCGGTACGGATGGGCAGGAATACCGGTATTACTTGAGTGGTAAAGCAAAACAGCTGTTTGGGGTGAAGGGATGAATTTAACAATCGAACAAATGCGGGAAATTGTGGATGGAGCGCCTGAGTGGGCGAAGGCATACAACACAAAAATGCGGATGTATACGAATGGTTTTATTCGCTGCTCAAGTGATGCTTTTCTTAAGGATCTGAAATCCAAAATTGATCACCACTATTACGGACGCAGCGAGGCGGAAGAATTAGCTGCTTACGTGGAGTTAAGCCAAGAAAAAATCGAAGGGGGTGCAATGCTGGTTGGAGATTTTAGTGAAGCGAAAAAGAAAATCCAATCCGCATTTGAAGACGACCGCACCGACTTTGTGACAGACATTCGGAATCATATAGCGCCGACGACGGTTGTTTTGGATGTGCATGTAAACGAAGCATTAAGACTAAATAGATTGGGGTGATTGAGGGATGAATAATAAAGACTTTTTAATCTGCCTACTGCTTAGCGTATTTGTACTTTTCGCAGTCAAGTTCTTCTGGAAATGGGCGAATGGTGGCTTCAACAATATCGCTGTTTGGGAGTGGATGAGCCGTGGCTTTAGTTTTGGATTGGGAATGTGTGCGGCATTCCTTGTGGCCCTGCTGGTTTTTAAGTTGGTAGCGGGTAACTAATGACCAGCATCTCACTCGCTGAATATCACGCTCAATACGCGCCCAAGACTAAACCCAAGTCTGGGCGCTCTAAATTCAACGCACAGCGCATAGAAAAGGATGGGATGAAGTTCGATAGCGTCAAAGAGTACAAGCGCTATATCGAGCTTACAGCGTTAGCGCAAAGAGGTGAAATTTCAGAGTTACGTTGCCAGGTCAAATTTGTCTTGGCACCCAAAGTGAAATTGGAAGGCGAGAAAAGAGCAAAACCTGAATTGAGGTATTACGCGGATTTTACATACCTGAGCAATGGTCGCTTGATTGTTGAGGATGTGAAGTCGGCAGTAACGCGGAAGTTGCAGAGCTATCGCAATAAAAAGCATTTGATGAAAACAGTACACGATATCGATATTAGAGAAGTTTGAGGGACTAGGGATGAATGCAGTAGCGAAAATTGAAGTAATGGATTGGTCAAAGCGTTCAGCCCACCAGTGGCTTGAGCAATATGGGATTTGGGTTCGGTCTGCAAAATCGGTTGTTTCAGCAAATCCTCTGGCAATGCTGATTGATAAGAATGACACAACAAGAATTAGAGCAAGCAAAGTCTCAATGCCTTGTGAAATAAGTGATGCAGAAGCAGTGCAAGTGAGCCAGCTGCTGGCGAAGATGCATAGCGATAAAAGAGAGTATTTGGCTGAACGAGCTTGGTTCTTAATTCTAAAGTTTGAAAATAACTGGTCCGATCAGACCATCGCAAATACGCACGGGTGTAGCCGAGCAAGAGTTCGTGCAGAGGCTGAGAAAGGTTTGGCGTATTTAGATGGAAAAATCGAGGCCTTAAATGATTGACTTGGCAGCCATGTATGTGTAGATTTAGTGTATGGTGGCAAGTTGTTATGACCTGCACCGATATCAAAGCTCGCAGAAATGTGGGCTTTTTTTATTGTCAGCTGTTTTATCCCTTAATTGGTTTAGAAGTGAGCCCAGCTGGCACCCAAATTTAGGAGATCCACATGCTCCAATTTATAAAATGTATTTTAGGCTTTCATGGATCTATAGAAATCGATCACACGATTGATGATGAAGAAATCAAGGTGTGTCGGGATTGTTTGAAAGAAGTTGAGTAACAAGTTTTTAGAAAACCTTCACATTTGCTTGAATTAATATTGTATTAATTGTGTTATTCGGTAGAATTCCCGCCTAGTTTTTTAAGGTTGGCTTAAGTTGGATGTGGGCTTATGAAGCGTTTATTTTTATCGGCTGTTTTGGGTTTAGGGGTGACTGTTGCTCATGCCTATGTGGATCTTAGTCCGGTAATGAACCACGGCAATGTTTCTACAGCACATGGAGTGAATCGAACTGGGCTATTCCTTCGTTGCAATCTATTGGAAACCGGTGTTGGTGCATGGGGCCGTCAATTCTCTAATGTGATAGGTACTTGGGATTTTGCCCCATATCAAACGCGAGTTTTCACTATACCTAACAATACAAATTATTATAGTTTTTACTGTGTGCCACTTTAAGGGCATTATTCAAAAATCCTTTGCCAGTTTGGCACATAAAAACCCCTCGCATTCTAGATGTTGAGGGGTTTTTCTTTTTCAATTCGGTGGATTTATGGCAGATAAAGTACAAGCGAAGCATGATTTAGAATTTTGTAGTGCTGAGCTGTCAAAGTATCAAAATCTAAGTCGAACCGGATTAACTCGTAATGAGATGCTAGCAATAGATGGCATCATGATTAAACTTAAAGAGCGCATTAAGAATCTACGTGAAGCGCTGTATTCATAGGTAAATAACTATGGCATGTGAAGGTTGTGAACAACGCAGACAAAAACTGAAGGCAATGTATGGCAGCTCAAAAGAATCAATCGCAAACGCAATTGCTCGACTTACTAACCGAGATCGTAAAGCAGAACAATCAAGTGATGCAGCAGAACAGTCAGTTGATCAATCTGCTGCAGATACAAACCCAGCAGAACAGCGAGTTGCTACTGTTGCTCGAGCAAGAACAAGACGAACCAAGTTGCCATGAGTATTTGGATAGTTAGATATGTTTCATAGCTCTAAAGACGGCAAAGGTATCCGTCATGCCTATGTGAATGGCAATCGAATTAAATGTGTTAAATGGGCTAATGAGGAGCAAGGTTTAGTCTGCTTCTATCCACACTATCCATTAACAAAGAAGAGTCGCCGTAAAGGTGAGCTATACACGCGATTATTGCGTGGTGAGGTTAAGGTGGTATTTATTCACGAAGCTACAAATGGATGAATAGTTATGACATGCGAGCACGATTGGTTCGACATCACAGTTGTTGGAGATACGCAAACAACAATTATCTGCCTTGAATGTGGTGAGCGTAAATTTATGCCGTTTGGGACAGAATTATATGAAACTTCCGAGGCTTCAGACAAAACTGCAGGCGATGACACCCAAGCAACCAAGGCTTGAACCCAAAAAGAATTGGGGCAGTGGTCGAGGCGGTAGACCTTGGCGCAGACTGAAACAGAAGATCCACACTCGTGATGAGTGGACATGCCAGTGCTGTGGTCGTGTGACAATGGATCTTGAGTTAGATCACATTAAGAATAAGGCCCAAGGCGGAACGGATGATGAATCCAATCTGCAATCGTTATGTGCGCCGTGTCATAAAGAGAAGACTCAAAAGGAAAGCAGGCTATGAATAATGAAGAACTATTAGAACAACTTGAATCAACTGCAAACTTTATGCGAGGCATGCAGTTTGATCCACGAATCCCAAACGATACCAAGCAAGCACTAATTGAGCGTGCGCAAAACATCGATGCATTAGTTGAAAAGTATTTGGAAAATTAAAGATGGTGGGGGGGAGGTAAAAAGTTCAAAAGGCCAAGCCAGCGGACACCGCCCCCGATCTCATTTATAAAAAAATTTCCCTTTTCAGCAAAAGTTAACTTTTAGAGTTAAGGAATCGCAATGGCTTTAACAGCAAAAATGAAAGCTTTTGCTCAAGCTATTGTTGATGGCATGAGTAAAAAAGACGCAGCAATTTCAGCAGGATACCCTGAAAAATCAGCGATGCAACAAGGCTCAAAGCTTTCCAAAAATCCTGAAATTATTGCGTATATTGACCAATATTCAACAGCCAAAAAGTTAACTTCTGAAAAGAAAAAGTTAACTCCTGAAAAGCCACAGCCTAAACCTACAAATAGTGGCGAAGATGACAACCCTTTGGACGATGAAGATTATGCCAAAGACGATCCTCTGCAATTCTTAATTGATGTCATGAACAATAGCGATGATATGTTGCTGCGATTCAATGCAGCCAAAGCTGCACTTCCATACAAACATGGCAAAGTTGCGGAAAAAGGCAAGAAGGAATCTAAGACGGATGGTGCAAAGCAAACCGCAACAGGTGGCGGTAAATTTGGAACATTGGATTCGCAGTTGAGGAGTTAAAGTTCATATGGGCCCAAAACCAAAAGGCGCTACACATATTTCTAAAACATTTTTTGGCTGGGTATATGCAAGAAATGTAAGAGGAAAGTGGCATATTTACAAAGATGATGCATGGATAGAAGCATTCAGTCAAAACATCGAAGTAAAACCAATTTAATAGCCTCCATCGGGAGGTTTTTTAATGAGCAAAATTTATGTCAGCAATGCTCCCAGAATGGACAACCGCTTGCCCAGACTGGGAGGAGCGTATTGTCGCAAAAAAATCCCTGATGCCATGTGCTCCACTTTTTCCAGAAGTGGCAGACGTAGCAGAGCGGATTTTTAAAGAATTAATTTTGGTCGATGTGATGGGTAGCCCAAAAATGGGCGATGTCACATTACCATGGGTGATTGAATTCGTCCGAGCAATCTTTGGAGCTTACAATCCTGAATCAAAACGCAGATTAATTCGTGAATTTTTCTTACTTATTTCAAAGAAAAACACGAAGTCTACGATTGCAGCAGGCATCATGCTTATTGCATTGATTCTCAATGAGCGCCTATCCGCTGAATTAATCATTCTTGCGCCCACAAAAGAAGTCGCCGACAACTCATTTAACCCGATCCGCGACTTCATTCGAGCTGATGAAGAGCTCAGTGAATTAATTAATATTTCAGAACATACAAAAACGACTACTCACTTGGGTACTGGTGCAGTTCTGAAAGTTATTGCTGCGGAAAGTAATGCTGCTGCGGGTAAGAAAGCTTCAATCATTCTCTTTGATGAGATTTGGTTGTTCGGTAAGAAGGCCCATGCTGAAAGTATGTTTCGTGAAGCAAAAGGTGGTTTGGCATCACGCCCTGAAGGCTGTGTTATCTATCTATCAACAATGTCGGATGAGCAGCCGTGCGGTGTTTTTAAAAGCTTGCTCGATTATGCGCGTGACGTGCGCGACGGCATCAAAGAGGATAAGCAATTTTTACCGCTGATATATGAGTTTCCGAAGCATCTCATTGAAAGTGGCGAACACTTAAAACCCGAAAACTTTTACATCACAAACCCAAATTTAGGTGCATCGGTTGATCTCGAATACTTGGTTTCCGAGTTCAACAAAGTTAAAGATGCCGGCGATGAATCATTACGTGATTTCTTAGCAAAACACTTAAACATTGAGATTGGCCTAAACCTCCGCGCAAACCGTTGGGCTGGCGCTGAATATTGGCTGCAGCAGTCTAAAAATTTCACACTAGAAAAACTTATAAATCAGTCGGATGTCATTACCTGCGGAATTGACGGCGGTGGCTTAGACGATTTGCTTGGCTTTGCAGTGCTTGGTCGCCATGCAAAAAGTCGTAAATGGTGGCTCTGGAACCATGCTTGGTGCAATAAAACTGCTGTCGAAAGGCGCAAGGAAAACGCGCCAAAGTATGCCGACTATGAGAAGGAAAAAAGCCTGACCATTGTTGAGCGTATTGGTGATGACATTGACCAATTGGCAGCGATTGCAAAACAAGTTTTTGACTCAGGAAAGCTCGATAAAGTTGGACTCGATCCATTGGGTCTGGGTGGTCTTTTAGATGGCCTACTTGATGCTGGTATCCCTGAAGACAAGCTCACCGCCGTACCTCAAGGTTTTAAATTGATGGGTTATATCCTCACTACAGAACGAAAACTAGCTGAAGGCAATCTTTACCATGCAGGCCAAGGCTTAATGACTTGGTGTGTTGGTAATGCGCGTGCCGTCGTGAAAGGCAACGGTATGATGATCAGCAAACAGGAATCTGGTGTAGGTAAGATTGATCCCTTGATTGCTACGTTTAACGCCGTGGCTTTGATGAGTATGAATCCTGAACAGGCTGAAAAAGAATACAACGTCTTTTTCATTTAGAAATATGCAATTTATTGACCTCCTTTTTTGGAGGTTTTTTCATTTTGGGAGAAAGCCTCAATGGGAGCTTTATTTAAGAATTTCAGCTCATTTGAAATTAAGAGTTTTGATGAATCTACTCGCACATTTACCGGCACAGCAAGCACCAGTAACCCTGATCGGGTAAAGGACATTATGGTGCCGAGCGGTGTGCAGTTCACTTTGCCAGTACCGCTTCTATTGCACCACGACAGCAAGTTAGTCGTTGGTTACGTAACGAAAATCACTGTTCTTGAAAACACGATCGAAGTTGAATTCTACATTCCTGAAATCAAAGAAGAAGGGAAGCTCAAAGAGCGTGTGGATGAAGCTTTCCAAAGTGTCCAATACAAACTAATTACCGGACTGTCAGTTGGCTTCAATGCTGATTGGGAAAGCGCTGAATTTATTCAAGGTGGCGGTATTAAGTTTAATAAATGGGAACTTATTGAACTGTCACTTGTAACCACACCGTGCAACCGTGAAGCAGGCGTGGATTACGCAAAAGCATTTGAGGAATACAAAGCCGCGTTGGGCGAAAAACCTCAGAAAACCGCAACAGATGGCGATTCATCTGAGCAAAAACACATTGTCGTAAAACTAAATTGCCCAACAAAGGGTGGAGTAAAACTATGAAAGAATATTTAGCAAAATTGCTAAAAGCATTGTCGGAAAAGAACCAAGCAATGCAAACAGCGTTGTCTAAAGCATCTGCGGAAGGCACAACACCAGATGAATCAACAGAAGCTGAAATTCAAGCGATTGAAAAAGACATTGCTGCTCTAAATATAAACATTGAACGCACCAAAAAGCAGATTTCCGCTACTGAAGAAGCTGCTAAAACAGCAACTCCTGTGGCTGGTGAAACTTCTGAGCAAGCAAAAGATACTGCTGAAGGTAAAAAAGAAGTGCCACGCATTCAGGTGGAATCAAACCTGCCTAAAGGTGTTGGTTTTGCACAGTATGCACGTGCAAAGCTTTGCTCACAATTGGCAGCCAAAAACGGCAACTTCATTTCACCAGTAGACATGGCTAAGCAAATGGGCTTTGGTGGTGAAGTTCAGGACTTAGTGACAAAAGCCACACTCGGTACTACAACAGACGTTGGTTTTGCATCTGCATTAGTGCAAGAAAACCGCTTGGTTGGTGAATTTGTTGACATGCTCCGTGCTGCAACTGTATTTGACCAACTTACAGGCTTCCGTAATGTACCGTTCAACTCAAAAATCCCAAGCCAATTAACAGGCGGCACTGCTGCTTGGGTGGGTGAAGGTGCGGCCAAGCCATTAACCAACCCAACCTACGGTGAAGTTGAAATTAAAGAACACAAGCTTGCCGCAATCACGGTTTATACACAAGAATTAATGCGACGTTCTGATCCAGCGGTAGATGTTTTGGTGCGTGATGATCTTATCGAAGCATCAAAAACGCTTATTGATAACACTTTCCTTGATGCGGTGGCTGCATCAACTACGCGCCCAGCAGGTGTTTTAAATGGCGTTGTAGCAACCCCTAACACGGGCACAACTGCGGCAGCATATGAAGCTGACCTATTAGCTCTTATTAATAGCTTTGTGACAGCCAACCTTTCATTGGATGGCTCATATTTCTTAATGTCTGAAACGCGCGCCGCACAAATCAGTTTGTTGCGTGATGCGTTAGGCAATAGCTATTTCACAGGTATGGCGCTTCGCGGCACCCGTACATTAATGGGTATCCCAGTCATCACATCGCAGGCAGTAGGCGACAAGATCATTCTTGTGAAGACTTCTGAAATCCTGCTTGCTCAGGATGGTGGTGTGGATGTGTCTTACTCTGATCAAGCAACCTTGGTTGATGGTGGTACGACTCACCACTTATGGCAAGAAAACAAGTTTGCGGTACGTGTTGAGAAGTTCATCACTTGGGCTAAACGTCGTCCGATTGCTGCGGCATTCTTGGACTACACTCCATCTGGTGGCTAATCCAGGTCGCCAAAAAACAGCTCCTTAATCGGGGCTGTTTTTATATCTAAGCATCGCAATTGTTTAGCTATAGGAACAGTCTATGAAAGTTAAATATTTAAAGGTTATGCACAACGCCAATGTCGGTGATGTGCTTGAAGTAACCGAATTTGAAGCAAATATTTTAATCAAAACAGGTGTTGCTGAGCCATTTAAAGAGGTTAAGTTTCTGCAAAACCTCAACTTCACACCAGTTGTTGATGATTATGGTTCACTGATTGTTTTAGGTGAAAAGCTTAATTTGCCTCCAACTGAGACTGAAGCACCAAAACAAAAACCTACTCGTAAACCAAAAGCAAAATAAGGTAGAACCATGGGCATTTTTGACAGACTTTTCCGAAAAAAATCACTGCAAAGTGTCCATTCAAACCAAGGATGGACTTCTTTATTTGTGCATGAGCCTTATTCTGGTGCTTGGCAAAAGAACGATGAGCTGACTCGTGAAGATTTGGCGGCACATCCAGCAGTTTTCTCGTGCATATCTTTAATCTCCCAAGATATTGGGAAAATGGGTGTTTTGCTTAAAAAGCAGAAAGGCGGAATTTTAGTTGATGCGCCCATTCCTGAGGATCTAGTGGTTCTTAAGCGGCCAAACCATTACCAGAACTGGCAGCAGTTTTTAGAGTTCTGGATGATCTGTCGAAAGCTCCGTGGTAATGCATACGGATTTAAGGTGCGTGATGTATTTGGGCAGGTAGTTAAAATTGTTATTTTAAATCCAGATCAAACAAAACCACTGATTAGTGATGATGGGCAAGTCTTTTACCAGCTTGGGATTGATCGGCTGAATAGCACAGAGTCTGTTGTTGTTCCAGCCTCCGAAATTATCCATGATCGTGAAAACTGTCTCTATCATCCACTGGTTGGTATTCCTGCCATTACTGCTTATGGAATTTCAGCAGGGCTCGGTTTAAACATTCTGAAAAACTCTAAAACCTCTTTTGGAAACATGAGCCGGCCAAGCGGTATTTTGGTTGCTCCTGGTGCTATTTCAGAAGATAAAGCACGTGCCATCGGTGCAGCATGGAATGCAAACTATACCGGCCAAAACATCGGTAAAACTGCGGTACTGGGTGATGATTTGAAATATCAGCCAATCAGCATGACAGCTTCAGACACCCAGACTATTGAGCAGCTAAAAATGTCGAATGAAATTATTTGCTCAGTGTTACATGTGCCAGCCTTTAAGGTGGGCTATGGAACGATTCCAGCAGGGCAGAAGGTTGGTGATTTGAATGAAATCTATTTTTCTGACTGTCTGCAAAGCCCGGTAGAAGCTATTGAAAACCTGCTTGATGATGCATTTGACTTAAAAGCGCGTGGCCTTGAAATATTCCTTGATGTTGATTCTCTGCTCCGCATGGATAAAGAAACAAAAATGGGAATTCAGGAGCGCGGAGTTAAGGCTTCAATCTTTACTCCAAATGAAGCGCGTCAACAGTTCAATTTAGAGCCTTTGGTGGGCGGTGACACGGTTTACATGCAGCAGCAGAACTATTCGTTGGAAGCATTGTCTAAGCGTGACCAGTTGGATGATCCTTTTGGCAAATCTGCACCAAATACGCCTCAAAATACCGAAAATTCAGACCAAAAAGGCCAATATCAAGGCGTTTTTAAGACTGAAAACCAGTATAAATCAGGCCAGTTTGTGACGCATAAAGGCTCGTTATGGCACTGTGAAAAAGACCATTCGGGTGAATTTAGCCATGAAAACTTTAAATTAGCGCAAAAGAAATGGGGTGATGAATGAGTATTGTTGATTTAGACGCCCTTAAAGAGCATTTGCGCTATGACGATGATGCAAACGATACGATGCTGCAAGGTTATTTAGATGCCGCTGATAGTGTTGTTAAAAATTACATCACAGATGAATTTGAGTCTGAATATCCAAAAGCTATCCACCAAGCAATTTTAATGCTTTGTGGGTATTGGGATAAATATCGAAATGCTGAATCAGATGCACCGCTGAACGGTAATTATCTGCCTATGCCAGTGCAAGCCTTGTTATATCCATATCGTAAGCCAACTGCTGTTTAGGAGGTTTTATGACCCAAAACGCTGGCGAACTCCGCCATCGAATCATGGTGCAACACTTTACGTCAGGTCGTGACGAAGATGGCTATCCAATCCCTGAACAGTGGACTGATTACGTTCAGTTATGGGCCAAAGTCACCCATCTTTCAGGCAAGGATTTAATCGCAGCACAAGCAAGTCAATCCAAAGTGATTGCTCGACTGAAGATCCGCTATCGAGAAGATATCGACACGACCATGCGTGTGATTTACAAAGGCAAAACCTACGCTATTGATAGTCAAGCGCTTGAAGATACAAACACAGGTTACGAGTCGGTGACATTCTTGCTTTCAACTATGTGAGGTGCTTATGTCAGCCGATTTTAAACTTGAAGGCATGGATGATTTCATGCGCAATCTTGATGCGCTTAAAGATCGAAAATCTGTAAATCGAAAAGCAAAAAGCGCAGCACGTAAGGCCATGCAGCTAGTACAGATGGCAGCTATGGTCGGCGCTGCGCGGATTAACGATCCAGAGACCAAAGAAAGCATCCAACAAAATATTGCTATCAGAAGTGGTAAAAGCAGGGATTTAAACACCGTAGTGATGCGCGTTGGCGTTTTGGGTGGGGCAAAAAATTATGCCAACACAAAAGACAATGTTCGAAAAGGCCGCGCAGGTAAAGAATATGCTACTGACGGCAGCAGTAAAAACCCCGGAGGAGATACTTTTTATTGGCGTTATATTGAGTTTGGTACATCACGCTTTCCAGCTGTGCCGTTTATGCGACCAGCGCTATCTGAAAATATTGAGCGCGTAACTGCTGAATTTAATAAACACTTTATGAAATCAATTGAGACTGCAATTAAGAAGGGCAAAATCACATGACAGCTCCAATTGCCAAGACGATTAAAGCCGATACATATTTAGCACCAATATTCGGAGATCGAATATTTCTGAGCGTAGCGGATAAATGCACCACAACGCCGTATTTGGTATTTAGCGGTATTGGTTCAGCACCTGAAAACACAATTGATTGCGGTGCGGTTGATGAAAATGACACATATCAAATGGTGATATGGCACACCAATCCCAAAGAAGCTGAAACGTTGCGCCTGAAAGTGCGCACTTTGCTTGAAAAAGCAGGGTTTTATTACAACGGAAAGCATCCCGATAGTATCGATACCGAGACCAAATTGCATGGCCGCGGTTGGGATATGAATTGGTGGTCTGAAACTTAATTTAAATACCTTAAAAAGCAAAAAGCCCGTGACTCGTAATCATGGGCTTTTTTGTGTTCACAACCTTGATGCAGAAGGAAGCAAACCATAAATGAATTTTAACATCGGGGACTGGATAGTGAAAGCACTAGAACTCGTACAGCAACATAAATCGGTAAGAATTTTTTGTTATTGGGTTTTGATGATTATTGCTTTGTTTCCATTAGCAAAAGTCATTGAGGCAACAGCAAAGCTAGTAACAGCGATTCAATAAAACCAATTTTTTACACAGCACCCAATCGGGTGCTTTTTTATTGCCAATAATTGAGGAATAACTCATGCGTATTAAAGTGCAAGGTTCACACCTGTTCTATCATGTGGCAGGTGCCACCACAGTTGAGCGCGTTCAATGTGCTAAAGAATTAGATCTTGGAACTGATTCTGAAGAAGATATCGACGTTACTTGCTTGGATGACGACGAAGATAATTTCGATGCGGGCAAAGTAACTCCTGGTGATGGGTCAATTACAATTGATATGGATGACGAAAATTCATCACATCTCAAATTATTGCAATTATCTAAATCAAAACCTCGTGTGAAACCAACATTTTATTTAGGTTCAAGTGATTCAGATGATCCCCCAACAATTTCTGGAAACACTGTGACGTTACCTGAAACACGTACATGGTGGGTATGGACTGGTTACTTAAAGTTAGCAACACCAACATTCCCTAAAGGCCAGTTTGTCAACTATGCAATCCCTATGAAACGCACTTCAAGTGTTAATGAAACTATCCGCACAATTACCTAAGGGCATTTGATTTATGGCTAAAAAGATTAAGAAAGGCCGAATGGACATTAAAGCCATTGGGCAGGGCCTATTGGTTGGAGAAATTCGCGAAGCCGTTGTGGTGTTTTACCACAACGGGGCCATGGAGTCGGTTGACTTGCGTATTAAGCAACTTCCATTTTCAAAAACTGAAAGCTTACATAGCCGCCTAAATTCAGGCGATAGTGGTGTTGTATCCGATTGGATTTCTCTAGCTTTGGTGGATGAGAGTAACAACCAGCTATTTACTGCTGAACAGGTTGAAAATAACTTTACTCAATCTTTAGCAAATCAGATTTTTAGTGAAGTATCTGGTTTGAAAGGCCTGCAAGAGTATGTTGAAAAATTGGGAAAGGAATCGACAAGCACGAAGAACTCTGGGCCGAGCTAGTTTTAAACGGCATAGGCGGAAAAACCATAGCTGAGGCGAAAAATAACCTCAGCTATGAGGAAGTCATGTTTTGGACTGCGTATCGAAATCTTCGCGGCTCACTTTTCATTGGCCGAAGAATCGAGCAAGGATTTGGGAGCATGACAGCCACCTATTTGGGATCGAAAGGTGTTAAAGATGTAGATCCGCTAGTGTTTATGCCACATGAGGACAAGCCTCAAGAAAAGGTCTATACCGTCGATGAAATAATGATGAGGGGGCTGACCTAGGTTGTCCTTTTATTAGCTGTGTAGATTTTTTGTAAAATAGTGAGTATTTTATCCACTTTACTAGGGGGTATTATGAAAAAAACATTAGCAATCGCAACTTTATCTTTCATTTCATCATTAGCTTTTGCAGACAAACCGCTGCCAATTCAGTACGGCTCACCGGCACCACTTGGTGTTCAAAATGCGCAGAATAACCATGAACCACAATCCATATCCGCGCCCTACCTAAGCAATATCACGTTTAATGCCGGCTATGTTGGCGGCATGCTTGATAAAGAGGATGTTAAGCTTCGATTAAAGGGTTGGGAGCTTGGCGCTACTTATTTTTTAAATGAAAAAGGCGGTCTTTTTGCTAAGTACGAGCAGCAAAAAGATGAATTAAAACTCAAAGAGTTTTCGTTAGGTGGTGTTTACAATTTCTATGATGAGAAAAAAGTTTACATCAATGGTACTGCGGGCTTGGGGTATTCATGGGTTGATGGAAAAGATGAAGATGCTGAGCTCGAGCTTGAGTATCTAACCATTCCTGTTGGTTTAGAGCTCGGCTATAAATTCACACCAAATGTTGCTGCTTATGGTGGCCTTGGTTATAAATGGATGTACAATCAAGACTCTGAGGCTTGCTTGAATGGTGTTTGCTATGATGCGGGAAATCTTAGTGAACTTGATGTGAACGGCACAACATATCGTTTAGGCTTGCGCTACTCATTCCGCTAAGAAGTACAACATAGTAAGGGTGAATTTTAGACCAATGTAAACTCTGATTTTAGAACCAAAACCCTGCTTATGCAGGGTTTTTTATTGCCTGGAGAATAGCATGGCAACTTCATCACTAGGGCGACTAACACTTGAATTGGCGGTAAAGCTAGGAGCTTATGAAGATGGCTTAAGTAAAGCCGAACGTAAGACCAAGCAAAGCGCCGAGAACATGAAAAAAGCCTTTTCAGGATTTAAGGAGCAAATCACAGACGTACTTGGTGGCACACAAATAGGCTCAGTCATTGATGGATTTAATTCCAAAATTGGGTCTATTAGAGGGAATGTACTGGTTGCAGGTGCAGCAGTTGCAGGCATGGCTGCTGGTGGTGTAGTGATCGGGGCCGCTGCTTTAGCTAAAATGGCGATTGAAACAGCCAAGGCTGATGCACAACTTCAAATGCTGGCCGATCGCGCCAACACATCCGTTCAAAACTTTCAAATTTTAGAGCATGTTGCGTTGGGTTTTGGGGTTTCGCAAGATCAACTCGGATCAATACTTGCTGATGTGCAAGAAAAACTCGGTGAATTTAGCGCAACCGAAGGCGGTGGCGCAGCCGACTTTTTTGATGCATTAAAAAACAACACCAAAATGACTGAAGATCAAATCCGTTCATTTTCGAAAACGCTCCAAGGAAAGGACGGTGTTGAAGCTATTCAGCTGCTGAATGACAAAATGGACGAACTTGGCGTGACAAGCCAAGAACGACGATTTGTGTTTGAAAGTCTTGCATCTGACCTTGGAAACCTCGCCCCGTTATTCGCTCAAAACGGGAAAATGTTAGATGAGTTTGGTGAAGCTTTAGAAGATGCAGGGGTTCTTAAAACACAAGAGGCTATGGAGCAGTCACGGCTATTGGCAGCCCAGACCCAAGCTTTAGATTTACAGTTTCAAGGAATGAAAAACCAGTTGGTTAGCGCAGTGATGCCTGCTGTATCCAATCTTATGAGCTTATTTGTAGACACAACAAATTCAGCGGTTGGTTTGGATAGTGGTGTATCTGTTGTCAGCATTGGTATGAATGCATTTGCTGGCGTTGTGGTGACGGCTACAGGTGTATTAAAAACTTTGTTTGTCATAGCACGCGAATCCATGGTCGGCCTAATTAATACAGGTATGACACTGTACAATGTGGTAACTGCTGGTTCGTTTAGCGGTGCTGTGGATGCTCTAAAAACTGGCGCTAGCGTTGTTAAGCAATCGTGGTCAACTGTCGCAGACACCGCTATTGAAAGTACCAAAAAATCTATAGATGCTTTTTCTGGAAATGCAGGAGCTCAAAGCAAACTGACTCAAGCAATTTTAAACACCACTGCAGCATCGCAGCAAAGCAGTGCAGGCTTGAAAGTTAATACTAAGCAGGCCGATGAAAATGCCAAGGCAAAAGCTAAGACTGCAAAAGCAACTTCTGCATTAGCTAAAGCTGAAAGTGACTACAACAAAATCCTGCAAGAGCGAGAGCGCATCAAATACGACTATGCTTCCGGCGATGATCAAAAGATGCTTGATTATCAAAAAGAGGTACAGCGCTTGTTGAGCGCTGGCGCAAGTCAGGAATATTTGGCAGTCGCAAAAGAGCGCTATGAGCAAACTAAAAAACTGTCAGACATGCAGTTTGCGTTCGAACTGACAGAGCATCGAATGACGGAGCAGAAAAAACTCGAGTACTCTTTCAATATTAAGCATCAAGAAGTAATGGCGGATGAAAAGCTCACCAAAGAACAGCGTGAGACAAAAATCCAATCACTTGATGAGCTATATAAGATTGAAACTGACAAATTGCGTTTATCTCAATCCAAACAACTTTTAGATGTTCGCAAAAACTGGATGACCGCAGGCGACTACGCCAAAGAATATTACGCATTAGTACGAGAAGAGATTTTCAATACTGCTGAATATTCTCCCGAAATGAAGACTGCTTTAATTCAGCAAGCAAGCGCCCAGCAGAATGCAGAACAAGCAGGAGAGGCTGATTCTACAATAAGCGATTATAAAGATGTTATGGGGTATGAGGATTCTCCATTAATAAGCCAGTTTGAAGTTCTTGATAAGATGCGCAAACTTGATTTGATTAATGAGGAAAAATATCAACAAGATAGGTTGAAACTTCAAGCCATATCCACTGCAAGCTATATGGAGGGAATGCTCGGTGGGTTTGCTAGCTTAGTTGATGAAAACTCTAAAACTTACGCAGTGCTATTTGCGGCACAAAAGGCATTTGCTGTGGCGCAGGCAATGCTAAATATTCCAGCAGCATACTCAAAAGCTTATGACGCCGTAGTTGGGACACCTTACATCGGACCTTATATTGCACCGGTTGTTGGTGCGGCAGCTGCTGCATTACAGGTGGCTCAAGCTGCACAAATTAAGGGTGTAAACTTAACTGGTATGGCCCATGATGGTATAGATAATATTCCGAAAGAGGGTACTTGGCTGCTGGACGGTGGTGAGCGTGTGTTGAATCCACAGCAAAATAAGGATTTAACAAATTATTTGTCACAAGCGCAGCAGTCTAACAGCTCAACATCTACCCCACAGCACTTGCAAATCAACAATATTCTAGATCCATCTATTGTTGGTGATTTTATGGGGACAACTGCTGGAACCAAAACATTCATGAATTTCATTAAGAATAATCGAACATCATTGAAGGCGATTCTTGCATGATCATAAGCACTGAAAAATTCGGTGATGTCATTCTATTGACTACACCGATGCTGATTGATGCGACAGAAACATTGGCCTTTAAAACAGATGTTTTTGAAGCAAAAAACGGCACAGAACAGCGGACTCCGCTAAAAGACAAAGCTCGGCAAACGCTGAGCTTTTCTTCTATTGCGCTGCATGACGAAGTTTCTCAAAACTTCAATGTGCAATGGGGTGGCATTCGCAAGCTGTGGGCAGTACCACTGGCACAGGAGTCGCAATATGTCAGTGCTGTTGATGGTGATTTCATTGACTGCCGTACGGATATATTTTCTTTCTACGCGGGCGGTCTCGCATTACTTAAAAGTGACACTGTTTTTCAACTTGTTGAAGTGCTTGAAGTTCAATCCAATGGCCTGCTGATTTCCGAATCAGCAACAATGGCAAAAGCAAAGCTTTACCCCGTGCGTGTGTGTTTTATCAGTGGTGATATTTCAAGGCAGGTCAGCAATTTTTATGCACGCTCAAATTTCACATTTGTTGTATTAGATGAGCCAGAAGTTCAGGAAAGTGTGCCAGTACAGTTTCTTGGAAATGACTTGGATAAGTTTTGTCTGATGTTGAACGGTGGAAGCCTTGAAACGACGATTTCGCAGAATCAAGTGATTGTTGATTCAGAAATTGGGCAGATTTATCAGGGCTCAGACTGGAACCATGCGCGCTACGGCAAGCAATATCGCACAGTTTTAAAAGGGCCCGAACAGTTGTATGCATATCGACAGTTTTTGTTTCGTCGGCAGGGACGATTCAGGCCGTTTTGGTTACCGACTTATGAGCGCAATATGCGCTGTAAAAGCACTGGTCTGATTTCATCTGTAATGCTGATAGAGCATGATCAGCATAAACAGCTGGCGGATCAGCGGAAGCATATTGCAATTAAAAGCGATGGTACTTGGACTGCACACACGGTCACAGCATCAGCGCCAGTCGCAGGAAACTCAATACAGATCACAATCACGCCGGCATTGAATAAAAATGCCAGCGCTATTGAGCGGATATCGTATCTTGGCCTGCATCGTCTTGATGCGGACTCGATTGATATTCACTTTCACGGTGCGGGCATTGCTGAAGTATCAGTGCCGATTTTAGAAATAGGAGTCTGATATGGGAGTACGCACATTTTTTCGAAATATGTTCGACTCAGCAACACGTCGTGAGCTGTACGAGTTCACTCGCGGTACAGAAAAGTTTTACTACACGTCTGGCGATGCAGAAGTTGAATTGAGTGATGTAGTGTATGAGCAAATTACAATCTCACGTAGTGAAATCAAAAATAGCAGTGATCTTGAAAAAGATCCGCTTGAAATCACATTTGCACGCGATTCTAAGTTTGCGCAAGATTGTCTGCGCTCAGCACTTGAAGAAAACGTATATGTAAAAGTGATTAAACTTCAGCACGGCCAGCAATCGATTTTTTGGCAAGGCCGTGTTGTATCTGTGAAGCCTTCGGGTGCAAGTATCATTCTGAAATGCGAAACGAATTACACAAAGCTGGGTAGAGCTGGTGCACGTCTTAAATTTCAGCGCACGTGTTGTCATGATTTGTACGGCAATGGCTGTCGTCTCAATAAATCTGACTGGGGTGTGCAGACAACAATTAAATCGGTTAATGCCAATGCGATTGAATTGCGTGATCTAAGCTTTGATGATAATTACTTCCGCCTTGGCATGCTTCAAAGCGCATTTGGTGTCAGTGTCGGTATTGAATCAAGCGCAGGTAATACAGTGAATATCATCCGCCGGCTAGACTCGCTTGCTGATCAAATCACAAGTGATGCTGATTTGTTGGCGTATCAAACTGCAGAAGCGGAACTTGAGCAAGCCATCGCAGTGCGTGATGGATTGGATGCAGATGATCCTGATTATGAACAGGACTTTGCTGATGCGCAGGCTCTGGTAGAACTAAAGCAGGAAGCATTCAATATTGCTTCGGAATCCGTATTTTTTGTTGCGGCATATCCAGGCTGTATGAAGTCACTTACTGCATGCAGTCGGTTTAATAATACGGAAAATCATTTGGGATTTGCATATATGCCCGAAGACAATCCATCTACTACGAGGAACGCATAAATGTGGGCAGTCGTAGCAATTGTGATATCGCTTGCATCATTCTTTCTGCAACCAAAGATGAAGACCACAACACCAAGTCCCGGGGAGCAGGAAGGCACGAAGGCGGATGAGGGTGGCTCAATTTGTGTGATTTTTGGCACGTGTGATGTATCGCCAAACTTCACAGCATTTAAAGCAGAAGCGCCTGAAGCAATTCAAAAATAAAGGTATCTGAAATGGAAGATCAAAACAGCCCGCAAATCGCGGGCTTTATTTTTGTCCGTCATATCCGCGCATGCGGGATGTGTACGCTGGGTGCAAAGCGGTTCTTTATGAATTATGGGCTGTCCAGTGCGGAAGTGCAGGAATTTTATAAAAACGGAATGTCGGTCGAAAAATTTAATGAGTTATTCGGACACGATCCAATGGCACAACAAGTGATCCGGAAGGCACAAGATGAAGAAAAAGAAATCAACGGTCGGCTATAAGTACAGAGCCAGTGCGCATGCAGTCTTGTGTCATGGCCCTGTGGACTCAATTACAAAGATATCTTTTCAAGACAAAGATGCGTATTTGAATGAAGAATCTGAAAATAAAACTATCACTGTTGATAAGCCGGCATTATTTGGCGGTGATGAGCAGGCAGGTGGAGTACAGGGCAAAATTGAACTGCATTTTGGTGCATACAGTCAGCCAAAAAGCACAAAATTGGAGGAGATCTGCAGTTCTATTTCAGATGCTTTTAATGGCTTGATTTCTGCTTACCGCGGTGTTGTTTCAGTGGTTTTTGATGGCTTTTATTACGGAACATCACCGCAATTTCCTGAATCAACTTGGCGTGTAAAACGCATTCATACGCGACACGATGGTCAAGTGCAGTGGTATGACGAAAAAGCTGAAATTAACTCGAATTATTTTGCGGGCAGTATTAGCTCTCAATACAAATATTTTGTTAAAGATGGATTTACTTCACTATCACAGCTGGCAGAATATTCGCATATAGATTTCAATGATGAGAATTGGGGTATTAGCCAAGGACCCTTTGGCTATGTTTCAGGATCAGGGTTGCCTGCGCCAAATACTATTGTTGGGCCGGGAATTGGTCGCGCTATCATGATTCGGGAATACTTAAATATTGGTTCACCTGAATTGGTTGGCAACTTAACAGTAAAAATGCGGCACGATGATGGTGGTGTATTATATTTAAATGGGGAAAATATACCGCTGTCTGTTGATGATTATTACAACTCAACAGCAACAATAAGTGTTGCAAAGTTGAAGTCGGGTGTGAATGTTCTATTTGCAGCAGCAATCGACGGAGTGCCATCTGGCAGCGCTGCCGGCATATATCTTAATCTGAGCTATGAGACTGAAAATAAAGGCTCAATAGAAGCAGATATCAACCCAGCTCACATAATTCGTGAATGCTTAACAAATCCAGTTTGGGGTATTGGGGTTGTTGATGCTGACATTGATGATATGTCATTCAGGAAGTCAGCGGATACGCTTTATACAGAAAAAATGGGCATGTCGATCAAGTGGGATGATTCAACTTCGATTGAAGAATTCATCGACATTATCAAGACCCACATTAATGCTGAGCTGTATTTTGATAAGTCAGATACAAAGTGGAAGCTATATTTAATTCGGGCTGACTACAATGTTGATGACTTAGATCATTTAAATGAAAGCCATGTGCAGAATTTAGAGTTTGAAAGACGTACGCTAGCTGAATGCATCAACTCAGTCACACTGACGTACTGGGATCGTGAGCGTTCAAAAGATTCAACAGTGACCGTTCAAGACATTGCCCGCATTGCTCAGCAGGGCGGTGTTGTGTCTAAGAGTGTTGACTACAAAGGCTTTACAAATAGTGAGCTTGCAAGCCGTATCGCGTATCGCGAACTGCAAACATTATCTGCAAATCTAGCCAGCGTTTCTTTTGAAGTTGCTGAAAATCAGATACAAAACTGGCATCTCGGCAAGCCATTTAAGCTCTCAGATGAGAGTTACGGCTTGAGCGGCGCAATATTTCGAGTCAAAGAAATTCGCTATGGTGATGGCATTAATAACACTGTTTCAATAGATGCCGTTGAAGATTCATTTAGCAGCCCAATGCAGGCTGTTGTTGAGTATGTGCCGCCGATCAAGACAAGCTATGACGCCAAAGATGCGACCGCAATTGCATTTGAAGTTCCATACATCGAGCTTGTTGAGCAGTATGGTCAGGATGAAATTGACGCAAAACTCGAAAAAAATCCAGATCTGAGCTTTGTTGGCATGGCAGCAATCAGGCCAAGCAATTCACATATCAACGCTGCATTATTCAGTGATGCCGGCGCCGGCTATGATGAGGTGTCAAGTCTTGATTTTTGCCCGGCGGCTGAACTGAAAAATGCTATTTCATATACAGATTCAGCGCTGCATCTTCAGAATGTACGTGAGTTTAATTTGATTTCTGCCAGCAACCGCCTGCAAATCGGCAATGAACTCATGAGTGTTGTGAGTTATGACGCGGCAGCAAAAACACTGACTGTAAAACGCGGTGTGTCAGATACTGTACCAGCGCAACATATAGCAGGACGGATTCTATATGTTTGGGATAATCGCTCAGGTTTAGATAGCACAGAGTATTTAAGCGGTGAATCGGTATTGCTTAAAGCTTTGACGCAGACTAGTGCTGATCAGTTGAGCATTGCAGAAGCAACTGCGCATACAGTTACATGCGCTGCACGCGCGATTCGTCCGTATCCGCCGGCAAATGTCAAAATTAATGGTGAATACTACCCCGCTGAAATTGAAACCGACTTGATTCTGACGTGGGTTGATCGCAACCGCTTGCAGCAAACAGGCGGCGAACCGCTTAGCTGGTTTGACGCTAGTGTTGCAATTGAGCCCAACACTCAAACGCATTTAATTCTGACACAGCTTGATGAAAACAATCTTGAACTTGCCACAACAAATGCAAATGTAAGCGGCACTGCGAGTTACACAATGCCGATTTCATTAATGCAGGCTGATGCACGTTTTGTAGAAATTATCTTAAAAACTGTGCGCGATGGTTATGAATGCTTAAATCCTTTTGTTCACACAGTTGAATTATCTCAATTCTTCAGCGCACCGTACGACTTAACAGTTGAGTTTAGAAATGACTAACAGATTAGAGTGGGAGTGGAAACTAGATGGTTTTGTGGATGAGCAGCGCTATTACTGCTCTGAATTTCCTATTGATCCTGAAAATTTACCATCTCCGAAAGCAGTATTGAGCGGGGACGCTAGAACCCACACTGACACTGATATCGAGGTTGGAAAGACATATTACGGTCGATTTAGCTCTGTAAAAAATGGAACTGAAAAATTAAGTGATGAAAAAGCAGTAACAACGGAAAAGCTGCTTGTTTTTATGCCACTGACAGCAGGAATTGAGGATTTTGGTTCACTTGGTTTAAATTGGTCGAAGCAGGGAAGTATTACACACTCATCTGATGGCGCATATTTCAATGATGATGCTGCGAGCTGGATTAAGCAAATAACTCATG
>NZ_RAXV01000016.1 GCF_003611465.1 Acinetobacter tianfuensis
GTACCAATAAATTGTTTCAGCGGAATGAGTGCATTGGTGGAAAGGCAAATCAGGGTTGCCTGCACGCCTTGGTTTAAGCCATGCTCACCATCAATACGCTGAATAAAGAGTTCTTCATTCAAAGCAGGATTGGAAAATTGCACATGTATGGCGCGTTTTTGGGCAGACAAACCCAATTGTTCTAAAATTTTAACAATCGTATTTAGCATTATTTCAATCTTTTCGAATTATTTTTGTATATTTAATCGGCAATATTCTAAGAGCTAGCGCCAACTTAAACTAGCTCTTATGCAAATAAAAATGTATCTGATTTAAAAATCATTATAAAAACAAATTATTAAATTACTCAAAAACTTTAGCCTTTCTGCACTAAGTAACGAAACTCTTTATTGCCATTCTCATCCAGTTTTTCTTCTTGCAGCAGCAGCTCATGCCCTAAGTGCATACAGAATTTTGGAATATCCCACGATGTCGAATTATCCGTTGCAAATACTTCAACAACATCCCCTGACTTTGATTTACGGATCGCCTGATGAAGCATCATCACAGGCTCAGGGCAGCGTAAACCGCGGGTATTTAACTGGATACTTGGCGTAATGGCTGAATCAGACATTGCAGGACTCTAAATAATAAAACTGGCCTAGTTTAACATAGCCCAATAAAATTCCAGCATGCGGTCTATTGGACACCGAAGGAGTATGCCTGATCCAGCAGGCCATCTTTCATTTCAAAGCAGTTCGTTTCAGCCTCAAGGCGTTTATCCGCGCAATTAAGCGCCCATTTTGCTGCTATTCTTTACTATTTTTCAGCATCCTAGCTGCATGTAACCATGCTGTAAAATTTGACCTCACCATTCTAAAATCGCAAGGAATATGCATAGACAACTGTATTTTCTACGGTATGATGAAATCACGTTTTTTTTAGATATTAAGAGTCTTCAGGAAAGATCATGCACGAGGAATCAGGCCCGTCGTGGGGCATGCGCGGCTTACGTAAATGGCTAGGCACTGCACCAGAGACACGCGACGAACTGTTAAAATTAGTACAAGATTCACGTCGTTTCTTAGAACCCGATACTGTCGCAATGATTGAAGGCGTTTTTGACCTTCCTGCGACAAAAATCCGCGAAGTGATGACACCGCGTACTGCAATGATCAGCTTGCAGGAAAATGATGAATTGCTGGATATCCTGCATGTGCTGATCGAATCAGCACATTCACGCTTCCCTGTATTCTCTGCAGATCAGCCTGACAACGTTGTCGGTATCTTACTGGCAAAAGACTTGTTGCCCTTCCTCACTGAACCTTCTGCCAAAGTAGATATTCGTGCGCTAATGCGTCAGCCGCTGTTCGTGCCTGAAAGCGCGCGTTCAGATCAGGTGCTGCGTATGCTGAAAAATACCCAGACACATATTGCAGTGGTTATTGATGAATATGGTACAACGTCAGGTTTAGTCACTTTAGAAGATATTTTGGAAGAAATTGTCGGAGAAATTGAAGATGAACACGACAATCTGGATGAAGAAGCAGACTATATTGTTCCAGATGCCGACCCTAAAACAGCAAATACTTGGCTGGTTCAAGCGCTTACACCAATTGAACACTTTAACAATGTTTTAGATGCTGATTTTTCAGATGATGAAGTGGAAACTGTAGGCGGCCTGCTGCTTCAGGAAATTGGTTTAGTCAGTGATTTGCAAGGACAAGTGATTGAGCTTGAAAATTGGGAGTTCACCATTTTGGAAGCAGATGCCCGCACTATTCATCTGATCCGAGCTGTCCGTAAATGAGAACCTATTTTCAGAAGCTGTTAACCCCTTCAGAACAACAAAAGCAGCTTCCGTTGATTTACCCGCTGTTCATTGCGCTGCTGGCAGGCGCAATTTTCAGCTTTGCACTTGCGCCTTACCACTACTGGTGGCTGGCAATCCTTTCTCCAGCACTGCTGTATGCCTGCCTGCATAAGCGCAGCGCAAAACAGGCGTTTGCCATTGGCTGGTCCTATGGCATTGGCTTATGGTTTGTTGGCGCTTTTTGGCTCTACACCTCCATTCATGTCTATGGCGATACCAGCGCTGTACTCAGTGTGCTGATGATTGCGGTCATGGCTTTGGTGATGGGCCTTTTTTCAGCAGTGCAAACTTGGCTCTACCGCCGCTTTTTCCCTGAAACACCGCTGACCTTTACACCGCTTTGGGTGCTGTTTGAATGGGCTAAAACTTGGGTATTCACCGGTTTCCCGTGGCTATTTGCAGGCTATGCATTCACTGAGCGTTACCTAGACAGCTATGCGCCGCTATTTGGCGTATTCGGCGTGTCATTTGTAGCGATTATCCTAGCCTGCGCACTGGTCGAAATTTTGCGTAGGCGTATATTTTGGGCAATTCCTTCAGCAGTCTTGCTGCTGGGCGCATGGGGAGCCTCACAGCTGCATTTTGTCGAGCAAAAAGCGGATAAGCCGCTGTCTGTTTCCTTAATCCAAGGCAACATCCCGCAAGATTTAAAATGGCTGACCGAATACCAAGTCAAAACCCTCATGATCTATGCCGAACTGAGCCGCAGCGAATGGGGCCGTGATCTGATTGTTTGGCCAGAATCATCTATTCCTATGTTCCAAACAGATATCGAGCCATTTTTAGATGCCATGAAGGCGCAAGCGCAGAAAACTGGCACTGCATGGGTCACAGGCATTCCTTATTGGGACTTGCCTGAATCTGAACGTGCTCAGCATCCAATGTACTACAACAGTATTATGGCAACGGGTGAAGACGCATCTGGCTTATATAAGAAACAGCGTTTGGTGCCTTTTGGCGAATACATTCCATTATCAGGCTTGCTCAGCTGGGTGCTTCCTGCTTTGCAAAATGATCCGTCTATGAGCGGCTTCAGCCGCGGCGCAAAGGATCAAAAGCCATTAGATATTAAGAGTCACCCCTTAGGCGCAGCCATTTGCTATGAAGTGGCTTACCCTAACCTCACACGCCGCAATGCTCAGCAAAGCGACTTCTTAGTGACCGTGTCCAATGATGCATGGTTTACAGGCACAGCAGGCCCATTGCAGCATCTGCAAATGGTACAAATGCGCGCTAAGGAAAACGGGCGCTGGTTTATCCGCGCAACCAATACTGGCGTAACAGCCTTTATTGATCACAATGGCCATATCGTGAAACAAGCGCCAATGGATAAAACCGCTGTACTGCGCGGCGACCTGCCTGCCATGCAAGGCGAAACACTCTATATGCGCTTAAGTGACTGGCCAATCTTAGGCTTCTCGCTTTTCTTATTGGCCTTGGGCTGGATGTACCGTCCGCGCAAAGTTGATGTCAGCTTCAAATCACGCCGTTAGAACAGCATCCGAATGCTAAATCACATCAACAAAAACCGAGCCTAGGCTCGGTTTTTGTTTTAAAGCAGTTTTGTCCCTAATGGCACTTCCATGTCTGGCACACAGAGTGCCACATGCCCTGCTTCATTATGAAAACCTGTGACCAAACATTCTGACTGTATAGGGCCTATTTGCTTTTTCGGAAAATTCAGCACGGCCACAACCTGTTTGCCCAGCAAACTTTCAGGTGTATATAACTGTGTAATTTGCGCACTGGATTTCTTCACGCCAAGTTCAGGGCCAAAATCGACATGTAAAATATAGGCAGGTTTTCTCGCTTGCTCAAATACTTCTGCCCTTACAATTTGGCCCACCCGCAATTCAACTTTAATAAAATCCTGCCACTCAATCTGATCCACTGCTTTTCACCTCTGCTTATTGTTTTAAATTCATCTTTAAATTACTCATCGATTCTATGCAGATTCAGTACGGTGCGCATATGCCGAAACAGACAAGTCATCCTGTGAAATAGACAAAATGCCACACGAAATACAGACCTAAAAAAACCGAGTCATCATGCTCGGTCTTTTAAAGATATTCGATTTTAAAATTGAACGGCTAAATAAGACAGCATTACCGCCAGTGACAGCATCGGTAAATAACGGTACACGTTCACAATGCCCTTTTCTAAAGGTGTACTGCGCTGCTGCTTTAATTTAAGCACCGTCGCCTGCAGTGCAGACCAGAAACTTAAGGCCAGCAAAGAACTCATCATGCTAATTGCAAAGAAACCCACCACAATCTGACTGCTGCCTTCTGTGCTTTGCCAAACATGCAAAATACCTTGGCTCATTGGCAATAGGCTTAAAATCAAAATCACAGATTTAAGCATAGACCAATGAAATTGGTTAATTTCATCCGTAAGTATTAATGCTTTCATACTGCTCTCCTCTGACTTCATTCAGTGCCATAAGAGATATTATGCAAGCTTTGATTTAAAATAAAAGCCTACATTTATTCATATTTTACGATAATTGTAATCAATAGTTTTGGGAATAATTCTTATTATAAATCTCAAACAAAATAAATCATATCTATTTATTAAAATTCAAACACTTATATATTTCTTTGTTATTAATAATAATTATCGCTTCGAGCAGTATTGATATAAGCAATGACTCGAAGCGATTTAATCTATAAACAACAGATTATAATGATTCTCAATTAATGCTGATAATAGATATCAGCGTCATTTCCTTCACCGCCAGACTGCCCGTCTGCACCAAATGAATATAAATCAAATGGACGGCCTTCTGTCCCTGGAATCACATATTGTACGTCATTATCCCAACTGTCTTTTGGATAGCCGCCTTTGACATAACCGCCCGGCAGCCAATTTTTCGCAGATTCAGGTTTATTCACCAATGCGCCTAAACCGCCATCCTGCATTGAAGGATATTTTCCATTATCCATTTTGTACTGATCCAAAGCGCCTGAAACACTTTTAAGTGTAATTTGCGTAGTATCAACTTTGGCCTTTTCACCGCGCCCCATAACATTCGGCACAATCAGCGCTGCCAGTACACCTAAAATAACAATCACGACCATGACTTCAATCAGGGTAAAACCCGCTTGTTTTCTATTTAATCCTTTAGCTTGCATGTATTTACTCTCGTCTACTTCATTCGCAGTGTGAAATGTTTTAAATCATATTATTCATATTAACAATTGGCAGCATTACGGCGATGACAATGACCAGCACAATACTGGCCATCAGCACCAGCATCAGCGGCTCAAGCAGCGCCAATAATGTTGAAATAAGGGTAGTCACTTCTCTGTCCTGCATCACAGATGCACGTTCCAGCATGCGGTCCAATTCCCCTGAAGATTCACCGCTTCGGATCATTTGTACCATCATTGGCGGAAAATAACTACTTCGCTCCAGCTGGGTTGCGAGGTTACCGCCTTCAGTCACTTTCTCTGCCGCAACATTGACTGAATCACGAATAATCCAGTTATTGCTGACCGCCGCGCCAATTTTTAAAGCATCGACTAAAGGCACGCCAGACTTGGTCAAAATAGACAGTGTACTGGCAAAACGCGCCGCATTAATACCGCGTGACAGCTTGCCGAATAAAGGCAGTTTCAGCGTTAAACGGTCAAACGCATAATGCCCAGCTGCAGTCCTTAAAAAACGGATAAGTAAAAATATCGCAAAAGCGCCGCCTGCCAAAACAAAAGGCCATGCTGCGCGGATAAAATCACTGGCCTTCATTAAAGCAACTGTAATCCACGGCAGCGCCGCTTTGTCCTGATCAAACGTTTTCACAATATCAGGTACAACGTAAGTCATCAGTCCCATCACAATTGCAAAAGACATCAGCATTAAAATAATGGGATAAATCATTGCCCCTTGGATTTTCTTTTGCATGGCAAAGCGGTTTTCGGTGTAATCCGCCAGCTGATCTAAAATCAGATCCAAATGCCCTGAACGCTCACCTGCAGCAATGGTTGCAATATACAATTCAGGAAACCGCCCAGACTGCTGCAGGCCATTCGCTAAAGAATGCCCTTCTAATACTTTGGAACGCACTGACATTAAAAGGTTTTGCACATGGGCTTTTTCACTTTGCTTACCGACAGCGCGAATCGCTTCTTCCAATGGAATCGCGGCTGCGACTAAAACCGAAAGCTGGCGTGTCATCAGCGCTAAATCGTAAGAGTTGATCCCTTTTTGAAACCAGCCAGACTGAGCATGTTTTTCTTTTTGCTCGACAGGATCAACCGAGACAGGAATTAAGGCTTTATCCCGCAGCTGCTGCCGGATTTGACGGGCTGAATCCCCTTCAAGCACACCCTTCTGCGGCTTCCCTGAAGCATCTATGGCGGTAAACTGATATGCTGGCATTGTTATGCTCTAATTTTTCCAAAAATCTGTCAGCGCAGTTGCGCCCAACCCTTAAAATCATTCATATTCTAGATATAAATTATTTGCTCACTCTAACACAATTGCTTTTCGATCACGACGAAATTTAATCAGGACCAAACTGCCTTTTTATGCAAGCTTCAAACTCCAATTCAGCGCCGATTTACCGCGTCCGCGTTGCTGTTCCTGTCTATCTGCATGACTGTTTTGACTACAGCCTGAGCGCAGAACAATATCAGCAAGCAGAAGCAGGCGCACGCGTTGCCGTATCTTTTGGCCGGCAGCATCTGGTTGGCGTAATAATGGAAAAACTTGCGCCTGATGCACCGCTTGATCCCAGCATAAAGTTAAAAGCAATCACAGAACTGCTGGATGAGCGCGCCATTTTAAGCCCTAAAGTTTTAACTTTAGTGACATGGGCAGCGCAATATTATCAATTTCCGATTGGCGAAGTTGTACATAGCGCTTTGCCTGCACTGCTGCGTCAAGGCAAACCCTATAACCTGCTGGCGCGCATGTGGAAATTGCTGGATGACAATGCCGAAGCTAAAGTCAAACGCTCCGAACGCCAGCAGGAAGCCTATAAAATTTTAAAGCTGCATCCTTCAGGCACTTCTGAAAATATTCTAAATTTAGCTGGTGTTGAAACAGCAACGTTAAAGGCGCTGGAAAAGAAAGAAATCTGTACCTGTGTTTTGGAAACGCAAGACTTCAGCCCCATGCCCGTCAGTTTGGCGCAAATGCCGTTAACTGCAAATGAAGAGCAAAAACATGCGATTAACAGCATTGTCAAAACACGCGGTAAATATCAGGCCTTTTTACTGGATGGCTTGACTGGAAGCGGTAAAACCGAAGTCTATTTGCAAGTGATGCAAGAGGTGCTGAAACAAGGCAAACAAGTTTTGGTGCTGGTCCCAGAAATTGGCCTGACTCCGCAAACGGTCAGCCGTTTCCAGTCCCGTTTTCATTGCAATATTGCGCTGCTGCATTCAGGTCTGAATGACAGCAAGCGTTTGCAGGCTTGGCAAGCCGCTGAAACAGGCAAAGCTTCAATTGTGCTGGGCACACGCTCAGCCATTTTGACACCAATGCCAAATTTAGGCTTGATTATCTTAGATGAAGAACACGACCTGTCTTTTAAGCAGCAAGAAGGTTTCCGCTACCATGCGCGTGATGTTGCACTATATCGCGGCCATCTTGAGCAATGCCCTGTCATCTTAGGTTCAGCTACACCCAGTATCGACAGTTATGCGCTCGTGCAGCATGGCAAAATGCGTGTACTAGAGCTGAACCAGCGGGCGGGCGCTGCCCTGATGCCTAAAATTCATCTTTTGGATTTAAAAATCGCAAAGAAACAGCACGGCATCAGCGAAAGCCTGCTGGAAGAAATGAAAAAACGGCTAGAAAAAAAAGAGCAGGTCTTGGTCTTTTTAAACCGCCGCGGCTATGCGCCTGTACTCATTTGCGAAAGCTGTGCATGGCAAGCCAAATGCCCGCACTGCGATGCCAACTTTACCGTACACCGCACACCGTACCAGCATTTGCACTGTCACCACTGCGGCACCATTCACCGCATGCCTGAGCACTGCCCGCAGTGTGCGCATAAAGAACTCAAACCTTTAGGCATGGGCACGGCGAAGGTTGAAGAACATCTGAATGAACTCTTTCCTGACTTTGATGTCATTCGTGTAGACCGCGACTCAACCAGCCGCGTTGGGAGCTGGCAAAAAATTTATGACAAAATTCAGCAAAGTGAGCCAGCTATTCTGCTTGGCACACAAATGCTGGCCAAAGGGCATCACTTCCCCTATGTCACTTTAGTCGCTATTTTAGATATCGATTCAGGCCTGCTCAGTGTAGATTTCCGCGCAACTGAACGTACTGCGCAGCTGGTGGTTCAAGTGGCTGGACGCGCTGGACGCGGTGAACGCAAAGGCGATGTCTACCTGCAAACACTGCGGCCTGATCATCCTTTGCTAAATACATTAGTGAAGGAAGATTACCGCCAGTTTGCCAAGCAAACCCTAAAAGAAAGACAAGCAGCCATGATGCCCCCATTTCGCTATGCAGCGCTCATCCGCTGTGAATCGAAGGAACAGCAGCTGAATACTGATTTCTTACAGCATCATGCGCAGCTGCTGAGGCAAAGCGCCGAGTTGAATGTCGATATCTGGGGGCCAATTCCAGCGCCAATGGAACGCAAAGCCGGCCGTTACCAATCTCATATGGCGCTATTGTCGCCAGACCGCGCAAGATTGCATTTTTATATCCGCAATTGGTGGCAAAATATGCTGCATTCAAAACCTTCCAGCATGAAGCTCACGCTGGATATTGATCCGCAGGAATTAAGCTGACAGCTGCCTGTATAAAATCATTAAGACTAGGACGGACACATGTCTTTACTGCTGCAGATTACTGTTTTTCTCGGCGCATCTTTACTGCTGGTGCCTTTGCTGAAACGTTTCGGCATTGCCACAGTTTTGGGCTATCTGATGACAGGCATTTTGCTTGGGCCCAGCGTATTTAATATTGCCAGCGATCCGGAAGCTATTCAGGAGTTAGCTGAGTTTGGCGTGATTCTGCTCATGTTCCTCATTGGCTTAGAACTTCGGCCGCAGCGCTTATGGTCCATGCGCTCATCTATCTTTGGCATGGGCAGCCTGCAAGTCGGTATCAGCGGACTGGTATTAGCTGTGATCAGCTTTATTGCCTTGCAGCAGGGCATTGCAGCCAGCCTTGTGATTGGTTTTGCCCTAGCGCTTTCTTCAACGGCCTTTGTCCTGCAGCTGCTGACTGAAAAACAACAGCTGAATACCACCTACGGCCAGCAGTCTTTCTCTATTTTGCTGTTTCAGGATATGGCGGCTATTCCGCTGCTGGCCATTATTCCGATGCTTGCAGGCACAGAATCCCCCCATCATGGCATCGCCTATTTTGCAGCCATTGTGGCCACCTTTACTGGACTCTATCTATTTAGCCGCTATCTGATGCGCCCCTTTTTCCGCTTTGTTGCCAAAAGCGGCGCGCACGAGCTGATCACCGCAGTCGGCCTATTCATTGTATTGGCTGTGGTCTGCTTAATGGATGTACTGGGCATCAGCACAACGCTCGGCGCATTTTTAACTGGGGTGCTGCTGGCAGACTCTGAATTCCGCCATGAGCTTGAAGCCAGCATTGCGCCATTCAAGGGCTTGCTGCTGGGTTTATTCTTTATGACCGTCGGCATGACCACTCAGCTGTCTTTATTTATCGAGATGCCTTGGCTGATCATTGGCGGCGCGCTGATTTTACTGCTGGTGAAAATGATCAGTATGGCGGCGATTGCGCGCTATCTAAAATACTCATGGCAAAACAGCCTGATGCTGGCAACCTGCTTGGCGCAAGGCGGTGAATTTGCTTTTGTCGTTCTTAATGTGGCGCACAGTGAAAAAGTGATCGGCCAAGCCATTATGGAACCGCTGACTTTAATTGTGACGCTGTCTATGGTGCTGACACCAATCCTGTACTGGCTCATGAGTACACAAATTCTGCCGCGCTTATTCAACAAAACCGCCATGCCAGAATATGATGATATCCCCGACCAGCGCCATCCGCTGATCATTGCAGGCTTTGGCCGTTTTGGACAAATTATTGCCCGTGTTGCGCATCTGCAGCACCTGCCCTTTACCGCAATTGACAGCAATTTAGATAAAGTTGATTTTGTACGCAATTATGGCGGCAAGCTCTATTATGGCGATGCTGTGCAGCCGGATATCTTGCGGGCTGCCGGTATTGAACATGCGCAGGTCTTTATTTTAGCGATTGATGATATTGAAGATTCAATGAATGTTGCGCGCCACATCCGGCTGAATTATCCAAACCTGAAAATGCTGGTGCGCGCACGGGACCGCCATCATGTGCATTTGCTGCGCGACTTAGGTGTTGAGCATATTTGGCGGGAAACCTATTTATCCTCTTTAGGCATGGCCTACCGCATGCTGCGCGATGTCGGCATCAGTGAAGAAGATGCTTATAAGAGCATTGAGCTGTTCCGCAGCTATGATGAAAAACTGCTGGAACAGCAGCAGCACATCTATACGGATGAACAGAAAGTCTATGAAACACACCGTAATGCTTTAGCTGAGCTGGAACATTTATTTGCCAGCGACATGCAGATCCGCCAAGAGCCGGCTGGTGTGGATTTACAGCGGGGCCTGCAGCGCAGCCGCATTGATGTGGCCCGTGACGAAAAGGATGAACTGAAATGACTTGTGTTTTACAATATTGGCACCATTAAAGCAGGGTTATGGAGAATTTTATGCCTGATTTACGTCAACGCTTTTTTATTGAAGACAGCCCTGTCCGCGGTGAAGTCGTGCATCTTGAAGACGCATTGCAAACCATTCTTGCACAGCGCGACTATGCACCTGCAATTAAAATTTTATTGGGTGAAATGCTCAGCGCGACTGCACTGCTGGCCAGCACTTTAAAAATTAAAGGCCGTATCAGCTTGCAAATCCAAGCAGCAGGGACATTTAAATGGGGAATGGCAGAATGCAACCATTTAGGTGAAGTCCGCGCATTGGCAGACTACGAAGAAGATCCTCACTTCACACAAGCAACAGATAGCAGCACAGTATTGCAGACCTTAGTGAATCCAGTGTTATTTATTAACATCGAGCCTGAATTTGGCGAGCGCTATCAAGGCATTGTACCGCTCGACAAACCGACCTTAGCAGGCTGTCTCATGCAGTATTATGACCTATCTGCACAAATTCCAACCCGTATCGTGCTTGCCAGCAGCCAGCAGCGTTCAGGCGGTATCCTGATTCAGCTTTTGCCCCGCAACAGTGAAGAAGAACAAAAACGTGTCGACGAAGACCTGTGGCCTCGCCTGACGATGCTCACTGAAACATTAAAAGCAGAAGAACTGACAAATTTAGAAGCGAACGAAATTCTGTACCGTTTATACAACGAAGAAGACGTACGCTTACCTGAAGCTGAAATACTGAAATTTGGCTGCACCTGCTCTAAACAGCGCTGTGCAGATGCACTGATTCAAATTGGCGCAGCGGCAGTACGTGAAACACTTGAATCACAAAACCCGATTGGCATGGACTGTCAATTCTGCAACAGCCATTACGAATTTACAGCCGAAGAAGCCCTTGGCTTATTTGGTGAGCATCTGAGCTAAATCTTACCGTTCTGGAAAAGCATCCATATGGATGCTTTTTTTATATCTGAATTACGGCACTCATTCAGCCTATCAATGCTCTGAAATGAGATAGGGCTATTCAACTCAGCCGATAAAGCCTGAAATTAAAATACGATGAACTGCGCTTGCGCTTTGCTTTTGATCTTGTACACTCTGCGGCGGACAGGTACAAAAAATGAAAAATCGCCTGTTTAAATCAATAAAAAATGACGCATATACGTATCGGATTTACATATGAATAAGAAAATAATTTTTGGAGCAATCGCGCTATCCATCAGCTGTTTCTTTGACGCTGCCGCCGCAGATTTAGCTGGACGCTGGAAAACCATTGACGACAAAACTGGCTATGCCCGCGCCGAGGTGCAAATCAACAAACTTAAGGATGGCAGCTACGCTGGAAAAATTGTTAAGGTCCATGCCATTCCTAACCGCCCTGCAATCAGCCGCTGTGAAAAATGTAACGGTAAATTAAAAGACGCACCGCTGATTGGCCTGCAGATTTTTTCAGGTTTCCATCAAAGTGATAACAATCAGCATGAATACATCGATGGAAAAGTCATTGACCCGCTCACTGGCAATGTCTATCAAGGAAAAGGCCAGCTGAATAGCCGCGGCAACGTGCTGACACTGCGCGGCTATTTAGGAACAACATTGCTGGGCCGTACCGTTTCTTGGATACGGGTTAATTAACAGCACATATAAATCATAAAAAAGACCGTATTTACTGTGCAGGCAACTCCAGAATCTGCACAGTAAAATCCAGCAGCATCTATTCTGCACTTTCCGATGCCCTAGAGTGTTTACTCTTAATGAGACCAAGTCTCCACTTCCTCATGCTTTTATATATTAATTCACTATTTATCTGAATTTTATTATCTTTTTTTGTTTTTTTAAGCTAGCCAATGATGCTGCTTTTCCCTTATATTAATTCCATACTTTTTTTATGTCCTTATTTTAAGGACATTATTCTCTCCAAAAATCAGGCTCCATTTTTATGAAAAATACGCTCTTTTCTGCAGTTCTTTTTAGTCTTGGCACAGCCTTAAGCACATTAACCTCCGCTGCTGCATCAGATCCTCTGGTTGGCACGTGGAAAACGATTGATGACCGTACAGGCTACTCATTGTCAGATGTTGTCATCCGTAAAAATAAAGATAATCAATATTCAGCGACAATTATCAGTACACGCAGCATTCCTGGCGCAAGTGAAATGACGCTGTGTGAAAAATGCGAAGGCGCTCAAAAGAACACCCCGCTTGTTGGATTAACCACACTGACTGGCCTCACAGCAAATCCGGGCAATAATAAAGAGTTTGCGGGCGGCAATTTACTTGATCCAAAGTCTGGGCAGCACTATAACGCCCGCGCTAGGCTCATGAATAACGGCAAACATTTAATTATTTACAGCAGCCAGCAAGGCGCTGCTGTTGGCCGAAATATCACTTGGGTCAAAGATTAATTATGAGCCCTTCGGGGCTTTTTTTAACCTTATTGTTTTATTGCAATCTTCAACCTGCATAACATTATGATGGTGTTTATGTGAAACATTTAACAATATATCTCATTGTTTTTTAAATACTTTACAATTAGACTATCTGCTCTAAAATTTAGAACTGCTCACATTAAGGACAGCCTATGACAGCGTATAAAGGACTACTGACCGGATTGGTTTTATCTCTGATCACTTCTTTCGGCTTCGCCGCTGAAAGTGACCCGCTGGTGGGCAAATGGAAAACCATTGATGACCGCACAGGCTACTCCCGTGCAGATGTAGAGATTAAAAAGAAGCCGGATGGCACCTATGAAGGCATTATTGTGGAAACCCGCAATATTCCAGGCACAGAAAAAATGGGCATTTGCTCAAACTGTCCCGGCCATCTAAAAGGTAAACCATTTATCGGCCTGCCTTTTATCTGGGGTTTTAAGGAAGACAAAGCCAATCCTCTGTTGTATATCGACGGCAAAGTGCTTGATCCAATTGGCGGCCGAGTTTATCGCGGCAAAGCGCGCTTAAATGCGTCAGGAAAACGTTTGACACTGCGCGGCTATATTGGCGTATCGGTTATTGGCCGCAGCGTTACTTGGGTAAAATACTGATTTTATTGCTAAATTTCAAAGCCTCTTCGGAGGCTTTTTTTATTGTCATAAATTGAAACAATATGGCGTAAATAATCACAGCCGAATTGTTCTGATCATCATAATATCAATCCAAATACGATCAAATTATATACAGTAACCATGCCGAATAGTACTAAAAAAAATTACTATGAAATTCTTGGGGTGAACAGAGATTCCACCTCCGAGCAGATAAAAAAAGCATACCGCAAATTAGCGCGTAAATACCATCCGGACATTAGCAAAGAAGCGGATGCTGAAACACGGATGCAAGAAATTAATGTTGCTTATGACACTTTAAGTGATGAGACTAAGAAAAAAGAATATGACTTCCAGCTCGATCACCCTGAAGAGTTTACTCATTTTTCAGGCGGACACGGCAGCCGCGGCGGCTTTGATGACGCTGCATTTTACCGTCAAAATGGCGGACAGCATGAACAAACAGATTTTCAAGGTTTTGAAGACCTATTTGGCCGTTTTGGCTCTGGATTTGGCGGCGGGCAGCAGCGTCAGTACAGACAGCAGCGCTTTAAAGGTGAAGATCAGCACGCCAGTATTGAGGCTGATTTAAACCTTGCCTATCACGGCGGAATACAGAAAATTACCTTACAAATCCCAACGTATAATAACTATGGCGAGCCTGAAGTACAGCGTAAAATATTAGAAGTAAAGATTCCAAAAGGTCTGAAAGACGGACAGCAAATCCGTTTAAATGGTCAGGGTCAGGCAGGAATCAATGGCGGAGAAAATGGTGATTTGTATATTCAGGTTCACTACCCTGCAACCCACCGTTACCGTGTAGATGGCGCAGATGTTTACTTCAATGTAGATATTAGCCCATGGGAGGCAGCCTTAGGGCAAAGTATTGAAGTTCACTTGCCTGATGGCAGCGCAGTTCAAGTTCATTTGCCGGCCAATTCACATACAGGCCAGCAGTTGCGTTTAAAAGAAAAAGGTATCCCGAATAAAGTGCCGGGGCATTTGTATTTAGTACTGAATATTGTACTGCCAGTCCCGCATAGTGAAAAAGAAAAACAGGCTTATCAGGCATTTGCAGAATCATTTAGCCAATTTAAGCCACGGCAATCCTAAGGAGAAGAATATGACAACTATTCATTATCGTGAAATTGTCTGCAATGGCCATAATCACACTGAAGTCGTTGATGAACAGCACACCTTCGACTTAAATCATTTTGCTGAAGCTTGCGGACAAAGTCCAGAATGGGTGCTGCAGCTGCTGGAATACGATATTTTGCAAGACAGGCCTGATGAACGCATACATCAGTTTTTTGGTGAAGATATTTCCCGTGCGCGCCGCGCCTACCGTCTGCAAAGAGACTTTAATGCCAGCTTTACCGCTGTAGCCATGATGATGGACTTAATAGACGAAGTCCAGCAGCTGCGCAAACAAGTAAAACACCAGCACTTTCAATCTCACTAAATAACAATACTGGCCTGCTTCCCTGCATTGAAAAATACTGGGGAGCAGCGGCTTTTTATTGATTATGGAGCACAGTTTAACGCTATGAAAACCAAAGACTGCAATAAGAAAGTTAAAAATATGTTTCCTGAATTTAGAGATCAAATTCAAGAGTTAAGAAACGAAAACCCTCATTTTGCCAGCATGTTTGAACAGCATGATGAGCTTGATAAGACCATCGGACAATTAGAGCTTGATCCGCTTAATCATCTGCATGAGGACATTGAAATACTCAAGCGGAAAAAGCTCAAACTCAAGGATGAAATGTACCGCTTACTAAAAAACAATCATGTTAAAGACTAATTTGCGTCCGATGAATTAAATGTATCCCGCACATTAAGAGACTTGATCATTTTGTTCCATTCATAGCGGCTCAAATAGATACATTTCAACAGTTTTTACAATTGTAAATACTGTGTATTTCAGCTCGCTTGCTTGAGCGCCAAACAATAAGCCTTTATTGCCGATGAAATAAATATAGAAAAAGTTTTTAACCTGGCAAAAAACATCATTGTTTACTGAAAAACCAATAAAAGACGCTCAAATACAAGTGCATATTAAATTTCACAACAAAAAAGCTTCAGGAAACTTATTATGCGATTCAACAAATTCATATTTTGTACGCTGCTCTGTTTCAGCGGTTCACTTTATGCCAACGACATTGTCGGTGTTTGGAAAACTATTGACGAACAGACAGGCGACTCTCGGGGGGATGTCACGATCAGTAAAAACAGTGATGGAAGCTATACAGGGAAAATTACAGCCATCCGCCCGCTGCCATATAAACCTTTGATATCTATGTGTGAAAAATGTAAAGGTCCGCTTAAAAATACAAAATTAGTCGGACTCTAAATTTTAAAAGGGTTCAAAGCTGACCCTAAACATGACAACGAATTTATCGGCGGCACGGTTCTAGACCCGCTATCTGGCAATGTTTACAAAGGCAAAGCCAAATTAAACCCATCTGGCAAAAGACTAACCATGCGCGGCTATATTGATGTATCAGTACTTGGCCGAAGCACAACTTGGATCCGAGCTGATTAACCTTTTCAATTTCAACCACGAAAACAGAACTGACAGCAGTAATTATGGCCTTGTGGTCAGTTTTTCAATTTCTTTTAAGGTTTTTTTGGTTCCCTTCACAGTTGCTTTAATCGGCTCATAATCCATAAACCACAATAAATTCATATGCTGATCACCTTGCTGCTGCGCCAGCATATCAATCACACTTCTTTCGCCGCGGCCGACCAAATGGCGGCGGTAGAAATAATAAAGCAGCAATAATGTTGTCATGCACATAATCGCCAGCATGATCCAGAAACCCGTTGGCGACTTCAGGCCGGGGATAAATTCAAAGTTCATGCCATAGATTCCTGTCAACAAGGTCAGCGGAGCAAAAATAGCCGTGATAATCGCTAAAATACGCATGTTTTCATTGGTCTGATTCGCTACTGCTGAAAAATGCAAATCAATTGCCGCCTGTACAGCGCCGCGCAGCCGAGTGGTATGTTTCTGAATCCGTTCAATATGGCTGCTTAAATCATCCACCCGGACCAGCATGATGTCTTGCTTTTCACTGCGTTTCTTACCTTTAAGATGCGAGTAGTTATCGACAATTTCATCACGCAGTTCCTGCATGGTTTCAATTTGTTCTTCACACAAGTTTTCAACCTGCTGAAAAGCCATATTCTCTTGCAGCAGCTGATGCCACTTAGTAAAACGGCGATGCCCCTGCAGCAGCTCTTGCTGCCAGTATTCAACCCGTTTAGTTAAAGGCACACGCAGGTCCAAATAGCCATCGACCATTGTATTTAATAAACGCAGCGATAAATCCAAAGGAGTAGACGGCAATTTACGCGGTTTATGATGTTCATCGATAGAACGCGTCAGCACCGTTTCGATACGCTGCAGATAACGCTCAATGTCTTTATTGCCCTGTTCCCTCACCGTGATCAGCAGCTGCGGGGTTAAAATAAAGCTGATTGGCGTTGTTGCCAAACCGAACATGCGCTCATGTTTTTCTACAGCGCTGCTGTCCAGCTTAATCTCATCATCAGGCGTAATCAGCTTGCGGAAAATCAGCAGGTCATAATCATCTAGAGTATCAAATGCGCAAGGATGATCTAAATTTAAAATATCTCTCAAATGGTATTCATTCAGCCACAGCTGAGCCGTATTAAATACCTCTTGCTGCCATTGCTCTGGCCGATTGACCACATCTTCACGTGTACAATCCAGCCAAATAAACTCTGGCTCAGCATCCTGCAGTTTTTGTTTTTGAACAAAAATATGCTGCGCTTCCGGATGAAGATAAAAATAATAGCTTTGCATAATTCAATTATTATTTTGTCTGATGATTTGCATCATGCCATAAAAAAAGCCCTGAGCAAGCCAAAGTCGATTGGCAATGCACAGGGCTTTTGAATATACAAATTCACAAGAGCGGACTCATGTGAATCTGCCAGCCAACATTAAGCTTGTTCGATGTCTTTCATTGTCAGTTTGATACGGCCGCGGTTGTCTACATCCGCAACTTGTACTTTCAATTCTTGACCTTCAGTCAATACATCTGAAACGTTCGCAATGCGCTCGTTTGAGATTTGAGAGATGTGAAGTAGACCATCTGTACCTGGAAGGATGTTTACGAACGCGCCGAATTCAACGATACGGATTACTTTACCTGTATAGATTGTACCTGGTTCGATCTCAGCAGTAAGCGCTTGGATTTTTGCAACAGCAGCCATCGCAGCAGCTTTCGTTTCACCGAATACGCGAACTGTACCGTTATCTTCGATATCGATTGCCGCTTTAGTTTCTTCAGTGATTGCGCGAATTGTTGCGCCGCCTTTACCGATGACATCACGGATCTTGTCTGGGTTGATGTTGATTACTTGGAATGTCGGCGCGTGCATAGAAATTTCAGGACGGGCGCGTGAAATGACTTGGTTCATTTCGTTCAAGATGTGCATACGGCCAGCATACGCTTGGTTCAATGCAGACTCCATGATCTCTTCAGTGATCCCTTCAATCTTGATGTCCATTTGAAGTGCAGTAATACCGTTTGCAGAACCTGCTACTTTAAAGTCCATGTCGCCAAGGTGATCTTCGTCACCCAAGATGTCAGAAAGAACTGCGAAACGCTCGCCTTCTTTTACTAGACCCATTGCGATACCCGCAACTGGCGCTTTAAGCGGAACACCTGCATCCATCAGTGATAGAGAAGCACCGCATACAGAAGCCATTGAAGATGAACCGTTAGATTCTGTAATATCCGATACGATACGGATCACGTACGGGAAGCGGTCAGCTGCAGGAAGAACTGCTTGAACACCGCGGCGCGCTAGACGGCCATGACCGATTTCACGGCGTTTAGGACCAGATTCACGGCCAGTTTCACCTACAGAGTATGCAGGGAAGTTGTAGTGAAGCATGAAGTTATCAGTTTTCGTACCTGCAAGCGTATCCACCATCAACGCATCACGCGTATTACCCAAAGTGGTTGTTACCAACGCCTGAGTTTCACCGCGTGTGAACAATGCAGAACCGTGAGCGCGGCCTAAAACGCCAACTTGAACGTCGATTGCGCGGACAGTTTTCGTATCACGGCCATCAATACGCGGCTTACCAGATAAGATGTTGTCACGTACTGTACGGTATTTGAGGTCTTCGAATAATTCGTTTACTTCATCAGCAATGCCAGTTTCGTCTTCTTCAGGAACAAACTGCGCAACGGCTTCAGCGTGAAGTGCATCAAGCGCTGCATAGCGGTCTTGCTTAACTGCAATGGTGTACGCGTCAGAGATTTTCGCTTCGAATGCTTCTTTCAGCTTAGCAAGAAGTTCTTCGTTTTTAACTGGAGCAACCCAAGTTGACTCAACTGCGCCAGCAGCAGCTGCAAATTCTTTGATCGCTTGGATCGCGATTTGCATTTCGTCATGACCGAACAATACAGCGCCAAGCATTTGGTCTTCTGAAAGTTCTTTCGCTTCAGATTCAACCATAAGCACTGCAGATTCAGTACCTGCAACCACTAGGTCAAGGTCAGATTCTTTCAGCTGTTCGTGGTTCGGGTTAAGAATATATTCACCGTTGATTAAACCAACACGTGCGCCGCCGATTGGACCGCGGAAAGGAGTACCTGCGATAGAAAGCGCAGCAGATGTACCTAACATTGCAGCAATGTCAGCATCCATTGTTTTGTCAGAAGAAATAACCGTCGCTGTAACTTGGATTTCGTTGAAGTAACCTTCTGGGAACAACGGACGGATTGGACGGTCGATTAAACGTGAAATGAGAGTTTCAGCTTCAGACGCACGGCCTTCACGTTTGCCATAACCGCCAGGAATACGGCCAGCAGCATATTGTTTTTCTTGGTAGTTAACAGTCAATGGGAAGAAGTCTTGACCTGCTTTTGCTTTAGGCTGCGCAACAACAGCAACAAGCACCTGCACGCCGCCCATTGTGATGACAACTGTGTTTGCTTGACGCGCAACGCGGCCGGTTTCAAGCACGACATTGTGCTGACCGAATTGGAATTCTTTACGAACAATATTAAACATAGACATGTATTTTTTTTCCTCGTTCTTTTGAACAATTATTCTAGTGGAGACCCCTAAGGTTTGGCATTCACAACCAAATTTGATTGAGTAAATGACAAAGCTTAGAAGCCGACCTCACTAGAAACACGAATTTTAAACGCAAAGAAGGAGCGAATCATCGCCCCTTCTCAGGCTTAGCAAAAAGCTAAGCTGACTTTAGTTTTCAGTAATAAAGCATTAACCATGCAATAAACCCGAAAATAAAAGTTTAAATCGAATTAACGACGTAAACCTAAAGCACCGATCAATGCAACATAACGACCGTGGTCTTTACCATTTAGGTAGTCAAGAAGCTTACGACGCTGGTTAACCATACGGATAAGACCACGACGGCTATGGTGGTCGTGTTTGTGCTCTTTGAAGTGACCTTGCAAGTCATTGATTTGAGCAGTTAAAAGAGCTACTTGAACTTCTGGTGAACCAGTGTCGTTTTCAGCGCGAGCGAATTTTGCAACGATCTCTGCGCGATCTGCGTTAGTTAAAGCCATTCGATTTCTCCGAGATGCTTAGATTAAATACATTTTGATACGAATCAGCCAATCGCTCAGCTGACTGCCGTGCATCACTACAGCAAGTCCAACATTCTAAGCGAAAACAGGCTCGATTGCAAAAAAGATCGCAGCAAACTGCAGCATCATCCTGCTTATGGTTTAGACAGTTTTATTTTCAGGAGTTAAAACAGCCGAGCAGCTGAATCCGCTGCTGCCGGCTGAACAGACCGCATTAAAAAACAGATCAACATTGCAAATTTTACATAGAAAAAAGCCCGAGCAGAGCTCTGGCTTTTTTTGCGCTGTAGTTTCTTCTTTTTTCATTATAGTTTTATTATTTATAGTTTTATTTGCGCCTTTACGGCGTCTGTTATGCCAAACATTCCATGTTTTAAGCTGTACTTCCTTATGTGGTAGATTTTGTCATATTCCGATTGTGAAAAAAGTCGCATTTGTCTGAACTATATGTAAGCTATATCGTACATAATACGTTCAGCTTCAAATATTTTAATTTTCACCAAAAAATAAAAAAGCCCTGCAGTCTCTCCCAAAACTGCAAGGCTTAGCGGCTGTAAGTTTCCTCTTTACTTACTTCACTGTAAGTTCGCTGTCTTCACGACGTTATTGTTATATTTATGCGATTTTACCCAACCTTCCATGTTGAGTGTTTTATTGTTCGAAGCCATCTTCTCAAAAAGAGCTGCAAAGCTCTATGCGTCAATTTCTCGAATCAATGTAAGATATTTCGTACAAAATTAAGAACGTTTCAGTCATCACAAATTGATCGCTTTGGCCAATTTATAAGCTAAACCGCTTTGACGGCGTGTCCTCACACTCATTGCAGCGGATAAAGATGAGCGGGCCGCCAATAAACTCACCGCCTTCTTTGCACGAGTAATTGCTGTATAAATCAATTCCTTACTTAAAAGCTGCTGGGCATATGCGTCCAGCACCACAGCCGTATGGCTAAATTCCGAGCCCTGTGATTTATGAATCGTCATGGCATAAGCAGTCTGAATGCTTTTCGGCAATCGGGCTGCCGGCACCCATTTTTTTAAACTCGGAAAATAAACCGCAAAAATTTCCCGTCCTTGCTGCTTCTGCTTGAAACAAATACCGACATCGCCGTTTGACAGCCCCAGCTGATAATCGTTATAGCTCATCATCACTGGCCTGCCTGCATACCATTCTCCCAGCTTGATTTGCTGTGTGGCTTGCAGCAAGCGCAGTTCAATTTGTTCATTCAGCACATGCAGACCTAAATTGCCATGACGGATTGCGCTTAAAATACGGTAGTCATCAAAATGCATCATCACATCTTCAATTTCATCAAAATGGCCTTTTTCCAAATAGCGCCGCAATGCAGCTGCATAGCCTGAAAATCCGAGCATTAGCTGATCATAATACGCAGCCCACTGTGCAGCGCTAATTTCTTTCTCCTGTTCAGGCAAATACTGCAGCTGAATGACATTCTGCAGTTCTGTTGTTAAAGGCACAGCCTGTATAACTGATGCTGCAGCAATCTGCTGTTCAAAACGCTCCAGCACCCCCTCACTGCGGTCATTGGCCTGAATAAAAGCAGCCATGCGTCCAATCAGCTGTTCACCGTCAAAACGGCGGCTGGTGACTAAATTGACAGTGTTCTTGGCTAAACCTGCAACCTGCTGCAAGTCTGCCAGTACAGAGCCGACATCCACAGATGCCAGCTGATTGGCATCACCCAATAAAATTAAGCGGGTTTGTGGCGCAACGGCGGCAAATAACATTTGCGCCAAACTTAAATCCAGCATCGATGCTTCATCGACAACAATGACATCAAAAGGCAGCGGACGCTTCGCATGAAAACGCGGCTGCTGCGTTTCCCCCAACCCCAGCAAACGGTGAATCGTAATCGGGGTTAAACGCTTTAAATCATCACTGACTAAACTTGCTAACTTCCGATCATCAAAGGAATTCTGCAGCGCTTCTTTCATCCGCTGAGCAGCCTTTCCTGTCGGCGCCGCCATAGCAATCCGAATATCTGGCAGCGCCTGATTCAAAACAGCAATAATCCGCGCCAAAGTATAAGTCTTGCCTGTTCCCGGACCGCCAGTAATGATGCTGAGCGCCTCTGAGGTGACCATTTGCATCGCTTGTTTTTGCTGAGGATCTTCCAATAAAGCTTCGTGCTGTTCAGTTAGCGCAATTGGCTGGATGGGCTGCCGTTTGAGACGCGCCGCATGCTGCGCCAGCTGCTGTTCCTGCAGCCAATAACGGTACAGATATAAATACTGCGCATCATGTATAAAGGGCGCAATTGGCGGGTTTTCATCCTGCACCTGTACTGCAAGCGTTTGCAGCTGCTGTGCCTCCTGCCAGCTGCAAGGCACACAGCTGTCACCTTGCTCAATGGCCTGAAAAACTTGCTGTATCAGCGCTGCAGCCTGCTCACGTGATTCAGGCGGAATATGCTGTACAGATAGATAATTGATCCAGCCCTGCATCAGCAAGCGGTTTTGATCATTTTCCACACGGTTATCCTCAAACTTATCCACAGGATAATTTATTGTTTATCTATTTGTTTTCTGAATTATTCAAGCAATATTGCGCAGTTTGTCAGCAGCAAAACTGCCGAATATTGCATCTAACTGATGAATAAATTCCGCCTCTGGCTGCCAATGGCACAAGCCATATTGGCCATCACCATTCATGCCGCGCAAATATAAATAACTCGCGCCGCCCAAGTGCTGCTCAATGGAATAACCTTGTAAACGCACTTGTAAATAGCGGTGCAGCGCAAGCAAATAAATAGCAGCCTGCAGCCAATAGCTGGATGAACTCATCCCTTGGCGTATAGCCGGCAGAGCATAATCCTGTTCCGCTTTGCCTAAGAAATTACTCTTATAATCTGCAATGTGATAGCGCTGTCCATCAAAGTAGACTAGGTCAATTGCACCTGTTAAATAGCGCGCCGAATTAGCTTCATTTAGCGCTTCAATCTGAATGCCATTCTGCTCAAATAAGCGCTGGATTTTCTGAACTTGCACAGGGCGGTCTGACAGTGACAAATGAAATGGAAACTCTGGCAAACGCTTTGCAATGGACAGCTGGGCTAAACCAAACCCGTTATGCATTGGCGTATTGACCGCTTGCCCAATCCACTGGCACATCAGGGCATACAAAATATCATTCACCAACCCTTCAACCAGTACACCAAAGCCAATATTTTGATAAAAATCTGGACTTCGGGGCATTTCTAAAGCAGGGCTGATCCTGTGCTGCTGCGACTGCTGTACAAAAATCTGATGCACAGCCGAAGTATCTGCCTGACGGATAAAGTCAGACAAAGGTTTAATGCATTTCAGCAGCGCAGCACTGTCATACCGCGCTGGGTCTGCAAAAATTTGTGTCCACTGCTCAGACAGATCTTGAGCCTGCAGCATCTGCTGCAGTATTTGACTATTTAGGTCTAAATACATGCTGCGCACCTGCTTATGCTGCTCCTGCGTTGCAATGCCCGCACCATAAACCTGCTGCACTGTCTGGTGCAAATGCGCAGTCAGCTGCTGATAGTCATTTTTCCAAGCCTGCGCAAAAGTTTTCCAAACATCAAACTGCGCTTGAAACTTTTCACGCAGTTCCGTCAGCAGCTGCGGGCCATCATTTTTAAAACGGCGCAGCACTTCCAAATGCCAGCCGGCAGGCTCTTGAAAATCAATCTGTTCATAAATGCTATGTAAAAACGTACCCGCGACTGTGCCTTTCGGAAAGTTCTCTTTGATCCAAGAAATACCTTGAGCACTCATAGTTACAACAGATTCACTATCCAGCTCATCATCGGCGCTGTCATGTATATCAGCTTGAGCTGACAGCTGATCCTGCACTTGGCTGCGGTGCGCCAAATGCTGTGACAGCCCCGTAAAACTGGTATTGCCGCGCGGATAAAAACGCGCTTCGGGCAATGGCAGCGCCGCCAGCTCAGGTATCTGCTGCTGCTTCGACGCTATTTGCAGTTCAGGCGCCGCCTCAATAAGAGGCTGATCCATGCTGGATGGATGGACAAATTGGTGTTCCCCTTTGCCGCGCCAAAACGGCAAGCTATAAACCGACTTATGATCTTGAGTACGGAACATGGCATAAATACGGTAGCTGGCGCGGGTCAGCGCCACATACCAAAGGCGGTGCTGCTCTGCGATACGGCGCTCATCACTCTGTGCTTTTTCAGCATCTTCTGCATGACCGCTGATGTTCACCACCCGCTGCTTTTCTGTACCCTGCCCATCTGGCAGGGGTTTTTCTTCATAAGAAAAAATTAAGATGTTATCGACTTTTGGTGCGCCATCTGCATTCAGCAAGAAGACAAATTTAAACTCCAGCCCCTTAGACTGATGGATGGTCATCAGCTGAACGCCTTCTGCATTGGTCAATGCCCGCTCCAGCTCCCACTCACGCTGCTGCGGTGACTGCAGCTGTTTCAAATACCAATGAAATAAATGCTGTGCGCCTTGCAGCTGCTCACTCTGACCGCTCAGCAGTTCCGTTAAATGGCGCAGGTTCACGACATCCCGCTCATTGTCTCGGCTTTGCAAAGCAACAATACGTTCCCAAATTTTGAAATAATTCAGACAATAATGCCAAGCCGGTAAAAAGCCCTGATTCAGCCACAGCTCACGGATATGATCAAACTGCGCAATATAATGGCTCAAATCCAGCATCTGCATGTCTTCACGCCACAAGTCCTGCAGCTGCAAACCCATCAAACGGCTGAGCAAAGCCCGCTTGACTTTGCTTTCCTGATACGGCGTCAGCACTGCGCTTAAAATCGCCGCCACATCTTGAGCAATATCACTGCTGAATACACTGCGTTTGGCCGCACGGTTAACTCGAACACCTAAAGCCAAAAGTTCCTGCTGCACTGCAGTCAATGCAGCATGACTGGTTGCCAGCACGGCAATATCATTGTCTTCGACAGCCCGATGCTGCGCTGACTCACTTTGCTGAAAATACAGCTGACCATTGGCAGACTGATTCAACAAAGTACAAATTTGCCATGCTGCTTGCTGCGCTTCATCTGCACTATTTTCCAGCTGCACCCAGCGCAGCGGCGCAGGATTCATCTGCCCGTCATCCATTAATGGCGGATGTGATGCGCCAGCGCTAATCGGCACATAATGCACATCTTCACCAAAGTCCATTTGGCGCTGAAATAAAGTATCTACCGCATCGACCAGCGGCGCAATTGAACGGAAGTTTCTGGTCAGCTGATAAAAACAGCCCTGCTTGCGGTAAACATCATTGCGCGCTTTTAAGAAAGTCAGCATATCGCCGCCGCGAAAACCATAAATCGCCTGTTTGCGGTCACCGACCATAATCATGCAGCCTTGCTGCAAACGGGCAGGATGACGCCAAATGGCGGCCAGCATATTGTCCTGATCTAAATTGGTGTCTTGAAATTCATCGACTAAAATCAGCGGATAACGTGCATGGACATAGGCAGCAAATTTTTCGCCCTGCTCGCCTTGCAGCGCTTCTGACAAGGTACGGATCTGCTGTGCAAATGTAGTTTCACCTTTGCTTTGCAGCATTTGCGGCAACTGAAGTTTCGCTTGCTGTGCAATGTAATATTTTAAATAGGCTTCAAGCCCATCCAAATCTGCAGCGCACTGCTCAAGCGCATTCAATAATGCCTGAATGGCCTGCATAACCAGATGCTGCATAATTTGCGCAGCTTCAGCTTCGTCAATTTTTTTCTTGCCCGCAGCATTTCGCGGGTCTGGCTTGACAATAAATTTTTTCAGCAGCGCCAACTCGTCATGATTGCCTGTCAGCAAACTGGCTGCGCCTTTTTCCTGCGCCAGAAGCAATAATGCAGGCAGCTGCTGGCTCACCATGTGGACAATAGAATGCTGTGACCACGGCTGCAGCAGCAATTTGCTGTAACTGCCCTCAGGCGTGAAATTGGATAAGGAAGCAATACTGTCTAAATCGATAGTCTGCACATGTGCCAGCGCCTGTTCAACTGCGTCCAAATTAAATTCAGGCAGCGGCGCTTCCAGCAATTTTGCTGAACTGAAATTCAGACTGGATGCAATCAGATCTGCATATTGCGCTACGGATTTTATTTTCTTGCGTTCCAGCAGCAGATTGACCGCCGCCTGCGGCTGCTGCTGCAGCCATGCACGCAACGTATCATGCACCAGCTGCTGTATATAGACAGCATCATCATTGGTAATTTCAGCACGTTCAATCTTGCCGCTTTCAAAGGCAAACTCACGCAGCAGCGTCTGACTGAAACTGTCCAATGTCCCGACAAACAGTTCATCCAGCTGATCCAATACCAACTGCAGACGGTCACAGGCAAAGCCAATCTGATGCGCATTGCGCTCTAAAATGACCTGCACCAATTCATCTTTTTCTGCAGCCGCCCTCTGCTGAATCTCGCTGACTTGCTCACTGCGCAAGGTTTCCAGCAGCGCTAAAATATTATACAAGCGCTGACGGATACGGCTTTTCAGCTCCGCAGCCGCTTTACGGGTAAATGTGGTCGCAATAATTTGGCGCGGCAAATATTTTTCCAGCAAAATACGCACCATCAGGCTCGACAGCGTAAAGGTTTTGCCTGTCCCTGCAGAAGCTTCTATCCAATGCAGGCCTTGAAAATGCATATTGCGGATCGGCTGTTCAATTTCCTGAATATTCATTGCTTACTCCGCATGCTGATGGTCATAAATCGGCTGATACAAGGTATAAGCAAACAGCTCACAGCAATGTTCCAGCAGCTGCGCTGCATTTTGATCTCTTAAAATAAAGGCCCAATCCAGATGCGCCTGATTGGCTTCGTCATAACGGATATCAAAACCTGAATAATCACCTGAGGCCGTCCACTTGCTGCGCAATTTATCAAACTGTTTCAGCACCCTCATGCCCTGCCCATTTTCAATCCACTGTACGCTTGGCTCTTCACCTTTCGCACCCTCATGCAAAGTCAACGAACCATTTTTTTCAGTACTCAGCAGCAGCGCCGCCGGCAGCACCAGAGGACGCTGCTGGCCATAGCGCCATGCTTCCATCCACTTCTGTAAATAATTCCGCGCATCTGCAGGCGTCAGACCGCTGCAGCGGATGACCGTATCGCTGCAGACTTCTATCCGTTCATAAGCCTGCATATCTTGTTCAGGCAAACTGTTCAGCCACAGCAAATATTCCAGCCAAATTTGCGCTCTGCGCCGCCCGCGCGCACTGGATGCGGTTAAGCTGATCCAGCAAGCCGTTTCAGCTGCAGGCACAGTAATTTGCATTTGAATTTTTTCATCAATTTTTAAAATCCGCTGCGTGACTGCAGTCAATTGCGGCGGATCTGTCTGCGTCATCTCTTTCACAATTTCAAGCAATGCTTCATGCTGCTGCAAGCTGCTTTGCCATGCGGCTTCTTTTAATTTACCCACTGGCAGCTGATCCAGCAGCAAATCTGGCGGCACCTGTTGCTCTGCCTGCATAAGCGTATTGCGCACTGCATATTTTTCTAAGCCATCCAGCATCAGCGGCTCATCGGTCGCCAAACCATCGGCCAATTTAGGATTAACAATACTCAGTGTTTTTAAATACAGCTCTGCAGGGAAAGTCACCTGTTTAATCCACTGACTGCTGTCCAGCTGCAGTTCATCAGCTGGCTGCGCTGCCAATGCTTTGCCTGCCCATGGCAGGCGTACACCTTTACCTTGCTGCAGCTGTTTCGCCACATAATACCAATGGTCTTGATAGCTGATTTGACGCACATTCGGAACATCGCTAAAGCGCTGCTGTTCAAAAGGCTGCAGACTATGCACCGCATACAAAGATGCTAAATTTTCCGGCACTTCGACACCGCCAGCCAGCTCAGCCAGTTTTGGCAGCACTGCGCTGCTGTCTGCGCCACTGACAATCACAGCCAAATGACGGATAAATTCCTGCACCACACTTGAAGGCTCACGCACCTCGCCATCACTGACATCAAAGCCATTATAAAACAGCCAAAGATTTTCTTTCGCCAGCAGCAAAGCATCTAAAAAAGCGCCTTGATCATCATCTAAACGCGAACGGTCACCCAAATGCGATTTCAGCACATCCATCAAATCAAAAGGCAGCCGCACTTGACGGCTGGGAAATTTCCCGCTGTCCAAATTCAGCATCACAATAAGCTTATAAGGCAGCGGGCGGATTTGTCCCATCTGACTGAAGGTAATTTGTCCTGTCGGCTGCGCCTGATCCATCTGACTGTCAATGCTGTTTTGGATTTCCTGCAGCAGATACGGCAGCGGCAGCTGCATGTCTTTTAACAGCTGCGGCGCATCCTGCTGTATCTCATCTTCTTCACTGTAGTAAGACAGCGTCAGCATGGTAATCAGTTTACGCAGCACTTCGCGCACCGTTTTCAGCGCCGTTACACCGCTGTTCTGATAGGCATCCAAATCTTTCAGCAGCAAATGCAGCCATTCTTCTACATTGCGCTGAATACCCATCTCATGCTCCACCAGCCAATGCTGGCGTTCAGCAAAATTCTGATAAATCTCAATTAAAATATTCACCAGTTCAAAGTCTTCAGGCTGCACAAATGCATAGCTGAGCGTGTCCTGCAGCATGACATGCTGCGGGACAGCCACCCCCAGCACCAGCCGGTCTAAAGCAAATTTAAAGCTATAGCGGTAGTCTGTATCATTAGGCGCTAACGTCCGCTGTAAATGCGCTTCATCTAAACCGCGCTTAAACTTCGCTTCGCTCAGCAGCTCAATCATGCGGGCAGTCTGATCATGATTCAGCCCATAACGGGTCTGAACCGCAGCTAAATTCAGCCAGTCCGCCACATCTTCCAAGGTCAGACGGCCTTGTGCGAGCTGAATGGGGCCAAGTACGGCGCGCCATGCATTTTGCGTATCCAGCTGCGGCACACCAGCTATTTTGACTGGCAAATACACACTGTCTTTTCTTATAGCCTGCGGCGCAGCATCAAATGACTGTTCACGCGGCGGCGGCGCAAACACACTGCGGATTAAGGGCTCCAGCTCTTTCAAATTCGGGCTGAGCACTAAAATATCGCTCGGCGCGCGCGGCTGCGCTGCTGTGGACTGCGACAGCCAGAAAGTCAGCTGATCCTTTAACACTTCCAGCTGACGCTGAGCAGAATGGCAGACATGGATCTGAATAGAGTCATCATCTTCGGACAGCCCAAACGAAGCCCGTTCAGGCTCTGCCAAATTTAAAATGTCATATTGAATTTTGCCCAGCAGGTGCGCATCATAATCCATCGGGAAAATGTCATGCCACTCTTCATCATTGTCGCCAGATGCTAAATTGACCAGCAGCGAGAAATGATCCCGCGCCTGCTTACCGAAACGGGTCAGCAGCGGATGGCGCGAATCTTTTTGCTGGCCATATTCCAGCGTATATTTTTCAAAAAAGGCTTCAATTTGCGCAGTGGTCGCCTGCGGATTCTTTTCTTTAAAACGCTGCTTCAGTTTGACGTCATACTGCTTTTTCCAATTCGCATCAACCGTATCCGCCCAGTATTCCTGTGAAGGGTTAAAGTGCAAAATCAGCACATCTATGTACTGCCCTAAACGGCGTAAAAATGACAGCTGATTCGGCGGCAAATCCAAAACGGTAAAAAGCACCACCTGTCTCGGCAGGGCTTTCAGCGCACTTTGGCGCTGTTCAGGATCATCTAAAATCGTCCAAAAATCATCATCAATCGTCTGCATCAGAGCAAAGTCTTCATGAAATTCACTATGCCACAGCCAGCGCTGCCATTGTTCCAGCTGTTCTGCCTGCGCTTTGGCAAAACTCGAAATCTGCGCTTGCTGTTCCTGTTCTTCTTTACTGTCTAAACCTGGGAAAAGCGGTCGCGGCATAAAGAACTGCTGCTCCAAATCCAGCGGCTGATTTTGTCCCCACAGCGCCAGCCAATTATGACTGCAGCGGCAAGCCTCACCTGCCTCATGCTGTTTCATGCAATGACCGCGGTATTCCATATAGTTGCTGAACAGGCGTGACACCTGCTCCGACACCCAATACAGCATGCCCTGCTTTTTCAGCTGCTGTTCCGTGCTATTGCTCAGACGTTCTGCGCTGTCATAAATGCGCTGCACAATGCTATGCAAAGGATGATCCAAAGCCAGCGGATTAGCCGTCTGCTGAATATATGGCTTTAATGTTTGATACGTACGCCATTTTAAAATTAAGCGCGGAATATTGGCTTTACGGACTTTTTCTTTATCATCCAGCACGGCCTGATAGGCAAACCACTGAAAAGCGCGGATCCGCTGATGAAACAAATGATTGGCGCTAATGCCCTGATATTCAGACAGCCGAACCGTCAGCCATGTCTGTACAGCCATGCTGGGAACAATGAAATGCTGTGTTTGCAGCGCATCCAGCGGGTTCTGCACAGGCTGGCGGCCAGCCTGCAGCATCGCCTCAAGCAATACTTCAATTCGTTGACTCTGTATGACGCGAATAGCCATTGCTTCCCCTAAACCTCAAAACCGCGCTGCAAAACAATAAAGATTATTTACTATACTTCCTAGACTGTCTATGCGAAGTTGGCAACAATATTCAGTATAAAAATTAAGTTGAAACAAGTATCTTAATTAGATTCAAGCGAAAAAAACCAATTCAGCACCGAAGGGTACCCATATATGAAAATAGACAAAATCCCAGAATCAATTGACCCAAATTTGAATTTGGAAAGCATCCGCCAAGAATGCTTAGATATTGTCAAAAAACGCGCTTATATTTCGGCTGGTGTTGCCATTGTTCCTGTACCGTTTTTAGATGTTGTCATTGATGTCGGTATTTTATCTCAGCTGATTCCAGAAATTAATGCGCGCTTTGGCTTAGCGCCTGAACAAATCAGCGTATTTGACCCAGCAACCAAACAAGTGCATTGGTCTGAACTGCGCAAACGCGGTATTGAATTTTCAGGACTTGTGGTTGCGCGTACAGCAATGAAAAAGTCTTTAAATAATGCAGCAGCCAAATACCTAACGAAACAGGTCACCAAATTTATCCCGCTTGGCGGTCAAGCCATTGCCGCGTCACTGGGCTACATTGTCATGAAAAAAGTCGCGGAAGCGCATGTAGAGGAAAGCTATAAACTAGCCAAAGGCATTCAGCAGAAGCAGCATGCAAATCTAGTCTAAATTTGCATGCTGCCTTCCTGCTGCTGCCCCCTGCTTATGCTCAGGGCTTATTCGGCTTTGAGCTGTTTTAAAATGGCCCGCAGCACGTCTAAACGCGCTGTTTTTTTATCATTTGTCGCAACAACATGCCATGGCGCATAAGCTGTATGTGTACGTGAAAGCATATCCGCCGCCGCCTTCAAATAATCATCCCAGCGTTCACGGTTGCGCCAGTCTTCAGCCGTAATTTTAAAACGTTTATGCGGCGTTTCCTCACGGGCTTTAAAACGCAGTTCCTGTTCATCTTTAGAAATTGCCAGCCAAAATTTAATGACAACGGTATTGCTATCACTTAAATCACGTTCAAAACGGTTAATTTCATCATAAGCGCGCTGCCACTCAATCTCATTGGCAAAACCCTCAATGCGTTCAACCAGCACACGCCCATACCATGTACGGTCAAAAATCATAATTTTCTCATCCGGCTGGATTTTATTCCAAAACCGCCATTGGTACGGCCGGCTCAGCTCATATTTTTCAGGCGCACCAATGGTATAAATTTCATATTCACGCGGGTCAAGCTGTTTCACAATGCGTTTTATTGCACCGCCTTTTCCAGCGGCATCCATCCCCTCAAAAGCAATCACCACATTTCTGCGGTCCATGCGCATCGCTTCTGACACTTTTTTGGTCAGCCGTTTCAGCTCTTTTTTATACTCTGCATCATCCTGCTGCGCTTCGGCTGCCGGCTGGAGCAGCGCTTCTGGCACAGCTGCCTGCTGCCAGCGCCCTTTAGCCTTGCTCAAATGTACAGGACAGTGCTGAATGGCGCGTAAAATTTGCTGTGCAAACAGCTGATCGCGCTCCGTTTCATCTTCGCCATCAATAATGATCCAATCATTGCTGAAGCGCTGACGCAGCTTTTGCAAACTGTCGTACTGCTTTTTATTGCGCCAGTCCAGCCCATGCAGCTTATGCCAATGCACCTCACTTGGGTCCAGCGTGTCCAAACGTTTTTGCAGCGACCTCCACGACAGATCAAACCAGAACTTCACCACCTCAACATTATTATTTTTCAGATCTTGTTCAAAACTGCGCATGTTCTCGACATATTCATCAAACATGGTTTCATCCATCGGCTGCGAAACATGCATCGCGGTACTTAACAGGTCACTGTACCAGTTGCCGAACATCACCATAATTTGACCTTCAGCAGGAATAGAACGCGCATATGACTGCCAAAAGGTTTCCTGATGATTAAACATGCGCGGCGGATCTGCCTTCACACGCAAATAGCGCGGATCCAGCCATTCACGCAGCTGCTTCACCGCTTCACCTTTACCGGCCAGCTCTATGCCGCTCACTAAAATAAGCTGGCTTTTGGCATTGCTTTTGCCGCGGCTTTCCTTCAGCGCGTACTGCGCTTCAATCAGCTGCAGCGACAGCTGCTCTTCATCTATAAGTTGAAATTGATTTTGTTTCGCCGTCATTTTTCTATTCTTTGCATTATCATCATCCAAGTCAGTATAGCCTGTGTTTTTATTTTTTCTGTAACATCAAAGCTGCTTTTCAGCCGCCTCAATTCGCCTTTTAAACCGCCAACTGACCCAATGAAGCAGCATTTCTGAAAATTTGTCATAGCAGGCAGCGCTAAGTGCAGCTAATATTTCCATAACTTCAAAAATAATTGAGACAAATAATGTCCAAACTTGCCGTTTTAGATGATCTTTTAGAACTCTATTTTCAGCTCAATTATCATAAAAATGCGCAAATTTTACAGCGCCTGCAAGATGTTCAGGCATGGCAAAAAACGCGCATGCAGCGTACCCATGCCCAGCATTTTGCAGAAAAGCAAAATACTCTCATGGCAGAATATTTCCTGAACCGCCTATATGGCGGACCTGATTTTGACGCGCTGGCCGAACAGATTGCCCGCTTAACCAAATATGCCCACAAAGCCGAAAAACTGATTCCGGATAATGCAATTAAAACAGGCACCTCTGGCGTCGCTTTGGCTATTTTGGCGGTACAGCTGGATGAGCAGGTCGCAATACAGCTGCTGAAAGACTATCATCCCAATGAAGCGCTGACGGATGAAATGATGCGGCAGGCCTATTTACAGCTGGATCAAGGCGAAGAGCGTCTGAAACAGCTGTCAATGCTGGATGAACTGGGCAAAAGCCTAGATAAATACATGCGCTCATTTGTGGTCTATACCGCCTTTAAAATGTGTAAAGGCGCAGCAGCCAAATACCGCTTTGATGTGATGTATGATTTTATGCAAGATGGCTTTTTAGCCATGAAACCGCTAAAGTCAGCCGAAAAATTCGTGAAAGAGTTCACTGCTGTTGAACGCCAAATTGTGGCGAAAGTACATGCTGGCGATCTCAATCCATTTCAATAGCTCCGTGTCCTGACCCGCTATTGCAAACAGTATGGCGCAGCCGTTTTACGCAAATATTTCTGTATATTATTCATAACAATTGCGTGATGATTGCTGTACAACGCCAAAGAATCTGTCATCATGCATGCAATGATGAATTAACCCTATTTTGAAGTTAGGAGTGACTTAATGTCTAATGAAAATCAAAAGCCTGCACAACCTGAAACAGCGGCACAAAACACAGACAAAGTCAGCCCATTCTTAACCGAACCGCTTCCGCAAGGCGCGCCGCAAGGTCAGCAGCAGTCACTTGAACAGCCTCTGACAGATACGCCTGCAACAGGTTCAGTGCCTAAATATAACCTGCCGCGCGGCGCAAATACCGGCAATGTCGGCGCAACAACGCACTTTGGCTACCAAACTGTAAACAGTGAAGATAAAGCGCAAAAAGTCGCTGAAGTGTTCCATTCAGTGGCTGCAAAATACGACATCATGAATGACTTAATGTCATTCGGCATTCACCGTTTATGGAAACGCTTTGCCATCAACATGTCAGGTGTACGCCGCGGTCAGCATGTACTGGATATTGCCGGCGGTACTGGCGACTTAGCGAAAGTATTCAGCCGCGAAGTGGGTCCGACTGGCCATGTGGTATTGTCAGACATCAATGAATCGATGCTGAATGTCGGCCGTGACCGTTTAATTGATGCAGGCTGCACCAATGTCGATTTCGTTTTGGCCAATGCTGAAACTTTAGAGCCATTTGCAGACAACAGCTTTGACTTGCTGACCATTTCATTTGGTCTACGCAACGTGACAGATAAAGATGCAGCGCTTGCAGCGATGTACCGCGTACTTAAGCCAGGCGGCCGTTTATTGGTATTAGAATTTTCTAAACCAGTATTTGAACCGTTCTCTAAACTTTACGATTTATACTCGTTCACGGCACTGCCAATCATGGGCAAAATCATTGCCAATGACTCTGAAAGCTATAAATACCTTGCCGAATCAATCCGCATGCATCCAGATCAGCGCACGCTGAAAGGCATGATGGAAAATGCAGGCTTCCAGAACTGTGATTACCACAACCTGACTGGCGGCATTGTTGCTGTTCACCGCGGTTTCAAACTGTAATTTAGCCCCATAGGTTTCTATTATGTGGTCAATCCTTGCTCTTGGCGCTGCCGAACGCATCATTCACCGTATCATTGATTTGGATGCCATCTCGCGCATCCAGCTCAATGCGCTGCAAGGCAAAATGCTCCGTGTAGTCATTGGGTCTCCGCAGCTGTCTGTTGACGTCTGTTTTGATGATGGCAAAGTCCGTCTCGAACCGACGGCAACAGGCCATACGGAAGCGCCTTCTCTCTTTGAACAGCGCCCTTTTGAACAGAGTCAAGCACCAACAGAAGCAACAGCAACACTCAGCGTAAAAAGTATAGTTGAGCTGCTTAAACTGCTGATGGCTGATGATGTCGGCAACATCCCGCTGCAAGGCGATTACCGCTTGCTGCAGGAAATTCAGCGCATTATGCAGCAGGCTGAGCCTGATCTTGCATCACAGCTCTCGCCATGGATCGGGCCTGCTTTAGCGCATGAAATTGGCAAAATCCAACTGGCGCCGCAGCAGCTGAAACGTTCACTGCAAAGCCATTTATTTTTTGCACAAGACGCATTAAAAGAAGACTCTGGCTTATTGGCCCCGCGCTGGCAAATGGATGATTTAAATCAAGACACCCGCATTTTAAATCAGAACCTAGACCGCGCTGAAGCCAAGATTCAGCAGCTTCAAGCTCAACTCAACTCACTTAATACATCTCTTTAATTTCAGGTATTTGCTCTTATGATTCCGCACCTTAGACGTTTAATCGACCTCTGGCGCATTGCCGCGCACTATAGACTCGACACGTTATTTCCTGCGGAAGAGCTGCCTGAAAAAGCCCGTCACGTTTTGGGCTTAATTCGCATGCACCCTGCTGCATGGTCGAGCCGCGAACGTAAAAACCCGCTGAAATTAAAAGAAGCGCTTGAGGAAATGGGGCCGCTTGCCATTAAACTTGGCCAGCTGCTGTCTACCCGCCGCGACTTGATTCCGCCTGAGGTGCTGCAGCAGCTGGTTTTACTGCAAGACCGTGTTAAGCCTTTTGACAATGACGTTGCAAAAATGCGTATTCAGCAGTCACTCAAAGCAGATGTAAACACCCTATTTTCTCGCTTTGATGCACAGCCGCTGGCTGCAGCGTCTATTGCGCAGGTGCATACCGCTGCCTTGCATGATGGCCGTGAAGTCGTGGTGAAAGTCACCCGTCCAGATATACGCAATCAAATTCTGCAAGACTTTGAAATTTTAGAGTGGCTAGGCGCTTTCCTTGAAAAACGCTTAGAAGCTGCCCGCGCCTTGCACTTGTCTGAAATCATTCAAGACTACCGTCAAATCATTTTAAAAGAACTGGATTTGACACTTGAGGCAGACAATACACGCCGCATGCGCCATTACTTCACAGGCTCAAGCATGATGTATGTGCCTGAAGTCTATATGGACAGTAAAGATGTGATGGTTGCTGAACGCATCACAGGTGTGCCGATTTCAGATATTGCGACCTTTGAACGTCTAGGCATGGACCGTAAAGATTTGGCGGAAAAAGGGCTGACGATCTTCTTTACCCAAGTCTTCCGCGATAACTTTTTCCACGCCGACATGCATCCGGGCAATGTTTTTGTAGAAACCATTAACCCAGCCAATCCGCGTTTTATTGCGCTGGACTGCGCAATTATGGGCGAGCTGTCTAAACATGACCAAATGACTGTAGCGCGTATGCTGCTGGCAGTTATGAACAGCGATTTTATGCAGCTGATTCAAGTGGTTCATCAAGCTGGCTGGATTCCGCCGGGCACAGACCAAGATGCGCTTGCACGTGAAATGCGCCGCACTGTCGGACCGATGGTGTCTAAGCCAATGCACGAGCTGGATTTCGCGGGTATTTTAATTGAGGTCATGGACGTTGCTCGCCGCTTCCATTTAGAAATTCCGCCGCAATTGATGCTTTTGCTAAAAACTTTGGTGCATGTTGAAGGTCTAGGCACAGATTTATACCCTGAACTGGATATTTGGAGCCTTGCAAAACCAATCCTAACCGACTGGATCAAAGCGCAAATGAATCCGCAGAAGAACATCAAGGAATTAGGTCAAAAAATTCCAGACTTGCTTTTGGGTGCTCAAGATTTGCCAACGCTGCTGATTGATAGCTTAAATGGCCTCAAAAATCAGTCTGCGTGGCATGCTAAACAGCTCAATGAGCTGCAAAGCATACGCCTGCAGATGGAACATCAGCAAAAGCGCAGCTGGATTTTCGGCAGCTTCATGGCAATTTTCCTTGCCATCGCCGTCATATCGCCTTGGTATATTTCTATTTTACTGATTGCCGCAGCCTCTATTTTATCGCTTTGGCGTATTTTTAAATAATTTTTAAAATTTAGCAGACCAATACTGGTCTGCCAAAATATTCAATATAAAATATATAATTGACATATATGGATTTTAATTAATATATACAATCCTATTATAAAAAATTTTTCACCATAATTTTCACTATTTATTTCGCTTATTATTTTCCCGAAAAAATCTAGACACCCTCAAACTTTAAAGACCTTGAAGCGCACATATATTTTATATTTCACAAATATAACAACAACCACAAACCCTTAAATAAATTCACTTTTCTCTTGAATGTTATTCTTTGTTATTTTTTGTGTGTTTTTTTTGCTATAAGTTTCGAAACGTAAATGAGTTTGAGATTTAAATAATGAAACATAAATCATTAAAATTTTCTGTCCTATCTATTGCATTAACTTCATTATTAACAGCTTGCGGCGGCGGCAGTGGCGGTTCTACTGAAACTCCATTTACGCCAAAAACTGTTTCAGGTACAGCTGTCGACTTTTATTTAAGCGGTGCAACAGTCCAATTCGACAACTGTAAAAATACCGATGGTTCTTTTGTCACAGTTCAAACAAATGCAACAGGTAAGTTCAGCTTTGAGACCACTGCATCATGCCAAAATTCGCCGCTGACCATAACAGGCGGTATTGATATTGCAACAGGTCTGAATTTCACTGGTACACTTAAATTAAAAGCAACTGATCTTCAAGCTTTGGGCAGCGGTAAAGTTGTGGTGAGCCCGCTAACAACCTTACAGGCTTATGCTGGCTCAGCCGATATCCCAACTCTGTTATCAAATCTAGGGCTATCTCCTGAAACGCTTAGCAAGTTGCAAACTTCAAATTACGATCTTTCAACATTTGATCCTGTTACAGATGCCAGCGCCAAAGACATGGCAACTATTTTTGTGATTCAGCAGCTGGCAAACCAAATAGAAGACAGCCTGCAAGCAGTCAATAACGCTGATGGAACTCCAGCTCTTGACGTCAGTAAAGCAACTGAGATTGCATTTGGCGCACTTGCTAAGCACCTCGAAACTAATACACTATTTACGGCTGGCACTGCACAAATTTCTCCAGCAGCATTAACGACCATTCTGAATACTGCCGTTGCAAATGCTAATACCATAATCAATGATCCAGAAACTGAAATCGATAACAGTGTGATTACTCAGGTCAATAGCAATATCACCACTGTTTCAAATTTAATGAATGCAGTCGTTATAAGCGGTGCGAATTTGACTGCTGAAGAATTGCAAACAAAACTTCAAAATAATGAAGGCAATATTCAAGACAATCTGCAAGAACAGCTCAAAACCCCTGTGTATAGCGGTTTAGAACTTGCAAGCTACACATTAGATCAGTTAAAGAATTCATCTAGCGCAAACCCTCTTAACATTGGGCTAAGCCAGCTGACAAACAATTTAAGCGTTGCATTTAAACTTGAAAATGCAAAAACTGAACTTAAAGATACAATTAAGCTTGCTTTCAAACTAAATGGAACACGCGGTACAAAACAAGAAAGCCTCAACGTTACAGTGAATAATATTCTGACAACATTCAATGTAGATGGGTCTATTAAACTCGCAACAATTCCTCAAGGTGCTGTTGTCACAATTACATCAACACTGAACAATACAAACAATGCAACATTTACACTCGATAATAATATTGATGTTAGTGCAAGTAATGGCGCGATTTCTTTACAAGCATTAATTGACAGCAACGCAACGCTGAAGGGTTACTACAATCAATTCTATGGCCAATTAGCCACAAATGATGCAGTTACAGCAACAGCATTTGTTCTGCCTATTACTTATGTCGTGGACAGCTCTCTAGGCTTAAGTTCAGCAACAGTTGACTTTAATGGCGAAAGTTTCATTGGCCCATCTGTCACAGCATATTTCAAACTGAATTAATTCAGCAAGAAAAGAGCCAGTTTTCGAACTGGCTTTCTCTTTATTATCTGTCAAGCTTCGAGCCATTATGTACATCAAACTAGCAGTACTTAGCGTATGTATTGCGCTTACAGGGCACGGTTTTGCTGCGCCTAACGATCCGTTTCTTACAGCAAAAGACTTTAATGCACCTTATAAATCCGCATTAAATATGACCTTCGCAATAGATGCTGTAAATGACACCATTGATGTTTTGGACATGCGTGAAAGCGAAGGAATTACCGACTCCTCTGCCGGCGACTATCAAGGACTGCATCTGGCTGCGGCATATCAAATCAGCCCGCAATGGTCTATAGAAGGCATCTATTGGCATCGTGAAATTGAATATACACAAGATACCAACAAGTTACAGAGTGCGCTCATTGGAGCCCGCTATACGCCAAACTTAAACTTACATAAAAATGACGCTTTAAGTTTCCGCGCCAGCATTTGGGGAAATACAGCAAATACCTTAACCAAATCTACAGCAACCAAAGTGAATCAACGCACGTTTCAACAAGTACATGTTGAAGAGCCTCAAGATTTTCAGCTTCAGCTAGATGGTATTTTTTCACGTAAACTGGACCCAATGAATCAGCTCAATGCTTTTGCAAGTCTTGGCTACAGTAAAGTTGAAGTAAATAAATTACAGCTCCAAGCCATGCATCAAGGCTGTTTAATGAATGTCAGCATTGACAGCAGCAATACTTACACAGGCAATCTTGCCAAACCGTGTAAAACTGGCAATATCACAATCACCGATTTGGCCATAAGCGGCAATGCCAATGAATTTGGTTTAGATATACAAAAAGATCTGAACTATGACAGTTATTTTGCCAGTATCGGCGGCTCATGGAACTGGCGCCATAAAGCATTTGAAAGCCAAATCGGTTATCAATATCAACGATTATGGCGTGATCAAATTGATGACCGTGTCAGCAGCTTCGGCAGCACTCCAATCAAGGATAATCATACTCTCAGCCTAAAACTCAGTTATGATTTCACCCCTCAAATAACAGGTTTTGTACAAGGCGATATGTATCAAAATAACTTTGTCGGCTACATTCCATTTCTTTATAACGGCGTAACCGCCTCCCGCCTAGATAAGCGCTATGGCTTAGCGTCTCTGGGTATTCAAGCACGCTTATTCTAAAATTGACCATTCAGCACAGCCGTCCAAATCCGTATCTTGTTTTAAGATGCGGATTTTTTAAGGCTGACTTCTGCGTCACACACTGATCATTCACGCCATTGAGCCTGATTCTGCTGCATTTAAAATAATGCCGATTCTTTTATTTTTATCTTATTGCCATGACACAAATATTGCAGCGGCGCTCTCCCGCCCTCACCTTCCGTGCTGGCAGTCTTGCCCGCCAGCTTATTGAAAAAGAAGGCTTGCAAGCCGCTCAGATCGATATGATTCCTGGCGCAGCTGGCGGTCCAAAAGGGATTGGACTGACTGGTTTAGACCAAGCCATTTTCAGCAATTTTTTACCGCAGGCAAAACAGCGCCGCTTTTTAATTGGCTCATCTGTAGGAGCTTGGCGTTTTGCAGGCATTACAGCCCAAGGCGGAAAACTTGGCCCTGAAAAACTGGCTGAATTGTATATCCATCTCCCCTTTCAAAAGGGTATGAAAACCCTAGAAATTGACAAAATCTCACGTGAAATGCTTGCAGGCATTTTGACGGATCAAACACAAAAGCTGGTCACTCACCCAGATTATCACCTAACGATTATTGCGGCCAAAGCAGCACATTTATTTCAAAGTGATCAGCCTTTAGCGCTCTATAGCTCATTGCTGAGCATTGTGGGCGCAAATGCCATTTCCCGTCATCATTTAAATAAATTTATGCAGCGCGTGATTTGCCAGCCAGAGCAATTTCCACAATTTAAAATACAAGATGATGCCTTTAAAACTCATTATCTGAATTACACAGCTGACAACGTTGCTGACTGGCTAATGGCATCAGGATCTATCCCAGGTGTCACGCCTGCTGTTAAAAATATCGCAAATGCGCCAGCTGGCGCTTACCGTGACGGCGGCCTCATTGACTATCACATTGATCTCCCCTTTGAGAGTAAGGGCATTGTGCTTTACCCTCATTTCAGCGACAGCATTATTCCCGGCTGGTTCGACAAGATGTTTAAATCCCGCAAAGCCAATGCACAAAATCAGGCGCGGACTTTACTCATTTCGCCTTCAGCGGACTACCTCAAAAGCCTGCCTTTAGGACGCCTGCCAGACCGCAAAGATTTTGTGCTGAAAGGCTTAGAGCCTAAACAGAGGGTTCAGCTATGGCGGCAATCTGTCGCAGAAAGCCAGCGCCTAGGCGACGAATTTTTAGAACTGGTGGAAAAACAGCAGCTGCCGGCACACATGCAAAGCTTATAGCATGCAGCGGTTTCATCTCTTGCCAAGCCTTGTATAATCGGCAGCAGATATTTAAAAATGTATGAATTGAATCGAGTGTTATGCGTATTTTTCTGATTGTGCTGCAGTATGCCTGCATTGCCTTTGCTTTATTTCTCAGCTATCAAGTCATCACAGCGCTAATGTCGCAAGACTTTGTATTAATGGATCTTGTCGCTGACGTCGGAACCATTTTAATCTGTATTGATCTGGCCGTGTTCTTGTTTAGCAGCAAAATTAAACATAGCGTCAGCTTAGATGAATATGCCAAACAGCTGGAACAGCCGCCGTCAAAACTGGTGTATGTGACGCGCAAGCTTGGCCACTTGGGTATTTTATTAATTATTACCAGCTGGATTGTGCCAATAATTAATGCATAAAACTCAATAAAAAACCTCCCGATTGGGAGGTTTTTTATTGAGAGATAAAGATTACTTCGAACCTTTAATCCCTGCTTGAAGCAATAATGCACCTAAACCGCCAATTTTATTTTCCTGCGGTTTTGCTGCTTGAGGCTTCTTGTTCGATTGCGGACGCTCACCATTTGGACGCGCTTGCTGCGGGCGTTTGCCTTGCGGCTTACGTGCAGTACGCTGTTCAGTTTGACCTTGTTCACGGCGCGGCTGACGCGGCGCTTTAGCAGGCGCTTCAGAACCTTCAGGGCGCATAGACAAGTTCACGCGGTTACGTTCCGCATCTACCGTTAAAACACGCACCTGAACGATTTGACCCGGTTTCACGACTTTGTGCGGATCAGAAACAAACTCATTTGCCAGCTCTGAAATATGCACTAAACCATCTTGATGCACACCGACATCTACAAATGCGCCAAAGTTGGTTACATTGGTCACCACACCCTCAAGTGTCATACCTTCTGCAAGCTGCGCCACTTCTGTGATATCTTCACGGAATTTCGCAGTACGGAACTCTGGACGCGGGTCACGGCCCGGTTTTTCAAGCTCAGATAACACGTCTTGAATTGTTGGCAGACCAAACTGCTCATCAGCAAATTCTTCTGCATTGACTTGGCGGATAATTTCGGTGTTGCCAATGATGTCTTTTACTGTCATTGCTTTCGCTTCAACAATTTTAGAAACCAATGCATAAGATTCAGGGTGAACCGCAGATGCATCTAATGGTTCTGAACCATCTTGAATGCGCAAGAAGCCAGCCGCCTGTTCGAATGTACGCTCACCCAAGCGAGGTACTTTCTTCAAGGTCTGACGGTTGTCAAAACGGCCATTTTCCTTACGGAAGTCAACAATTTGCTGCGCGATAGACTTATTCAGACCTGCGATGTAGCCCAAGATTGCCGCAGATGCAGTATTGACATCGACACCCACTGAGTTCACACAGTCTTCAACCACTGCTTCCAGTGTTTTTGCTAAGCCAGTTTGGTTTACATCGTGCTGGTACTGGCCTACACCAATTGATTTTGGATCAATTTTAACCAATTCAGCCAATGGATCTTGCAAACGGCGTGCAATAGATACTGCGCCGCGGATAGAGACATCCAGCTCTGGCAATTCCGCAGATGCTAATTCAGATGCTGAATATACCGATGCGCCTGCTTCTGAAACCGAAACACGTGTCAATTTCAAATCGCTGTTGGCAGCCATCATTTCAGCCACAACCGCTTCTGTCTCACGGCTTGCTGTACCATTGCCTACCGCAATCAGGTCAACATTAAATTCACGGCATAAGCGAGCAAGTTCAGCAATTGAACCTGCTTTGTCTTCTTTTGGCGCAAACGGATAAATCGTGCTGTGCGCAACCACATCACCAGACTGATTTACTACAGCCAGTTTCACGCCTGTACGGATACCAGGATCTACCCCCAATGTACAGCGCGCGCCAGCTGGCGCAGACAGCAATAAATGACGCAGGTTTTCTGCAAATACATTCATTGCTTCAGCTTCAGCCGCCAAACGCTTTTCCGTCAATAATGAATGCTCAATGGCAGGACGCACCTTGCCGAGCCAAAACAGTTTCGCTGTTTGCTTTAAATAATCTTGACGGCTTTGCGGCTGAGCTGTTTCCAAATCATATTCCGTTTCAATACGCGCCAGAGGAGACGCATCTTCGCCATCCACTTTTAAGCCCAGTACATTTTCCTGACGGCCGCGCAGCATTGCCAATAAACGGTGTGACGGCACTTTGTTCAGATTTTCTGAAAAGTCAAAATAGTCACGGAATTTCTTGCCGACTTCTTTTTTCTCATCAGACGCCACTAAACTTTTTAACACTGCAGTTTTTGCAAATGTTTCTTTCAGCTCAGCCGTCAGCGCAATATTTTGCGCCCAGTCATCAATCAAAATGTGCTGAACTGCATCCAATTGGCTTTCTGTATCTGGATAATCTTCATGGCTAAAACCGTTCAGCGCCTCAGCTGGATCAACCGCTTCTTTGAAAATTTTCTCTGCGATCGGGCCTAAGCCGGCTTCTTTGGCTTTAAACGATTTACTCGTACGTTTAGGACGGTACGGCGCATAAAGCTCTTCTAATGCATTTTTGGTTTCAGCAGCAATGACTCGCGCCAATAAATCGTCTGATAATTTATCTTGTTCTTTCAGCGATTCAATCACTTTTTCACGGCGATCAAATAAATCACGCAAGTACGCAAGACGCGTATCGAGCTGGCGTAACTGCGTATCGTCTAAGCCTTGCGTTACTTCTTTACGGTAACGTGCGATAAAAGGAACGCTGGCACCTTCGTCAATAAGCTTGATGGCAGCTTCAACTTGATTTGGACGTACGGCAAGTTCTTTTGCCAACTGCTGAACTAAGTCAGTCATCGTGTATGATCCCACAAGGATAAGTACTAAAAGCCATGATTATAAAGACCAAGTGTATAAAATCCACAATTGTTTTTATTAATTTTCCCGCTGTATCGGCTGCAAATTCACCGCGCATTCACAAAAATGAGCTAAAGTATTCAATACACATTATTTTTAGATTGGCTGCCGCCTCACACATTTCGCCAATCCCTGTATATATTTGGTATCTATGTCTTGATTTTAACTGCAATATTTGTTGCTTTAGAACATAGCAAACAGATATGAATGAATCGTATACTCAAGTGAAGACACTCATCCCAACTTTTGTTTACGATGACTATAAAGAATAAAGGAGCACATCATGAGTTTAGTTGTACCTGCTGAAAAGACAGATACCGTACAAACCGATACTGACCGCGTTGAACGCATCTTAGTTGTCGATGATGATGTGCGTTTACGTACGCTTTTACAGCGCTTTTTGGAAGATAAAGGCTTTGTTGTAAAAACTGCGCATGACGCAACTCAAATGGACCGCCTGCTGCAGCGCGAACTATTTTCTTTGATCGTCCTCGACTTTATGCTCCCAGTCGAAGATGGCCTGAGCATTTGCCGCCGTCTGCGCCAATCCAGCATTGATACGCCAATTATTATGCTGACAGCCCGCGGCAGCGACTCCGACCGTATTGCAGGGCTAGAAGCTGGCGCAGATGACTATCTGCCGAAACCATTTAACCCGAATGAACTGCTGGCGCGTATCCGCGCTGTATTGCGCCGCCAAGTGCGTGAAGTGCCAGGTGCGCCAAGTCAGCAAATGGAAGTGGTGTCTTTTGGCCCTTGGTCTTTAGACCTGTCTACACGCACTTTAACGCGTGAAGGCCAAGTCGTGACCTTAACAACAGGGGAATTTGCGGTACTTAAGGCGCTAGTCCAACATCCGCGTGAGCCCTTAACCCGTGATAAGCTGATGAATCTTGCCCGCGGCCGTGAATGGGGCGCAATGGAACGTTCAATTGACGTTCAAGTTTCCCGCTTGCGCCGTTTAGTAGAAGAAAACCCTGCCCGTGCGCGCTATATCCAAACGGTTTGGGGCGTGGGTTATGTTTTCGTTCCAGATGGCGCTGAATAAATAAAGATAGGCATGAGAGTCAAATCACGGGATCCCATGTCCGGAAATGCCATTCGCTGCTGTTTGAGCCGCTTGAAATTGAATTTATAAAAGTAGAGCGCGCGAGTTCAGCGAATGGCAAAAATTTTGGTTACTTTTTTAAAAAGTGACATAACGAACTCCTTCCAAAGAACGTTCCAGCAGTAAGATTCCATCGCAAAGAATAAAAACTGCATTTCAAAAAATTGGCTTAAAGGATTTCTGCGTGAAACTCGAACCCATCGACCCACAGGAATTTACCGACTACGTAGCCTACTCCGAAAAAAAACGGACACCGTGGGAACGCTTCTTCGATAAAATTAAACCCCGCTCTGCAGCCATGCGCACAACCGTACTGGTTTTATTTGTGGTGTTTTTTAGCCTGTTCATGTCGTTATGGTTCTTTTGGCGCACGCTCTATTTGCCAGAAATTCAGCAGCATGCCCGCTATTTAGCCGTAGAGCTGGAAATCATCAATAATCCTGACTTGCGTATTTTTCATAATAATGCCGAAGTCGATGTCGATAACTGGATGAAAAACCGTGTCGGAATCGAATATGTGACCGACCCGAAAGAGTTTCCTAATGTAAAAGACAAAGTGATTGCAGAGTTTTTTACCAATCAAATTGAAAAAAAACTCGCTAAAGAAATGCGCATTGATAATGCGACTGTATATTTTCAGTTTAAGCCCGACCCGCGTATTTGGATTCAAACGCCTGAAATGAATGGCAACTGGGTCCGTGAACCTTTAAAAACCTATGCCAACTATAGCGCAGAACTCATTATTGGCTGGCTGCTGGGCATTCCGCTGATTGCCGCCATTATTATTTTAACCTTAGTGCGCCAGCTCAACCGTCCGCTTGCCCGCCTACAGCATGCAGCCAACAGCTATAGTAAAACTGGCACCGCACCCTACTTAGAAACCAACCATGGGCCGCAAGAAATCAGAGAGGTCAATCAGGCCTTCAATCATATGATCTATACCTTAGATCAAACTGAGCGTGACCGCCGCATCATGCTGGCAGGAATTTCTCATGACCTGCGCACACCGCTGACCCGTATCCGCCTCAGTGCAGAAATGATGCCTGATGATGATTTTCTGAAGGAAGGCCTCATTTATGATGTAGAAGATATGGATGCGATTTTAAATCAATTCATTTCTTATATGCGCGACGGTTCCGATGAAATGCCGCAAGATACGGACCTAAATGCATTGCTTCAAGAACTGATTATTCAATTCAAACCGCTAGATATTCGTTTCGAAGCGCAAGATCTGCCTATTATTCAAGCGCGCAGCCTGTCATTAAAACGGCTGATTGGCAATTTGATTAATAATTCTAAACGTTATGGCGCAGAACCGATTAAATTGGCCACAAAGTATGAAGGTGACCATATCCTGATTAGCGTTGCAGACAATGGTGAAGGCATTCCAGAAGATCAAATTGCAGACTTGATGCAGCCTTTTGTCCGCGGCAATGATGCCAGAACGATTCAGGGCAGCGGACTTGGACTGGCCATTGTGAAACGTATTGTGGACATCCATTCTGGACAGCTTTTAATCCGTAACCGGCCAGAAGGCGGACTGGAAGCCATCATTTCTTTGCCTTTGCAAAAGCTGGAAAATGATGAAAGTTTAAACAGCAGCCCTTTGGAAAAAATTAAGCAAACAATCACGGAACGCTTTTAACAAGCGTTCAAAAAACAAACAAACAGTTTCGCCCAAAGAATGACCACTATGATTTTTAATTAATAATTTCAAATAGATAAAGATCATAAATATAATTTATACCCTCATTTTCTCAAAAAATTAGACCTTAGCCTAAAGGGTATGCAAAATGCCTTTTTTGATCGGTACAATCCGTATCAGTTTTAGAATTTTAATGAGAGTAAAAGATGTCTTTAGATCGCATTCGTTTAGCTTCACTTCATGACAAAGTGATCAGCGCTAAGCAAGCTGCTGAATTTATCAAAGATGGCATGACTGTGGGCATGAGCGGCTTCACCCGCGCAGGCGAAGCAAAAGCTGTTCCATTGGCATTGGTTGAACAGGCGCAAGCAAACCCGCTGAAAATCACTTTGATCACAGGTGCATCTCTAGGCAACGATCTAGACAAGAAGCTGACTGAAGCTGGTGTACTTGCACGCCGCCTGCCTTTCCAAGTCGACAACACTTTACGTAAAGCCATTAACAAAGGCGAAGTGATGTTCATCGATCAGCATTTGTCTGAAACTGTTGAACAAATGCGTAACCAACAACTTAAAAAGCCAGATGTAGCCGTAATTGAAGCTGTTGCAATCACTGAAGATGGCGGCATCATTCCAACCACTTCTGTAGGTAACTCTGCAAGTTTTGCAATTTTTGCTGAAAAAGTGATTGTAGAAATCAACACCAATTTAAGCCCTGCTTTTGAAGGCTTGCACGATATTTATATCCCAACTTACCGCCCAACTCGTCAACCAATTCCGTTGACGCAAGTTGATGAGCGCATTGGTACTCATGCAATCAATATCGACCCTTCAAAAATTGTCGGTATCGTATTTAACAACGAATTGCATGACTCTCCATCGACTGTAACTGCACCTGATGATGAAACTCAAGGTATTGCAAACCACCTGATCGCATTCTTTGAAAAAGAAGTTGCTGAAGGCCGTTTACCGAAAAACCTGGGTCCATTGCAAGCAGGTATTGGTTCAATTGCAAACGCAGTATTGACTGGTCTTAAAGATTCTAACTTCGAAGACTTGATCATGTACTCTGAAGTACTTCAAGACTGCACATTTGAGTTGATCGACGCAGGCAAAATGAAATTCGCTTCAGGTTCTTCAATTACGCTTTCTGCTAAATATGGCGAAAAAGTATTTAATAACCTTGAACAATACAAAGACAAATTGGTACTTCGTCCGCAAGAAATTTCGAACCATCCTGAATTAGTACGCCGTTTAGGTATCATCGGCATCAACACTGCACTTGAGTTCGATATTTACGGTAACGTAAACTCTACTCACGTTTGCGGTACAAAAATGATGAACGGTATCGGCGGTTCAGGTGACTTCGCACGTAATGCGCACCTTGCAATCTTCGTGACGAAATCAATTGCGAAAGGTGGCGACATTTCTTCTGTTGTTCCATTTGCTTCTCACATTGACCACGCAGAACACGACGTTGACATCCTTGTCACTGAACAAGGCCTTGCTGACTTACGCGGTCTTGCGCCGCGTGAGCGCGCTCGCGCAGTGATCGATAACTGTGCTCACCCAATGTACCGTGATGCATTGAATGACTACTTCGACCGTGCATGTGAAAAAGGCGGTCAAACACCGCATCTTCTTCGTGAAGCATTGTCTTGGCACGTGAACTTCGAAGAAAACGGTCACATGCTTGCTCTAAATGCAGAAGCTAAAACCGCTTAATTCGTAAGAAACAAAAAAAGCGCCTTTAAAGGCGCTTTTTTTCTGACTGCATCTTAGCTGCATGGTCTTAATAAAATTTAATTTCGCTCATTAAGGCATCTCCAAACTGCCTTAAACCATCAAAACTGAGTGAGCATTCTATCGTACCGATAGAGATAGCGCCGCGCTGTACACTCATCCACACTTCGCCATCCTCATTGACCTTAAAAATCTGATCAAAGCTGCTGGCACTTCCCGCTGGCCCAGAATCCAGCCGCGTCAAGCGCTGGATATTAAAACGGAGCTGATCCAATCCAAGATGATAAGGATCCGCCGTCATCGCTGCAGATGCAGCCTGTCCAACCACCATACTCAAATCATCATTACCCAATGACTGCATGGTCGGTGATGAATACGCATATACAGATTCCAAAGAAATGCCTAAAGCAGCTGCAACAAATATTGACCGTTTCATTTGCTAAACTCCCGGTATGATTAAATGGAAGACATACAGCAATGCTCTGCTGCTTGACCAGTATTTACGGCTCGCCTTATTTATTGGCTTTATTGTTTAGTTTTATTAAATTTATTTTTATGCAGTCATTAATTTTTATACAAAAATACTCTGATTTAGAAGCACTTTCAGACAAGATACAAACCAAAACTTGATACTTAAACCAACTTAAAGTGAAGTTAATATTCATTATTACTTAACAAATCCTGTTAATCTTTGTCCTTATTAAAGTTACATTTTTCCCATCCAAAATACCTATTCAGCACATGGCCGCTTTAAAATTTAAATGCCGCCCCCATATTTTCCCTCAAGAAACACTTAGAGATAAAAACATGCGTGTAGATATTTGGTCTGATGTCGTTTGCCCTTTTTGCTATATCGGCAAGAAGCGCTTAGAAGCAGCAGCTGAAGAAGCTGGTGTTGAACTGGAAGTGCATTGGCACAGTTTTCAGCTGGATGCAGAAGCGCCCATTCGCCAGCAAGTATCAAACTCTGAACGGCTTGCGCAAAAATATGGCCGCAGCTTAGATGAAGTTGAAGAAATGCAGCGTAATATTGCGGTGATGGCAAAAGAAGAAGGGATTGAATTTAACTGGGAACATGCAAACTCAGGCAATACATTCAATGCTCACCGCCTGATTCACCTTGCACAAAGCAAAGGCTTAGGCAATGAAGCAAAAGAAGCTTTATTCTACAGCTACATGACCCAAGGCCTTGCAATCGGCGAACGCGAAACGCTGGAAGATGTTGCTTCTCGTATCGGGCTTAACCCTGTTGAAGTTGACGACCTGCTGGATTCAGATGAATTTGCAGATTTTGTTAAATTTGATGAAGAAGTTGCGCGTGAACAGCTGAAAGTGACTGGCGTGCCCTTCTTTGTATTTGATGAACGCATTGCGCTGGCTGGCGCACAGCCGCGTGAAGTATTTATGCAAGTGCTAGAAAAAGCTGCAGAAGCGCCTCAGGCATCCGCTGCGCCAAATTGCAGTGAAGATCGCTGTGAAACACCTGAAAAGTAATTATTCTTTCATGTGATTATATCACCAATAAAAAGCCATACCGCTTGTCAGGTATGGCTTTTTATTTGATCTGTGATTTTTTCATCCTCTATCTTCCTCCGAGCAATTTGCTTTCAGCAGTCTACCGCAAATCCAGCCGCTAAAATCAAAACTCAACTGCAGCCTTTTGTCCTTATACGCCCCGCAGCATCTTTTTTACAGCCTAAAACCCGCCTTAAAAAAGTAATAAATTCTATTTCCAATTCAAAGCCCAGAACCGTACCCAAAGCTTAAAACGCCTAGAGCTATTACTCTAACAATATGTTTTATAATGTAAAATTATTTTTATTTTTCAGTAATGCTGCCGAATTAATCATTTTCTATTCAGGTGATTTTGATATTATTTTCAGGAAATTTAATTTTGAATATTTCTCCCCCAATCTTTCTTCAGAAAGATCTTTGAAAGGAAATTGTGATGAACGCAATGAAATCTGTTTTGGCTATTTCTATTTTAGCGCTATCTTCTGCTGTATCTGCACAAATTGTTTATATTCCAGACTTCCCGACAAAAAAAGCAGTCAACACAGAAACCGCTGCCGAAACTCAAGCACCTGCTTCTGAAATAGCGCCGGCAGACAAAACCGCTTAAATGCCTCGCTGAATCCCCGTTCAAAAAGCAAAAGCGATATACTGCTTTTGCTTTTTTTATGGCTTCTTTTCAATCTGGCATAGTAAGCCAACTGACCGTAAAAGTTTAAAATACGCTTATTCACATATCCCATCTGATGCATTATTCAGGACACTTTTTGTCATTCAAAAAACACCGTGTCCTGACAATAATGACAACAAAATGACATTTTTTCTTGATTTCACTCATTTTTTGACCTTTTTTTGCATTTTTTTCTCGCTAAAATACCAAAATCACCTGCCGTTTTTCTGCAGGATAACTATAATCAAATGACCTATCCTCATTGTCTTGTCCATCAGGCGGGCCTATGCAAAAATTGCAAGCATTAATACAAGGTAAGATTTCTCCTCTGGCTTTCAATTTGGATTATTTAATTGAAATGGCAGAAAAATATCCTGAGCCGCAAACGGCCGAATATAAATTAATAGAACTCGCAGCAAATTTAGTGCTCAGCGCTTATTTAGAAAAAACTCAAAAATATTTTTAAGGGGCATCTGTACAATGAATGCGTTAGATAAAGCGCTGCTCATTAAAGAATTGCACGGTCTACTCATTTATCTCGATAACCGTTCACTGAACTTATTTGAAATTGCAAAAACAAAAAATCGGATTAAAGAAATTTTCAGCCTTTGTGATGATCCTATTTTCCAAAAGCAGCAGCTTGAATTTAAACTGCGCTTAAATCCTAAAACGATATCTGCTGAATTTGCTAAAAACAGCTTGTACGCTTTAAGCTTTCTCGGCTATTACACCTCTGAAGAAGAACTGTATGAACAGCATGCTTCTGTATACCGCAGCATCGGCTGGGCCTTTTTGCATTTGCCTCATAAAGGCTGGAAAATTTGTGTCCACACACCGCAGATAGAAGCGCCGTGGCATACTAGCTGGGGAACATTAGATGCAGCCTATGCTCAAATGCTGCATAACCAAACCTTACATGGCTTACTGATTGACAGTGAACTGCTGAAAAGCCAGTCAGCAGCGCCAAATATGATTCAAGCCAAACAAGCCGTTCATATAGCAGACCCTAGATCTCCTTTGATCTTTAACGAAATACCTGCACAGCCAGAAACAGAAAGCACAGCAGAGACCAGTTCCGTCAATCATGAATCGGAACATGCAGGATCAGCGGCAGACCAAGATGATGCGCCAATCATGAGTGATAATGATCAAACTGCAATAAACACAAAACAGCATGTACAGCCTGCAAATAGTGCTGAAAATTTACAGCCGAATATCCTGCATGCCGACCTGTTTGAAATTGAAGTCAAGCAGGCATCCCATGCTGCTGGTCCTGTTGCAGCCATTGAAATTACAGCTGCCGATATGCCAGTGCATGAAGATAAAGAGGAGCCGGCTGCATCAGCTCAGCCAATATCACTGGAAAGTATCAAACTCTTTAATTTAACTGCTGATGTTACGGTATTGCTCAACGACGCTGTCAAAGATGAAACACTGTGCTTATTAAGTTTGCGCGGCATGCCTGAAGTGTCTCAACATGTTGAAATACTGATGCTCTTAGCCTGTATAGAAAGCTGGCAGCACATGCCTGTGATTATTGCAGAACTGCTGAGTGCCAATGGCCAATTTTTCAAATATGCCCTGCTGTTTGGCGCAAATGAGCAAAGCCATGCAATGCGGATACTGAACCAATACTGCCGGCAGCAAAATCTCAGCCTGGCAGCAATTAAGCAAATCAGCCTGAGCGGCTTAGGCATGGACTTTACAGATGAGCATCTGCTGTTTCAGGCCTATCAGCAGCGGGCCAAATTATTCTGGTCTATAGAGCCTTATTATCCATTTATTTCATCCTATCAGCTCCAATCACAAAAGTTTATTCTGTTTGATGAAACACCTGCAGAACTGCAGACACCTATTCTGCTCTTGCAAGAAAGGCATAAAATCCGTGTCATACACGGTGAAAACCGTATTGCGCTCAACCGCTCAGAAAGGGCTTACCCTTATTTAATGCTGCACCGGCAGCACAATATGACTTGGCAGCGCATTCATGCGGTCATTTTAGAGCTGCCTCAGCCAATTGATGTCCTCACGCTATACCATGCGCTTACTCAAGATAAAGACAGCTGATTAGTGGTTTTTTTGTAGTTTTTCTTGCCTTTTTACCCAATTTTTAATCACACTGCAATAGAGTAGAATAATGATTGGGGGCACAATAATTATGCAAAAAATAAAAAGTTTTTTAGTCAAAGGCTGTTCTATTTCCGTCTTAAGCCTCTTAGGTATGTGCGCCTTTGCACAAACACCTGCACAGATAGAAACTGCAAAAGAAACCGAAGTACCTGTACCCCAAATAGAAATGAATGCTCCATGGCTGTTTTATACCATTCCATCTTGGATTGATGCCTCTCCGACACTATTTCCGCCGCAGTCTGATGAAAGCATTGTCCTGCCGGCAGAAAGTACTGAAAATAATTCATGGGTGGACCACCAGCAGAAAAATATCCGTACTTGGGCAGATAAAAGCGCCACAAAAATTAATAACTGGTTTGGCGAGACAGACCCGAATGAACCCGCTACAGCGACCTTACGCATCCTCATTGACAATGAATGGAATAAACACGATAACTTTGAAATTAAGCCCCGTATCCGCGGTAAAATAAAATTACCCACGCTTGAGCGTAAGCTGAGTGTTGTTTTCGGTGACGACTCTTTAGACAATGAACTGGATAATAATGTCGGCATCACTAATGAAAATCCTGTCGGCAGCAGTGACAAAAACCTCGACAGCAAACAAACCCGCCAAGACAACGGCTCTTTAGCGCTGCGCTGGTCAGACTTATCAAAAAGACTGCCTTTCGAAACTGATTTTGATCTCGGTATCCGTTCAGGCGATGACATTTACGCACGCTTAAAAGCCTCTAAAGACTGGGCGCTGGAAAATGATTTCGCCTTCTATGCAGAACAAATTTTCCGTTATGGCATCGACAGCAAAAACTATTTGCGGACAAACTTAGAATTGACTCATGCCCGCCCCAATCATCCAATTTTATCAAACCAATTTAACCTGACCTATGCAGACTCCCAAGAAGATGATGTAACTTGGGGCAATTTTCTATTCCGCAAACATCAGTTTTTTCACGGCAATGCCTTCAGCTATGGCTTATATACCAATGGCTTCTATAACAATCATGACCTGCGCCTCAACAGCTATGGCCCTTTTGTCTCTTGGCGCCAGCCTTTCCTGCGGGATTGGTTTTTTATCCAAGGCGATCTAAACTATTTAAATGATCACCGAAATAACCGCAGCCACTTTATTGGCGCTCTCGTTCGGCTGGAAGCTCTTTTCTAAACAGCGCAAAATGCTTCTACAGCAGATATATAACATTACGGCACTTCCTTAAGCCCGTCCTTATCAAAATAGGAAAATGTATAGCAGAATATAAAAAAGCCCCGATTGGGGCTTTTTTAACAATTGAATTACTTCAACAACAAACTGTTAATACGCTTTACATAAGCTGCTGGATCATCTGGCAAACCGCCTTCCGCAATCACGGCCTGATCGAAAATGACATGCGCCAAATCATCAAATTGTGCAGAGCCATCCAGCTTTTGCACCAAAGGATGCTCAGGATTAATTTCTAAGATTGGCTTGCTTTCAGGTACAGGCTGCCCTGCCTGCTTCAGCATGCGAACCAGCTGCGGTGAAAGTTCCCCCTCACCTGTCACTAAACAAGCTGGCGAATCGACCAAACGTGTTGTTACACGCACTTCTTTCGTTTTCTCTTTTAAAGAACCAGACAGCTTTTCAACCACTGGCTTAAATTGCTCAGCTGCTGCCTCAAGCGCCTTTTTCTCCTCAGCGTCCTGTAAATCACCTAAATCTACTGCGCCTTTAGACACATTTTGCATTGGGGTACCGTCAAACTCCTGAACAAATTCCATTGCCCATTCATCGACACGTTCAGCCATCAGAAGCACTTCAATGCCTTTTTTCTTAAATAGCTCCAACTGCGGTGAATTTTTTGCAGCGCTTAAGCTGTCAGCAGTCACATAATAAATCGCTTTTTGACCCTCTTTCATGCGCGCTTTATAATCCGCTAAAGAGGTCTGCACCTCATCGTTTTCCGAACTTGCAAAACGAAGCAATTTTAAAATACGCTCACGATTAGTGAGGTCCTCGCCTAAACCTTCTTTTAAGACAGAGCCGAACTCAGCATAAAATGCTTGGTACTTCTCTTGATCTTTTTCATCTTCCGATTTAGCAAGGCCATCTAAAACAGTCAAAATACGGCGAGTATTGCCCTCACGAATAGTCTTAACATCACGGCTTTCCTGCAGCAGCTCACGGCTGACATTCAGCGGCAAATCAGCGCTATCGACTACACCCTGCACAAAACGTAAATAGTTCGGAATCAGATTATCCGCTTCATCTAAAATAAACACGCGTTTCACATACAGCTTAATACCTGCTTTTGCTTCACGGGTGAAAATATTGCTTGGCGCTTTGCTTGGAATATACAGCAGCTGTGTATATTCGGTGCTGCCTTCCACACGGTTATGCGCCCAAGTCAGCGGCGCCTCAAAATCATGGCTTAAATTTTTATAGAACTCGATATACTGCTCTTCTGTGATCTCATTCTTATTGCGTGTCCACAGCGCGCTGGCCGAGTTAATCGCTTCCCACTCATCTGTTTTGACATACTGGCCGCCTTGAGGCTCTTCACCTTCTGCTGCTGTTTCTTCCTGCCAAACTTCTTTTTGCATCTCAATAGGCAAACTAATGTGATCTGAGTATTTATTAATAATTTGCTTAACTTTATATGACTCTAAATACTCCAGGGCATCATCACGCAAATGCAGAATAATATCTGTTCCACGTGAAGCCTTATCGATCTGCTCAACTTCAAACTCCCCCGTACCGCCGCTGATCCAGCGTACGCCATTTGCCGCATCTTCACCTGCACGGCGCGATTCTACGGTAATTTTGTCAGCAACAATAAAGCCTGAATAAAAACCTACACCAAATTGACCAATCAGCTGTGCATCTGACTTCTGATCGCCAGTCAGCTTAGACATAAAATCTTTGGTACCTGATTTTGCAATTGTACCTAAGTTATCAATGGCTTCTTGCTGGCTGAGGCCAATGCCGTTATCCGAAATAGTCATCGTCTTATTTTCTTTGTTCAGACTGACACGGACATGCAGATCAGGATCATTTTCGTAATATTCAGGATGATTAATGCCTTCAAAGCGCAGTTTGTCACATGCATCTGACGCATTAGAAATTAATTCGCGCAGAAAAATTTCAGGATTTGAATAAAGAGAATGCGTCACTAAATGAAGCAATTGAGCCACTTCTGCTTGGAAGCTGTGTTTTTGTGCGTTTTGCTCGCTCATCGGTTACTCCTAAAATTCAGAACAGTGTTTTTTATTAACTGCTTATATGAATGGAGTGACTTCTTCTTTTTTCAATGTTTCATTGTATGAATTTTATGCATCAAAAAGGGCCTTGCTTATAAATACGTTCCATATGCAAATCCAGCTTCCGCTGACGCATGTTATAAACGTCGCTTAAACAGCTGACATTATTCATGCATTGATCACGCAGCTCCAGCCATTTAAACTGTTCATGCTGAATTGTCCCTCGGGTTCCCATGGGTACTAAACGCTTAAGAATTGCATACGTCGCGGCCATCTTTACATCAGCATCATTTAAAGCCCGATGCTCACAGACAGTATGCTCTGTTTTTGACTGCGCTTTGGCGCAATCAAAACTGGCTGCCTGTAAAGCACTTGCCAACAGCAAGCCCAAAAATAAAATAGAGCTTTTAAATTTCATTCTAGCGCCTGTTTATTAGCATCAAAAAATAGCTTTAAGTCTTGTATAGACTGACGTTTCCGCCTCTTAATTTGCTGATTTTTTTTGTAAAAAACAACCAAAAAAATAAAAAAAGCCCCATCAATATGATGGAGCTTTTTTCAACCAATACTGATTATCAGAACTTATAGCTATAGCCAATTGTGTACACGATTGGATCGATATCTAAATCGAATTTAGATTTACCAACTGCTGCGGCTGTTGCATCATCTAAAGTTACTTCTGGACTTAATTGCGCATAGCGTGCATCGAAGTAAACACCCCAATTTTTCGCATCAGCTGGCTGATAGTTAAAGCCGATTTGGCCTGCAACACCAAAATCCTCTTTTACATCTTTAGCTACACCTTCTTCGTCCCAAGCAATAAATGCTGTCCCTCCTACACCAATATAAGGTGTGAAACGAGTATTATTTTTAAAATGATACTTCGCCGTGATAGTCGGCGGTAAGTGCTTCAACTTAGCAGACTTTACACCATTTACCAGCACATCATGATTAAAAGGAGTTGCCAAAAGAAGCTCAGCAGAAATATTGTCTTTAAAGAAATATTCAATAGAAGGTGTAAAGCCATATTCCTGATCAGCTTCAACAAGAACCCCAGGAGCAACCATCGTATCACTTGATGGTGCTAAAGATGAAGCTCCGACTTTTACCTGCCATTGACCAGCCATTGCTGAAGCAGACATTCCCAATAATGCAATAAGAGCAGCTTGTTTTAACATTTTAAACAACCTTCTAGAATGAATAATTAAATATTAAACATGAGTAATATTAATATGCAACAGCATTATTTAACATTCTAAAATATATTATATAAAATATTGTTTTTTATTATAATTTATTTTAATCATATTATTTTGGTTGGTTTTAATAACCAACCAAAATAATTAATTTTTAATATTATATTTCCAACTATTTCAATCAGAATTAATATTCACTTCCATTATAAATTGTGATGGTTTTTACAATTAAAGTACCACGGCAGCAATCCATCCAAAAATCATTAATGGAATATTAAAATGAATAAAAGTTGGGATAACACTGTCTTTCATATGGTCATGCTGACCATCCATATTTAAGCCAGACGTTGGGCCCAGTGTCGAATCTGAAGCTGGAGAACCGGCATCACCTAATGCTGCCGCCGTACCGATCAAAGCAATTGTCGCTGCTGGGCTAAAACCGAACTGCAAGCAAAGCGGTACATAAATAATGGCTAAAATTGGCACTGTAGAAAATGATGAACCGATACCCAAAGTAATCAGCAAACCAATCAGCAGCATCCAAAAAGCAGCCCAGCCTTTACTGTCACCAATCCATTGCACCGATGCTTCAACTAAAGCCGGTATTTGCTCTGTGGCAGAAATCACAGATGCAAAACCTTGCGCAGCAATCATAATGAAGCCGACCAGCGCCATCATCCGCATACCGGTGATAATGACATCATCCGCTTCTTTCCATTTAAAAATGCCGGCAAAACTTAAAATGCCGACACCGACCAAACCTGCAAGAATCATCGAATCTGAATACAGCTGCGCAGCCAGAGTTGCAACTACTGCAATACCCGCCATGATAATCGTGAAACGCGCAACTTGCGGTTTACCCGAAGCATCGCTGGCCACAGTGCTGTCAATAGTCTGCTGAGTTTGATGTATCCCTTTATCTGCATATTCACGCGGTTTACGGTAAGTAAAGAAAATAGCAACGAGCAAACCGATAAACATGCCAAATACAGGAAATGCCATCGCTTTTGGAATTTGATCATAGCTGATTGAAAAACCGTATGGCTTACCAAAGGTATTGATATTCTGCCCCAAAATATCATTTAAGAAGATTGCGCCAAAACCAAAAGGAACCAGCATATAAGTACCAACCAAACCAAAAGTCAGTACGCAGGTAATTAAACGGCGGTCCAATTTTAAATGGTTAAACACGCTGAGCAGCGGCGGAATAAGGACAGGAATAAATGCAATATGTACAGGAATCACGTTTTGAGAACAGATTGCTGCGATTACAACTGTCACAAAAATCACATATTTCACACGGTTTTGCGCTTTTACGCTGCTGCTGCCCTGCAGTTTGGTAATCATGTTATAAGCAAGTAAATCAGGCAAGCCTGAACGCGCCAATGCCAATGCAAATGCGCCCAAAACACCGTAAGCTAACGCAATTTGCGCGCCATTGCCCAAGCCATTATTAAATGCTTCAATCGTGCCGTGGATACCCAGACCCGCCAGCAAACCGCCTGTCACTGCACCGATAATCAATGCAAAAACTACAGGCACACGAGCCAACGACAGTCCGAACATGACTGCTATGGCAGATAGAATAGCGTACATAAGATAAAGGGAATTTAAACAAAAGAATTCATTTTATCAGAGTTTGCCTGCCATACAGCGGCTCTTATCGGCCCGATTGGTTCACACTGGCGCCAGAGATAAAAACAGCACGCTTTCACTGCTCATTTTGCTGTGCAAAACCTTTGATATATTGCGCAATTTTCTCAGGCTGACTCAAGATTGCCCAATGATTGGCATCAACTTCAATCTTCGAAAAATTTTCGACCCATCGTGGCAGTTCATTTATGTATTCAGGGCTGACAAATTTATCATTTTTTAAAACAATTGCCTGCACTGGACATACAGCTAAGCGTTCTCTAGGCTGACGTAAACGCGGTAAAAAATTTGCACGGTAAAGCGCGATGCCGTAGCGGCCATCTTTTTGAATATTATGATTCAAAGGCAGCTGCTTGGCGCGTTCCAGTTCATTAACAATTGTCCCCCAGCGCTCTGCATTTAAAATACGCCATGCTGTTGGAGCCAGCAGCGGCAACTGAAACACGCCAATGTACCAAGACTTACTCAGCAGTTTCAGCAGCGTTTTAGGCTCATTCTTCAGCTTATCTTTTAATACAAATGCGGCGTGATCCAAACACGGCCCAGAGATTGTGCTGTAGGATAAAATACGCCCTCTGAATTTTGGCTCTGTCACAGACTCCCACGACTGAATTGATCCCCAGTCATGCGCTGCCAAATGAAATGCGCGTTCAGGCAAAACAGCATTCACCACGCTTTCCAAATCCAGCGACAGCTGCTCTAAACGGTACTCTTTAATACGCTTTGGAATACTGGACTGCCCTGCGCCGCGTACATCATAAGTCACAATAAAATAATGATTGGCCAGATGTTCAATGATTGGCTCCCACACTTCCTGATTATCAGGATAGCCGTGTACAAGCACTAAAGCCGGAAGGTTTGAATTGCCCCATGTTTTCACATAGAGCCTTTGATGATCTGAGGTATTTACCCATTGTGTACGTGCTTCCATTATATTCATCCTGTTACTGGCGTTTTATAGAGATGTTCTGGCAGTGTAATCAATGCCTGTTTTTATAATCTGTTTTAGTATGATGACAAATACATAAAAAGAAATTGACCCCTATGAGCCTATTCAAAAAAATAATGACAATACCCATTGTCTCGAAATTTCTGCTAAACCACTACGCTCCGTACAAAGGGGCTGGCATTGAAATCGATAAAATTGATCTGCCGAATTATCATATTCGTGTGAAAATGCCGCTGACCCGTAAAAACCAAAATGTTGTCGGCGTGCATTTTGGCGGCAGCTTATATTCAATGGTTGATCCATTTTATATGCTGCTCTTAATGCATCACCTCGGTTCAAAATACATTGTCTGGGACAAAGCTGCCAGTATTCAGTTTTTGTCGCCGGGCCGCGGCACTGTTTATACCGATATCCGCTTAGACTTTCAGGAAGTTGAGCATATTAAATCACTGGCAGACAACTACAGCCCTGTACTTCGCAATTACACTCTGAACATTTTTGATGAAGCAGGTGTACGTATTGCCGAAGTACAAAAGACTCTCTATATCCGCCGCAAACAGCCTAAACCGCGCAAATAAAAAAGCGCTTGATTAGCGCTTTTTTAAGTTTGCATTAACGTTTTTGTTCGATGGCTGCACCAGCGCCGCCGCCAATCGCACCGCCGATGGCTGCACCAGCATTGCCGCCAAAGACCGCTTTACCGACAGCTGAACCGACTGCACCGCCTACGCCGCTATATGTTGCATTGCGGTTTGAACCATTTTGAGTTTTACTGCCTACTGCTGCGCCTGCACCGCCGCCAATCGCAGCGCCTGCACCGCCGCCTACACTGTTGCCGACACCGCCGCCAATGGCACCGCCTAAAGCTGCAGCGCCAATACGCTGCTCATTTGCGCTCATACTTTCACAGCCTGCCAGCATTGCTGTTGAAAGCACTGCTGCACTTACTGCAAGCATCATTTTTTTCATATTCATGTCCTATCCCCTATACACTTGAGGTTCATTTTAAAATTAGCCTTATTTTATGAAACAATCATCGGCAAACTGTTACGTCTGAAAGGCAATTTGCGTTCATTTGTAAAAAAGCCCCGACACAGTCAGGGCTCTAAAACATTCAAATAAACAAAATTATTCTAGCGGAATCGCCGCATCACCTTCACTTAGCACCGTAATATCACGAGTCACAACGCCATTTTCAGTTTGTACAGCATGTGAAAGTTTGCCCGCACCTTTCGGATCTTCTAACTGATCCAGCTGCAATGTACGTTTAATCGGCGCTTCGCCTTTTTTAAACTCCATGCCTTCGGCATCGATGCTTTTGCTTTTCGCAATAACTTCACCATCCTGTTTTACCGTCTTCGTCAGTTCAACTTTCGATGTGGGTACAATTACGCCGCCTTTTTTCAGTACAGGCACAGAAAGCTGCTGCTCAGAGAAAGTTTCCTGACCATCCTGCAGCTCAATTTCACGCGCAACAATATCTTTACCCTGATTCGTAACTTCCAGAACGGTTGCAGTCACATTGCGTACGGGCTCTTGTCCAGCTGCACGGCGGATGACTTCAGTTTTGAGCACAGGCACAACAGCTTTATCCTGTACGACAATACTGTTTGGCATGGGCGCTGCAGAAACAGCACAAGAAAAAACCAACGCAATACAGCTCAACATTAAATTTGTTTTTTGCATCATTATCCCCTTGTTACAATTTTATAATTCAAACCCAGTTGTACCATGTTCACCGTTAAAAAATGTTTCTATTTACACTATTTTTTTAAAACGCTGTAAATAAAATTTCTGTCATCGCCATATTAAACATTGCGCCATGACTTTGATTTGGATAAACCATAAGCTTCGATTTTACGTTTTGCTCATCCAAATAATGCGCAATTTTACGGTTATTTAAAATTGACTGCTGATCGAAATGAGTACTGATTTTCTCCCCCTCTCCTGCAACGACGTCCCCTTCCATCAACAGCAGCCGCTTGTTTTTCGCATACGGAACTTGACTATTCAGCACTTTATTCAACATTCTGTTATCAGCCCAAGTCAGTGATGGACTTGCCGCAAAATAATGACTGAAGTAGCTGCTGTTCAGCAGTGTATCCAAAACAAATAAACCGCCATATGAATGCCCCCAAAGGCCTACATGCTGAGCATCTACCTGTGCTTGTGTTTCGACCCATGGCGCAATCTGTTCTAAAACCACTTTACGGAAATCTGCACTGCCGCCGCTGAGGCGGTCTGGGCTTCTCGGGTCTGGCTGAATTTTGCCGCTGGCATCTGCCGGTGTGTAATCTCTTGAGCGCGCTTCAGACACAAAAGGTAAATGACTGTCATAGCCAATAACGACCAAAACAGGAGCATGCCGCTGCGCCATTTTTGCCAGCATCGGCTCTTTTAAACGGTCCATGAAAGCATTGCCATCTAATGCAAATAGAACTGATTGAGGCGCTAGAGTTTTAGCTTTTGGTGTTGCCAGCCAAACTTTATATGTTCGCTGCTGATCTTTTGAGCTAAATTTTTTAATTTTAAAATCGTAATACTGAGATTTTGTATCAGCAATATTTGGCCCCAAGGGCTGAATATTCGGTTTAGCCGAAGCAAAATTTGTGAATAACAAGCTAACTGCAAGCAAACATAGTCCAAATACTTTTGTTAAATTCAACATCATTGTTCACAAGACATCATTATTAGCGAAATATTAAATGATTCTTATTTATATATACAAGCCATAAAAAAGCCACCCGAAGGTGGCTTTAAATTAACGAAATGGATTTTGTGAAATTTTGACTTTTACAGGTGGCTTTCCTTTTCTCACCGTTTGCCCTCTTGAACATAAATATTCAAATACCATTTGCTCATCTTTAGCTTTAGGTGCGAGATAAATTTTTTCTAAATGTTCCATCACAGATGATTCGTAGTCGATATAAATTCGATTAATTTTTTCATCGTATTGAATGAGTGGATTATCCATCGATGTCACATAAATCATACGACATTCTTGCTCCTCTTTAAATGCCATGTGTTTAATGAGATAGCGTAAAGGTAAAAGAATTTCAGCTAAAAGCTCTTGTTCATCAAGACTCAATTTTTGCTGATTTAATTTTGTAATTTGCTTAACAAGCTTATTTAAGCCATGCTGTACTTTAGTTTCAATTTGAGTAATTTCTCTTTGATATTCGCTCCAAGCCTGTTCAGCTTCAGGATTTTTATCAAGCAGATGCTGTTTAGCATCAGCTTTATATTCACGATGAAAACTCCATTCTTCACGCTGTGCTACTTTAATTAAACCCGATGTTGGATCTAAATAAATACAGCGATAAATTGGCATTTTGGGGAGTCTGTGATTTTCCTTTTCTATCTTTAACTGTTCTTCATTATTTAATGCTTTTGATTCTGCTTTGTTAATCATCTGAGCAATATTATGCTCTTGTGCAAAGAATTCTTTTGATAGAACCAAGCTTAAACCTGTTGCTTCTAGTTGATCTTTCTTTCCATATAACCGAAATTGATTGAGCGAATCGTGATGTAAAGTAAAACAAGAAATAAAAGTTGAGTCTTCTGTTGTTACATTTTTATCAAGACATAACAATTCATTTAATAGAAACCCCTCCGTAGGATCATTCATTAAATTAATTGTATTTAATCTAAGTGCTGATAGTCCTTTTAAATTTTTATGCTCACCATTTTCAGATATTAATAATTTAGAGACAGCTAAGTTCGTATAATGAGCAATACAATTTTCATATTTTGAAGTTAAATACAGTTTTTTTAAGAGATCATCTACACTCTCAGAAATTTCAATGAAACCAATCTTAAAGCCTTCATTAACTTTCTTTAATATACTCAACCATATCTCAATTTGATATCCTCCCAGCTTATATACTCTTGATTCCTTTGGAATATTAGGTAGATATTGAATTAAATATTCAATTTTTTCAGTCGTATCATTTTCATTTAAGCATTTTGTTGCTAAAACTAACTGAGCTTCTGCATATGTTTCAGTATCTTCCAGCGGTATACGATTCCAGCACTCTCTTGCTTCTTTAATCTTGTTTTGAGACTCAAATAAATGTCCTAAATACCATTGGGCTTTAGCATACTGCTCAACTGAATCTTCATACTTTACATTTTTATAAGCTTGCTCTGCCTCATTTAATCGTTGCTGTTGCTTAAATAACAGCCCCATAAACCATTGAGCTTGAGCATATATTTTAGCTGAATCTTCACGCTTTACTTTTTTATATGCACACTCTGCTTCTACTAAACGCCCCTGCCTTTCAAATAAAAAACCGAGAGACCTCTGTGCTTGAGCATAGAAATCTACTGAATCTTCATGTTTTACAGTGTTATACGCATGCTCTGCTTCTTCCCAACGATTCTGTTCTGTAAATAAAACCCCTAAAAACCACTGCGCTGCGGCATATTCCTTTGCTGAATCTGTATGTTTTACATTTCTAAACGCTTGCTCTGCCTCTTCCGGACGTATAAGCTGTCTAAACAAAAAACCTAAAGACAGCTGAGTTTCAGCATATAAATTCGCCGAATCTTCATGTTTCACATTTTTAAATGCTTGTTCTGCTTCTTCCAAACGATCTAATTGTTCAAATAAATACCCTAAAAACCATTGAGCTTTAGCATAGATCAATTTTATCTCATCAAAATTTTCAGGTATTTGGCTATATAGACTAATTGCCTTTTCAAACTCATTATTATTTTTCGCTTCAGTTGCTTCAATAAACAAATTCTGTGCTTGTTGTAAATCCATAAATCCCCCTCAAATTTCAAACTCTTATTTTTTTAAGTATATAAAAAAGCCACCCGAGGGTGGCTTTTTTATTCATTTAACAGTGCTGATTACAGACCGTTAAACTCATCACTGAATGCTTGACTTAAAGCTTGGTCAACATCAGAGAAGTCATTTTGCAGTTCAAACTCTGCAGCTTCTGCTTCTTGACGGCGGCGCTCTAAGTGGTAAGCCAAACCTGTACCCGCCGGGATCAGACGGCCTACAACCACGTTTTCTTTCAGACCGCGTAAGTCATCTTCTTTACCTGTTACAGCAGCTTCAGTTAACACACGCGTTGTTTCCTGGAACGATGCAGCAGAGATGAACGAGTCAGTAGAAAGCGATGCTTTCGTAATACCCATCAATTGACGTTCAAACTTCGCTGGGAACTTGTTCTGTGCAAGAACAGCTTGGTTCTCGCCCACAACACGGATGTAATCCACTTGTTCGCCTTTGATGAAGCTTGTATCGCCGCCGTCAGTGATATCAACTTTACGAAGCATTTGACGTACGATCACTTCAATATGCTTGTCGTTGATTTTTACACCTTGCAGACGGTAAACGTCCTGAACTTCATTCACGATGTAGTTAGTCAGCGCCACTTCACCTTTCAGACGTAAGATGTCATGCGGATTTTGCGGGCCATCAGAAACAGTTTCACCGCGGTTTACATGTTCGCCTTCGAACACGTTAATCGTACGCCATTTCGGAATCAATTCTTCGTAGATCTCAGAACCGTCATCCGGCGTAATCACTAAACGGTTTTTGCCTTTCGTTTCTTTACCGAAGCTTACAACACCAGAAATTTCAGCAAGAATTGCATGCTCTTTCGGTTTACGCGCTTCAAACAAGTCAGCTACACGCGGCAGACCACCGGTAATATCACGAGTACGTGAAGATTCTTGCGGTACACGGCCAATTACGTCACCTACACCAATTGTTTCGCCGTCACGGACAGAAAGAATTGTGTTTTGCGGCAAGAAGTAGAAATGCTCATTGCCATCTGCTTGGTCTAATACGACAGCAGGACGCAAATCTTTACCTGACGCAGGACGAGAAGTCACTGGCAAGATTTCAATTGTCGACATACCGGTTGCATCATCAGTCTTCGTCGTAACAGTGACGCCGTCAGCGATTTGGCTGAAACGTACTTTACCTGCAACTTCTGATACCAATGGATGTGTATGCGGATCCCAAGTCGCCACAATACCGCCAGCTTCTACAGCTTCGCCATCTTTGATGATGATTGAAGCGCCGTAAGGCAGTTTATAGCGTTCGCGTTCACGGCCGATGTCATCTGCAATACCGATTTCACCAGAACGAGATGTTGATACCAAGTGACCTTTTGCGTGCTGTACTGTTTTCACATTGTGGAAACGTACTGTACCTTTGTTACGCACTTGTACGCTGTTGGCAGCAGAAGTTCTGCTCGCAGCACCACCCACGTGGAATGTACGCATGGTTAACTGTGTACCCGGCTCACCAATAGACTGAGCAGCCATTACACCAACAGATTCACCTGGGTTTACCAAGTGACCGCGCGCTAGGTCACGGCCGTAACATTTCGCACATACACCGAAAGTAGATTCACATGCAATTACAGAACGCACTTTAACTTCATCGACACCTTGCTCTTCCAGGAAGTTCGCAAGTTTTTCGTCAATTAAGGTATTGCGCGGAAGAACAACTTCATCCGAACCTGGACGTGTCGCATCTTCAGCAAGCACACGGCCAAGTACACGAGTACCTAAGTTCTCAATGACATCGCCGCCTTGAATGAATGGCGTCATTACAAGACCGCCAAGCGTGCCGCAGTCAGGCTCAGTAATCACTAAGTCTTGCGCAACGTCTACTAAACGGCGAGTCAAGTAACCCGAGTTCGCAGTTTTCAATGCTGTATCGGCCAAACCTTTACGCGCACCGTGTGTTGAAATAAAGTACTGAAGTACCGTCAAACCTTCACGGAAGTTCGCTTTAATTGGAGTCTCAATAATCGAGCCATCCGGTTTTGCCATCAAACCGCGCATACCCGCTAACTGACGAATCTGAGCTGCCGAACCACGGGCGCCTGAGTCAGACATCATATAGATCGAGTTGAATGATTTTTGCTTCTCGTCTTCACCCTGTTTGTTTTTAACAGTTGTGAAAGACAAGTTGTCCATCATCGCTTTCGCTACTTGGTCGTTTGTACGCGCCCAAATATCGACAACTTTGTTATAACGCTCACCGGCAGTTACGAAACCTTGTTCGAATTGCTGTTCGATTTCACGAACTTCAGTTTCCGCTTTATCAATAATCGTTTGCTTAGATGGCGGAATCAGCATGTCTTCCATACCGACAGAAACACCAGAACGCGTCGCTTGACGGAAGCCCAAGTACATCAATTGGTCAGCAAAGATAACCGTATCTTTCAAACCTAATTTACGGTAGCAAGAGTTAATCAGCTTAGAAATGTTCTTTTTGGTCATTTCCAGATTGATTTGCTGGAAGTCCATACCCTCAGGAACAACTTCCCAAAGCAGGCAGCGGCCTGGCGTCGTGTCTACAACAATCGTTTGCTGCTCACGGTTGCCGTCTTCATCGATCACAGTTTGGTGTACACGCGCTTTAACACGGGCATGTAAATCAACTTGACCTGTTGCAAGCGCACGGTTTACTTCATCAGTATCCGCGAACACCATGCCTTCACCTTTGGCATTGATTGCATCACGCGTGATGTAATACAAACCTAAGACAACGTCTTGAGACGGTACGATGATTGGCTCACCGTTCGCTGGAGACAAGATGTTGTTAGTAGACATCATCAACGCACGCGCTTCTAACTGCGCTTCAAGTGTTAATGGAACGTGTACCGCCATTTGGTCACCGTCGAAGTCGGCGTTAAATGCCGCACAAACTAACGGGTGAAGACGGATCGCTTTACCTTCAATCAGAATAGGTTCAAATGCTTGAAGACCTAAACGGTGAAGTGTTGGCGCACGGTTCAGCATCACTGGGTGCTGACGGATCACAGAGGCAAGAACATCCCAAACTTCAGGTGTTTCGCGCTCAACCATCTTTTTCGCAGCTTTGATCGTAGTCGCTTGACCAGACGCTTGAAGCTTAGCAAAGATGAATGGCTTGAATAGTTCTAGCGCCATTTTCTTCGGCAGACCGCATTGGTGCAAACGAAGAGATGGACCTACTGTAATTACCGAACGGCCCGAGTAGTCAACACGCTTACCAAGTAAGTTTTGACGGAAACGGCCTTGCTTACCTTTGATCATATCTGCCAAAGATTTAAGCGGGCGTTTGTTCGAACCTGTAATTGCGCGGCCGCGGCGGCCGTTATCTAACAATGCATCGACAGACTCTTGCAGCATACGTTTTTCGTTACGTACGATGATGTCTGGCGCAGCAAGGTCAAGAAGACGCTTCAAACGGTTGTTACGGTTGATGACACGGCGGTACAGATCGTTCAAATCAGAAGTCGCGAAACGGCCGCCTTCAAGCGGCACTAACGGACGAAGATCTGGCGGAAGTACTGGAAGTACATTCATCACCATCCATTCTGGCTTGTTGTTCGACTCTTTGAACGCTTCCATCAGCTTCAAACGCTTAGACGCTTTTTTAAGCTTCGTCTCAGACGTTGTGTTTGGAATTTCTTCACGTAAACGTGAAATTTCGTTTTCAAGATCGATATCTTTTAACAAGTCTTGAACAGCTTCAGCACCCATTTTCGCGCTGAACTCGTCACCGTGTTCTTCTAACGCTGTGAAGTATTCTTCATCATTAAGAAGCTGGTATTTCTCCATTGGCGTCATGCCAGGATCTGTTACCACATAAGATTCGAAATACAATACGCGTTCGATATCACGCAGCGTCATGTCTAATAATAGACCGATACGGCTAGGAAGTGATTTCAAGAACCAGATATGCGCAACTGGAGAAGCAAGTTCAATGTGGCCCATGCGCTCACGGCGAACTTTCGCAGTTGTTACTTCAACGCCACATTTTTCACAAATGACGCCTTTGTATTTCATACGCTTGTATTTACCGCACAAGCATTCGTAATCTTTGACTGGACCAAAAATTTTGGCGCAGAATAAACCGTCACGTTCTGGTTTGAACGTACGGTAGTTAATGGTTTCAGGCTTTTTAACTTCACCATGAGACCATGACTTAATCATTTCTGGTGACGCAAGACCAATACGGATGCGGTCAAACTCAACTGGAGCATGACCGTCTGAATCCGTCTTTTTGCGCATGATATCGAGCAAGTCTTTCAATTTTTTTCTCCGTGTGTTGTGGAGGCTTTCACTACACAACTGGGTCACAAATATTGTTTTTTAACTGAAGAATCCTCCCTCAGCCCCTCCTTTTTCTAAGGAGGGAAGCTCCTACCCTTTCGAGTGAGAACTCCCCCTTTCACAAAGGGGGCTGGGGGATTCAATGGAACTAATTAGTCACCATTTTTCAGTTCAATGTTGATACCTAAAGAACGGATCTCTTTGGTCAATACGTTGAACGATTCAGGCATACCTGGGTCCATATAATGGTTGCCATCTACAATGTTCTTATAGATGCGGGTACGGCCTTCAACGTCATCCGACTTAACAGTAAGCATTTCTTGAAGCGTGTAAGCTGCGCCATATGCTTCAAGCGCCCAGACCTCCATCTCACCGAAACGCTGACCGCCGAATTGCGCTTTACCGCCAAGCGGCTGCTGTGTAACCAGAGAGTAAGAACCAGTAGAACGCGCATGCATTTTGTCATCAACCAAGTGGTTCAGTTTCAGCATGTACATGTAACCTACAGTTACAGGACGGTCGAAACGTTCACCAGTACGGCCATCAAACAATACTGTTTGACCAGTACGTGAAATGCCGCCAAGCTCTAAAAGCTCTTTGATTTGGCCTTCTTCAGCACCGTCAAAGACTGGAGTCGCTAGAGGAACACCTTTACGCAAGTTCTTAGAAAGCGTTAAGATTTCATCGTCTGTCAAGCTGTCAAGATCTTCTTGCTCGCCGCCAACTTTGTTGTAAATCTTGTCTAAGAATTCACGAAGCTCAATCACTGTACGCTGTTCTTGAAGCATCTTGTCGATTTTATCGCCAAGGCCTTTTGCAGCCATACCCAAGTGAGTCTCTAGAATCTGACCCACGTTCATACGTGACGGTACGCCTAGCGGGTTCAACACGATATCAACAGGTACACCGTTAGCATCGTGCGGCATGTCTTCTACAGGCAGGATGTTTGAAACAACACCTTTGTTACCGTGACGGCCCGCCATTTTGTCACCCGGCTGGATGCGGCGTTTTACAGCTAAGTAAACCTTAACAACTTTCAATACGCCAGTTGTCAGTTCATCACCTGTAGATAATTTGCGTTTTTTCTCAGCAAATTTCTCATCAATCTCAATGCCCTTCTCTTTTAAGAACACTTGAATTTGAGTTAAACGCTCAGCAATCGCTTCATCTACCGGCTGAATTTCCAGCAAGTCAACAAGCTCTAAACCAGCAAGCAAGTCTTCAGTCAGCTTGTCACCGCGTTTCGTTGTGCCGCCGCCATTCGATTCTTGGCCTTTAAGCAGACGGATAATACGTTCACGCGCTGCTTCTTCAAAGATTTTGAATTCTTCTTTCAAGTCTTTACGGTAAGCGTCTAATTGCGCTTTCTCAATTGCTTGAGCACGTTCGTCTTTTTCAAGGCCGTCACGCGTAAACACTTGAACGTCAATTACCGTACCTTTAACGCCAGAAGATACACGCAAAGATGAATCTTTAACGTCAGCCGCTTTTTCACCGAAGATTGCGCGAAGCAATTTCTCTTCCGGTGTTAATTGCGTTTCACCTTTAGGCGTTACTTTACCTACAAGGATGTCACCAGCAGTCACTTCAGCACCGATGTAAACAATACCTGACTCATCAAGCTTAGAAAGCGCTGCTTCACCTACGTTCGGGATGTCGGCAGTAATTTCTTCAGCGCCAAGTTTCGTATCACGCGCGACACATGACAATTCTTGGATATGAATCGAAGTTAAACGGTCTTCTTGAAGCACACGCTCAGATAGCAAGATCGAGTCTTCATAGTTGTAACCGTTCCACGTCATGAACGCTACACGCATGTTTTGACCAAGCGCAAGCTCACCGCCATCTGTAGATGGACCGTCAGCTAGAACGTCGCCGCGTGCAACTTTATCACCTAAACGCACAACAACGTTTTGGTTAATACATGTATTTTGGTTCGAACGTGTGTATTTAATCAGGTTATAGATATCTACACCTGCTTCACCAGCAACCATTTCTTCTTCATTTACACGGATCACGATACGTGATGCGTCAACGAATTCGATACGGCCGCCGCGGCCTGCAAGCACGCACACACCAGAGTCATGCGCTACGTTCGCTTCCATACCTGTACCAACAAGCGGTTTGTCAGCAAGCAAAGTAGGAACAGCCTGACGCTGCATGTTTGAACCCATCAATGCACGGTTGGCGTCATCGTGCTCAAGGAACGGAATCAGTGATGCCGCAACAGATACAACCTGTTGAGCAGATACGTCCATATGCGTTACTTTTTCAGGCGGCATACGTACGAATTCACCTTGGTGACGTACAGATACAAATTCTTCAAGCAAGTTGCCTTCAGCATCTACGCCTGAATCGGCCTGTGCAATGATCGTACCGACTTCTTCAATCGCTGACAGGTATTCAACGTCGTCTGTTACACGGCCATCAACTACTTTACGGTATGGTGTTTCCAAGAAACCGAAGCTGTTGCATTTTGCATAAACAGAAAGCGAGTTGATTAAACCAATGTTTGGACCCTCAGGCGTTTCAATTGGACACACACGGCCGTAGTGAGTTTGATGTACGTCACGTACTTCAAAGCCTGCACGCTCACGTGTTAAACCGCCTGGGCCTAATGCTGACACACGGCGTTTGTGTGTAATTTCAGACAACGGGTTGTTTTGGTCCATGAACTGAGATAACTGGCTTGAACCAAAGAATTCTTTGATTGCAGCAGCAACTGGTTTCGCATTAATTAAATCTTGCGGAGACAGGTTATCAGTTTCAGCTTGAGATAAACGCTCTTTAACAGCGCGTTCAACACGAACGAGGCCAACACGGAATTGGTTCTCTGTCATTTCACCGACAGAACGCACACGGCGGTTACCCAAGTGATCGATATCGTCCACTTCGCCTTTACCGTTGCGGATTTCAACCAATGTTTTGAGCACATCAGTAATGTCTTCATTTGACAGGATGCCTTCAACTGCGCGAGATTTTTGGTCTGTACCTACTTCATAAGGACGGCCCAAACGGCGGTTGAACTTCATGCGGCCAACTGGTGACAAATCATAACGTTCAGAAGAGAAGAATAAGTTATTGAACAGGTTTTCAGCCGCTTCTTTTGTCGGCGGCTCACCTGGACGCATCACTTTGTAGATTTCTACCAGCGCTTCATCACGGCTAACTGTTGTATCGGCGCGCAAAGAATCTGCAATGAACGAACCGCGGTCAATGTCGTTTGTAAACAATACATTGAATTGCTTAACACCGCCTTCTGCCAATTTCACCATGATCTCATGGCTCAATACTGTATTGGCGCCAATGACATCACCGTCTTTTAACTGGATGTCTTCAGCAATGATACGCTCGTACAAATACTCATCAGGAACAGCCAATTTCTCTAGGCCAGAAGCTTCCATTTGACGTACATGACGCGCATTAATACGTTTGCCTTGCTCAACGATCACTTTACCGTCTGCGCCAGCAATATCAAACTGAGCCATTTCACCGCGCAGGCGTTCTGGCACTAAGTCAATTTGATAGCTGCCCATATCTAGGTATACAGGAACTTTTTCATAGAACATGTCTAGGATTTGTTCGTTGTTATAGCCTAAAGCACGCAGCACAACAGTCGCCAACAATTTGCGGCGGCGGTCGATACGTACATAAACAAGGTCTTTAGCATCGAATTCAAAGTCTAACCATGAACCGCGGTAAGGAATGATACGCGCTGAATAAAGCACTTTACCACTTGAATGTGTTTTGCCTTTATCGTGGTCAAAGAACACACCAGGTGAACGATGCAATTGAGATACGATTACACGCTCAGTACCGTTAATTACAAAGGTACCGTTTTCAGTCATCAAAGGCATTTCGCCCATGTAAACTTCTTGCTCGCGTACGTCTTTGATTGACTTCGTTTCGCGATCTTTGATGATCAGACGAATTTTTACACGCATTGGCGCAGCATAAGTCGAACCGCGAAGAATACATTCGCGCACATCAAACTCAGGCTTACCAAGACTATACTCAACAAATTCTAAAGCAGCATTGCCAGAATAACTTTCAATAGGAAAAACTGAACGAAATGCGGCTTGGAGACCGATATCTTCGCGGCTTTTTGGAGATTTGCCATCTTGCAAGAAAGTTCGGTACGAGTCGACTTGGATCGCGAGCAAGTACGGAACATCCATTACCTTGGGCAATTTACCAAAATTCTTACGGATCCGTTTCTTTTCGGTATATGAGTATGCCATCTGGAGTCCTCGGAAAGTAAACTAAACCCGCCTGCAGAACGGGTTCAGAAGGATTTACGCAGGCCGATATGGCCACCACTTTTACAAATGCTGCAATTTATAGTGGTATTAAAACGCTTAACAATATTTTTGATTTTAAAAAATATTGGTAAACATTTGATTATTTTCGTTATTTCTTATTTGATGATTAAATCATCACGCAAACAAAAATCGAGCCGATTATTGTAACGCAAAAAGGCTGATGACCCAAGGGGCATCAGCCATTTTTTGGAGCTGATTATAAAAAATTCAACTCCCCGGCAAAATTACTTGATAGTAATTGTCGCGCCAGTTTCATCAAGCTTTTTCTTAAGCTCTTCAGCTTCTTCTTTAGAAACGCCTTCTTTAAGAACAGAAGGAGCGCCTTCTACTAGGTCTTTAGCTTCTTTCAAGCCAAGGCCAGTAACTTCACGAACTGCTTTAATTACAGCTACTTTGTTCGCGCCGAAAGAAGTCAACTCAACGTTGAATTCTGATTGCTCTTCAGCAGCAGCAGCAGCGCCAGGAGCAGCAGCTACAGCTACAGCAGCAGCAGATACGTTGAATTTTTCTTCGAAAGCAGAAATAAGTTCAACAAGTTCAAGAACAGTTTTTTCAGCTACTGCGTTTAGGATTTCTTCGTTTGTTAAAGCCATGAGATTAACTCCAAATGGGTATTGAATGATGTGTGTTTAAATATGAGCTTATGCAGCTTCTGACTCGTTTTTCTCTTTGAGCGCAGTAATAAGGCGGCCCAATTTCGAAATAGGAGCTTGAAGAACGTTTGCAAGCATAGTAAGCGCTTTTTCTTGGTTTGGAAGGTTCGCGATAACGCTAACTTCAGCACCTTGATAAACCTTACCGTCGAATGCAGCAGCTTTAAGTTCAAATGCTTTGTTAGTTTTAGCAAATTCTTCGAACAAACGAGCAGCAGCGCCCATGTCGTCTTCTGAATTTGAGAAAGCTAAGATTGTTGGGCCAACAAGGTTGTCCGCCAAGATATCAAATTGAGTATCTTGAAGAGCGCGTTTAGCCAAAGTGTTACGAACGATACGCGTAGTAACACCTAGTTTACGAGCTTCAACACGTAAAGCAGTTAATTGCTCTACAGTTAAACCTTGGTAGTCAGCAACAACAGCAGTGAAAGCAGTAGAAGCAACAGCGTTAACTTCAGCTACAATCTGTTTTTTGTCTTCGATTAGAAGAGCCATTGTAAAACCTCCTGACGGTGATTAATGCGCCTATACAGACGCACTCCCAATTCGCTGACCAATCACTTGATCCGCACGCGGAGGAGGAACAAATCACACCACCGCGTCTGCTCTGGCTGGAATATTAAGAGCGAAGCATAAAACTCCCCTCGCCTGAGGTCTTTGACGCTGACAAATTTACATTTATCAATTCAAAGTTTGCCTAAGTCGCTTGAAACAAAGTTTCTTGCTTAAAAATCAAAGCAGCGCTTTGATTTTTACTCAGGGCTTTAAAATTCTTTTAAATAAGCAGAACTTATTTAGATACGTTGCTTACTTCAACGATCAAGCCAGGACCCATAGTAGAGCTAAGCGTGATTTTTTGAATGTAAACGCCTTTAGAAGTAGCAGGTTTTGCTTTCTTAAGGTCAGCTACAAGAGCTTCAACGTTTGAACGGATTGCTTCAGCAGTGAAACCTACTTGACCAATCGCAGCGTGGATAATACCCGCTTTGTCTACGCGGTAACGTGCTTGACCAGCTTTAGCGTTTTTAACAGCAGAAGCTACGTCAGGAGTTACTGTACCCACTTTAGGGTTTGGCATTAAGCCACGTGGACCAAGGATCGTACCCAACTTACCAACAACGCGCATAGCGTCTGGCGCAGCAATTACTACGTCAAAGTCAAGGTTGCCCGCTTGGATGCTTTCAGCAAGATCATCAAAACCAACTACGTCCGCGCCTTCAGCTTTAGCAGCTTCAGCAGCAGCACCTTGAGCAAACACAGCTACACGTACAGTTTTACCAGTACCTGCAGGAAGTGTAGTCGCGCCACGAACAACTTGGTCAGATTTACGAGGATCAACACCTAGGTTTACAGCTACATCCAAAGATTCTTTGAATTTAGCAGCTGGAAGGCTGTTAAGAACAGCTACAGCTTCTTCTAAAGTGTAAACTTTGTGTGCTTCAACAGCAGCAGCAATGGCTTTTTGACGTTTAGTTAACTTTGCCATGTCTTATAGCTCCACTTCCAAGCCCATAGAACGTGCAGAACCAGCGATGGTACGTACACGCGCGTCTAAATCAGCACCAGTAAGATCTGGCTCTTTAGTAGTCGCGATTTCTTCTAATTGAGCGCGAGTCAGCTTACCAACTTTAGTTTTGTTAGGTACAGCTGAACCCTTCTGGATACCGGCAGCTTTCTTAAGAAGAATCGCAGCAGGAGGAGTTTTCATGATGAATGTGAACGACTTGTCGTTGTACACAGTGATCACTACTGGAATTGGAAGACCTGGTTCAACTTTTTGTGTCGCAGCATTGAATTCTTTACAGAATGCCATGATGTTAACACCGCGTTGACCTAGTGCAGGACCAATTGGTGGAGATGGATTCGCTTTACCAGCTGGAACTTGCAGCTTGATATAGCCGTCAATCTTCTTAGCCATTTCAATTACCTCTGGGTACTAGCGCCGATTAAGGCTCCCCAATGATTACACGTAACAATACTGTTACAACAACAATGCCCGACCCGCCAAAGCAGACCGAGCCTTCTCAACCATCTCTGATTAAATTGTTTTTTCGACTTGACGAAATTCCAATTCAACTTGAGTCGGTCGATTAAATACATTAATCGTTAGCGTTAAGCGTGATTTTTCGTAAAGAACTTCTTCCACCACACCTTTAAAGTCTGTGAATGGGCCGTCAATAACCAGCAATTCTTCACCAGGCTCAAACATCGTCTTAGGACGAGGTGCTTCACCTTTATTATGCACGCGCGCAAGAATAGCATCCGCTTCTTTTTGCGTAATCGGTGCTGGCTTTTCCGCCGTACCGCCGATGAAACCCAATACTTTTGGACATTCTTTTACAATATGCCAAGTTTCATCATTCATTTCCATTTCGACTAACACATAGCCAGGAAAGAATTTACGCTCAGATTTGCGTTTTTTTCCATCCTTCATTTCCACTACTTCTTCAGTAGGAACAAGGACTTCACCAAAGCTTTCGGCAACAGCGCTACGCTGGATTCGATCATTAAGCGAACGCAACACTTGTTTTTCATAGCCTGAGTAGGCATGAATAATGTACCAACGTTTCATAGCTCTCTTACCCGATAATTAACTTCATTAACCAGCCTAGAAGATAGTCAAAACACCACAGTAAAATTGCAGCAATAATAACCACCGCAAGTACGTGCCAAGATGTGGTCACCGTCTCTTGCTTTGTTGGCCAGGTCACACGACGAAGCTCAATCCGCGAATCTTTCAACAAGCGAACAAAGCCTTTGCCTTGATGGGTGGCGTATAATAAACCTAAAGCCGCGATGATACAAGCCAAAATCACCCCAACGCGCACCCAAATATCATTGGCCGGCGCCCAATATGCTGGCAAATACTGATTCGCCATCATTGAACATGCCAATAAAATCAAGGCGATAACCCACAGAACCACGTCTATCGGAGAACCAGATTTTACAACTTCAGCAGGATTATTTCTTTGAGGAATTGCCGCGCCGCTCGAAGCGTCACGTGTTTTATCATTCGACATTTTTGTACTCGTCGTAGGATTCGCGACTTATTATATGACCAGTTTCGCCAGCATCAAGCTTCTTTTTTAAAAAATTTGGCAGGCCAGGAGGGACTCGAACCCCCAACATTCGGTTTTGGAGACCGACGCTCTACCAATTGAACTACTAGCCTGCAGAGCAAATCGAGAGCCTAGACCCTCGATTTGTTTTATTTCTTCAGT
>NZ_RAXV01000017.1 GCF_003611465.1 Acinetobacter tianfuensis
AGCAAAATCAGCAAAATCAGCAAAATCAGCAAAATCAGCAAAATCAGCCAAATCAGCCAAATCAGCCAAATCAGCCAAATCAGCAGAAAGCGCTAGAACAGTCTACACCGCTGCAGAATAAAACGACGAAGAACCCTCCCGCAGAAACACCAATGGATCAGCCCGTCCGTTCAGCAGGTTACCGCTCTGAAGCTGCTGCGCCAGCAGAAAAATTACAGCAAGCAGATGACATTGATTCACGTTTAAGAGATTCGAGCTACTAAATGCTGAAACAAAATTAAGATTACAGGATGTATTAATAAAAATGTACACGTCTTCAAAGAAACTGATCCCGTTGATCATCAGCCTGTTTGCCTCATTAACGCCTGTTATGGTCTATGCTTTGCCTTCACAGGAGCAATTTGATCAAACCATGCAGGAGTTGATGAGCTCATCTGCCAGTCATCATCATCAGCCGTTCATTGCACAGCTGACGCAATGGGCAAAAGAAGGTCATGAACCTTCACAGGTCAACTTAGGGCAAATGTATCTGCAAGGAGATTTTGTTCAAAAAAATTTACGTTTAGCATATGAGTGGACGAATACCGCTGCGGCAAGAAATAATCCTAAAGCGCAAAATAATTTGGGCAAGATGTATCTTCGCGGTATTGGCGTAAAAAAAGATACTCTAAAAGCTTATGAGCTGTTCGGGAAAGCGGCTCAGACTGGACTTTCAGATGCAAACTACAACTTAGGCCTGATGTTTGAGCAAGGCATAGGTGTTGAGATGAGCATGCCTTATGCATTCAGTTATTATTTTAGGGCTGTTAAAACAGAGGCGCCGCAAATGTTCCAGCAAAATATGGGGCGGGCCAAGCAAGGCAATCCAATCGCGCAAAATGATTTAGGCTATATGTATGTTATTGGATTTGGGACAGAAAAAAATTCACAGCAGGCGCTTTACTGGTTTGAGCAGGCCGCTAAGCAGCAACTGCCAGAAGCAATGAATAATTTAGGCGTCTTGTATGACGGCTTTGGCGAGTTTATACCTAAAAATTTTGATCCTGGCTATTACAAGGCCATTAAACACTACAGATCATCTTTAACTAATGGGCGTTCTATTGAAAATGCCGCTGCGCGGGTCAGCTTGAATCATAATTTAGCAAATCAGTATTTTTCTCAGGCTTTAAAATTAGGGCATCCTGCAGCTCAGTTCAATATGGCCAAAAAACTTGAAACAGGCTTGGGTGTGAGTGCTGATCAGCAGCAAGCAGTGCAGCTTTATCAGGCTGCGATTGTACAAGGCTTTACTTTGGCCGAATACGAGCTGGCGCGTATGTATATGAATCAAAACAATGAGACTGGCAGATCTAAAGCTCTACCGCTGTTTGAAAGCGCTGCGCGTAAAGGTGACAGTCGTGCCATGAATTATTCGGCATTACTTTCTGGAAAGATGATTGATATTCCTGGGTGGTTCAATCCAGTACACAGCAGTGGACCTGAGGAATATCAGCGCTGGCTTAAAACACAGCAGCGTGACCAATTGATTGATGAAGATTATACAGAAGCCGGTATACAAAAACTGCAGCAGCAAGCGCAGAAGGGCAATGCATCGGCGCAATATAAGCTGGCATTATTTCGTATAGAAGGCTTTAAATATTTGCCGCAGGATTTCAAAGAAGCGGAAAATTTGTTGAAAGCAGCGGCTGCACAGGGAAACGCGCACGCAATTTACAAATTAGGCTGGCTGTATTCTCGGGAGTATGTATTTGTACCTGCAGATACATCTGATACCAGTTTATTTTCCAGCTATAAATATGCAATGCCTTACTTTAAAGCTGCAGCAGATCAAGGTGTACCTGAAGCATTGCTGGAGCTAGCGATGACTTATCATAACGGAATGGGAGTAGAAATGAATCCAGCAATGGCGGTGAGCTACTACCGTCAAGCAGCACAAAGCGGTCTACCTCCTGCGGTAAGATGGATAAATAGATTTAAAGAAAGTGACCGCAAATAAAGCTGAAATGATCATGCTGATCTAGAAAGTATCTGGGCTTTCCATAAATTGCGGCACAACTTATGGAAAGCTTAGAGCCCCTTTGGACAATTCAAAAAATTCGATAAAGCATTCTATTTTTATTTATCTAAATGCTCATGCAAAATATGGCGCAGTTCAATTAACGTTTCGGGTTCGGCATGTATAGAATGTCCGCCTTTTAAAATTGACTCTGAAATAGCGCCATCCAAATGCGAACTTGCATAAGGCACAATACCATCCGACATGTTTTGTTTATCATCTGACTTGCTTGCATTGCCAATAATGGAATGATAAATCATCCCAGACTTTGGCTGGACGTTCTGCGTTAGGGCCATAAAGCGTGAACTTGGCCGCAGGTCATCTGGGCCAGAGTGAATCATGCCTTCTGTGCTATTTTTTGAGTTTAAATGAACATCTACTTGCTCAAAGAAGCTGACAGGCAGTTTCACCAATTTCTTCGCAATATTTACATACCATGTTTCTGCCAACTCACTGCCGCGATGAGGCGCCGCAACAAAAATAGCGCGGCTAAACGGCGGCAGCGGTTTAAATATAAAACGCTCACGAATGATCGGATTACGCTGCAGCTGAATATTCTGTTCATAATTAAGCAGCGGTACAGCTTGTGCATTGATGTCTGCATCACTCACGAGTAAACGGCTGATGACACCGCCCATACTGTGGCCAATAAGAACCGCATCGTGCGATGAAACAGAATTTGGTTCAACTTGAGTAAAGGCCTGTTTCAGCAGAGCATGAATTTGAAAACGGCTTTCAAAAATTGGCATATTGGTAGAGTAAAATACTTGCCAAACTTGATAATGCTCACGCAGCTTTGCATCACCCATAATATTATTGGTTAAGGAAACCCAAGTTTCAGGACTGCTGGCAAGGCCATGAATCATCACAATAATTTTTTTATTTGGCTGATAAGGTTCTAGCTTGAATAAGTGCGGCATTTGCAGACGTTCTTCACGGTTCAGCAGCGTCCAATAACCTGCTGTACCTAACTTATTTTCTAAGCCATAAACCAAAAGGCACAGAGTAATTTACCGTCAGCGTGTAATCTTGTCCCTGAATATGAGCGCTCTGGTACAGGTTTGGGTCAATCAGCTGAATTTTAAATTCGGCCTGACCTGAGAGCACTTGCGCTGCAGTTGCCTCAGGCTGTACAGGCAATGCAATGCTGCTGAGCGCCAAATAACGCGGATCACGAATATTAGGATTGCTTTTGTCTTGGTAAACGCTTTCTGGATCGAGTATGAATGGGCTATTCTGCTGCGGCATCGCTTTTTGAATGACAAATTCAGCGCCAATGCCTTCCTGACGGTTAATGCGGTCTAAACATGTAAAATTTAAGTTATAGCTGGATTGCAGCTGGCTGATTTGAGCATTGAGCAGACTCGGATATTTTGATATATCTATAGCATATTCAGATTTGCCTACCTGTATGTTTTTAGGAGTTTTCGCCGCAGTTTTTGCTTTTGCAGTCTTTAAAATAATTTGCGACAAAGCGACATTATAGAATGTGCGGACTTGGCCTTGTCTTAAATCAAAAACACGGCTGGAAGGGCTATGCGGCGCATAGAACAAATATACAAAGCTATTACGTAAGCTTTTATCTAAGTAGCCTAATTGCTCAGCTGTACAGCTGTCTGCAGATTGATTTGACGTACAGGCTTTAGCATTATTCATTTGCAGCGCTTTTGATAAATAAAGTTCACTGACGGCTGCATAAACTTGTTCTTTATCTAAAGTATTTTCTGCATGCAATTGGGCTGCACATTCGTTGATATGAGCCAAACATTGAGAAGTTTCAATCGCTTCTAAGGACAAAAGCTGCCGAGTCGCTTCACTCAAATGATGTGTGGTTAAAATACTGTCGTTCTTTTGCGCTAAAGATGTACTGAGCTGATTTTCTTGTAATTTTATCAGCTGGCAGCCAGACAGCAGACTCAAGCTAAGCAGGCTTAAAAGACTTAAACGGAATGTTGGCAGCGTCGGCATATAATAGACCCAAATATACTTGGGCATATTTTAACTGAATCTGATTGTTTATGTGCAAGTGGTGCTCGGCCTTAACTTGCAGCGGCAGAAAATACTTTCTCTAATATATGCTTATGAATAAATTTCAGTTTGTTGAGAACTGCATTGGATAAAGTAAATGGGTAGGCATCATCCAGCCCCATGCTTCTATTCAGCGCATTTAGATTAAATGTTAAGGTTATCCAGTGCTGCAGCAGCAAATCAAAATTTTTTCCGCCTATTGGATTTTCAAGCATTTCAAGATTTTTTAAGCCATTTTTATTGGTACGGACTTCTAAGCCTGCATAGTAGGCGGTTTCCAGAGTGTCCATCATATGTAAATAATGCGCCCAAGTCTCTGCCCAGTCCTCCCAAGGGTGAGTGCTGGCATAGGAGCTGACAAAGGATTCTGGCCAATTATCTGGCGGGCCGTCTTCATAGTGCTTTTTTAAGGCTTCAGTGTAGTCCTGCCGCTCATCGCCAAATAGTTCACGAAAATCATGTATTAAATCTGGGTGTAAATGCTGAATTAAATCAAAATAATAATGGCCGCTTTCATGGCGGAAATGTCCCAGCAGTGTTCGATAGTTTTCGCCCATTTTTATGCGCGTCGTCTCACGGTAAATGACATCAGCTTCACTTGCGTTTAAAGTGATTACCCCGCTGGCATGGCCTGTCATCACAGGGAAGTCTGCTTGCGGCATCAGAAAATTAAAACGCAGGCCAAAACGGTCATCATCTGTTTTTTTGGGGCGCGGCATAATATTTAAGCGCTGCATTAAATATAAAAAACGGCGTTTGGCGTGTTCTAGACGTGCCCAATACACAATATGGTCAGGGTTATCCAGGCTTGGAATGATGTGCGTCAGCTGACAGGATTCACAGTAAATTTCCTCGCTTTCTATCGGAATCACCCAATTGCACACACTGTGATGCTGATAGTTATAACAAGGTTTATAACGTTTGCCCTTGAGCGCAGGATTGAGTGCTAGCCATAAGTTATTGCTGTATTTTTTGAAGCTGCCCATATCTTTTTCAGATGCAATATAGCCAAGCGCAGTTTGACAATTCACACAATATGAATTTGCAAAAAACACTTGATTACCGCATTCAGCACATGCGAAATACTTCATAGGCCACCTAGATTTTTATTCTTAATTTCAATCTTTTTTCTACAAATAGGTATTTTTGCACAGTTTATTTTTCGGCTATAGCAACTTTTTGTGATTTTTTAACAGCAGGTATTTCACTATGAGACTGTAGCCTTGAAAGCAGACCTAGAATTATAATATGTGGCTTCTTGATATTTACTTTATAGTTTTAGCGCTTTTATGTCTTTGCTTTCTTCCTATCTCCAAAGCGGTCAATTTTGTATTTTAGTAGAATACCTCACATCACTGAATGAGGTTTTTCCTGTAAGAAATCAATTTGCAGGCTATCCCGCCGTGATGACGCTAGCAGACCGCGTACATTCAGACCATGATGTATCTCCCTTAGAGGCAAGCAAAAAATATCCGAAGGATGCTGAAAAAGTGCTGCACTTTGCAGGTAAAGGCAGAGATATTCAGGATTTTGAAAGGTTTTTAGCACAGGCTAAAATTGCGAATATTCAAAATTTATTGCTGCTGACTGGCGATAAGCTAAAAGAGCATCAAAATGGGAACAATGCTGTGGAGCGCAGCCGCTATTTAGAGTCGGTGAATGCCGTCATGGCCGCAAAAAAAGCAGGCGGGTTTTGTATTGGAACCGCATTTAATCCATTTAAATATGCCGAAGCAGAACGTGATGCGCAATATTTAAAATTGCACAAAAAAATCAAAGCGGGCGCAGATTTTATTATTACCCAATTGGGCTATGATATCGCTGCATTAAAGCAGGCGAGGGCATTTTTAAAACAGCATCATTATGCACAAAATATATTGGCATGCGTGATGCCGCTAAGTTGGGCGCGTGCTAAATTTATGCTGAAACATAAAGTGGCAGGCATTGTGATTACACCGCATATGTTCAAGGTTTTAGCCGATGAAAAAGAGGCGGGATTAAGCGAGCAGGTTTATTTACGCTGTGCTTTGCAAATATTGATCTGTAAACAATTGGGTTTTGCAGGTGTTGACCTTTCTGCTTGTCATAAGCCTGAAGAGCAAATGCTGCTGGAGCGTTATATAGAGCAATATAGCCATTTAGATTTGGATGCACTTGAAAGGCTGTGGAATCAATTATGGAAAATACAAAGCGGCCACGAGTTTCAGCCTGAATTAAACTATTTTTCCCGTCCCCCATCATCAAGTCAGCTGATCAAATATCACCACCTGCATCTTATGCATGATGCGCTGTTTGATTCGAAAGTTGCCCGAGGTTTGGGACGCTTTATTTTTAAAGCGTCATTTTGGGAGCGTGCATCTGCAGCGAAAACCTTACTGAAAACAGAATATATCAGTAAACATGGTGTTGTAGGCTGTGAAAGCTGCGGGCAATGCCGTTTGGGTGATACCTTATATATTTGTCCTGAAACCTGTCCTAAAGGTTTAGCCAATGGCCCTTGCGGCGGTACAAGTTTAGACCGCTGTGAATTTGGCGACCGTGAATGCATCCATTCAGTAAAAGCGCGGCTTGCTAAAGCTGTACAGCAAACACAGGTCTTAAAAGAAAAGCTGATTCCAGCTGTGCCTATTGCTGTTCGGGGCAGCAGTTCTTGGAAAAACTGGTATTTAGCGGAAGAGGCCTAAACACAGATTTTTAATCCTCTTCCTGCGGGTAAAATGATTCTTTTTTGCTGATCCCAGCATGCGTACAGCACCGCCATTTTTACGCCAGTTATAGTCCCAGCAGGTCATCTCTTTATAATGTGAAGCAGAATGATGTCTGCAATCATTCATCTGCTGCTGTTTGCAATTTTGCTGCACAGCTTTGCATTTAAAATAAGATTGAATATCCATATAAAATATTGAAAAGCTATTTTGTCTTTTGCGCTGTTATATTTCAGCTATTCAGTATCTTTTATGTTGTGCGGAATGAGCGCCGTCACATCACTTAATCGAATGTTTCAGTCGCGCGGAAGCATTTTTGAACTTAATCATTTCATTCTAAGACTATGGTATTTTACTGCTTGCTTACAGACTTAAGGCCACGATAATGTATAAAATAGAAAGATTCAAAATATGTAATGGCTCAGCTATGCCTTGCTGACGCTAAAAGGTTTAGAACGACTCATGGAATTGAGACAATTACGGTATTTTACTGCTGTGGCGGATGCGCAGAGTATTACGAAAGCAGCCGAAAAGTTAAACATTGCACAGCCGCCGCTGACGCGGCATATTCAAAATTTGGAAAGCAGTTTAGGAACAAAGCTGTTTGAACGTGAGAGCAGGCCGCTGCAGCTGACCCAAGCTGGTCATTTTTTTTATTTGCATGCGAAACAGCTGCTGTCTAATGCGGACGAAATTAAAACCATGACGCAGCGTATTGCTGCAAATAATCAAAGTTTACGCATCGGCTTTGTTAATTCGCTTATGTATGGCGTAATGCCTAAAATTATTCATTTGTTTCATACGCAGCACTCGGATGTCCATATTGAATTGCTGGAAATGAATTCGCATGAGCAGGCCTCGGCATTGAGAGAAGGACGTATTGATATTGGCTTTGGCCGTTATTGTATTGCCGATGTCGCATTACGCAGGGTGCTGCTGAGAAATGAAAGCTTGGTGCTGGCAGTACATGCCAGCCATGCTTTAGCACAGCAAAAACAAGGAATTTACTTAAAGCAGATTGCAGAAGATCAGCTATTTTTATATCCCAATTCGGCTGGGCCAAATTTTGCGACATATTTGCTGCAGCGTTTTACGGAATGCAGCCTGATCCCGAAAAAACAGCAGTTTGTACGGGATTTACAGTTAGCTTTAGGCCGTGTTGCATGCGGTGTCGGTATTTGTGTTGTGCCGCAAAGCGCCGCAGCGCTGCAGCTGGCAAATGTGCATTATTTACCGATTTTAGATTGCGCGGCCGTCAGTCCGATCTATTTAAATGTACGGCAAAATGAGGACTGTGAACATATCAATTCACTGTTTGACTGTATTTATCAAGTGTATGATCTAGAAGCAATAGCATATGAAAGAGCAGTACTCTAATACGGTTTACTGTTAGAGAAAGTTCAGCCTTTTTCAGCTATGTTATCGGCAATGACGCGGCATAGCTGCTGCAAAGCTTGTTCTATATCCGTATGAAGCTCATAAGAGCAATTTAACCGGATACAATTTTGCAGGCTGTGTTTGGGCCTGAACAGCAAACTCGGAGCAATGCTGATTTTATGCTGCAGCAGTGTTTGGTAAATATGGTAGCTGTCACAATATTCGGGCAGTTTAATCCAAAGGAAATAACCGCTAGGATAAATATCCACTTTGCATTGCTGCGGTAAATGCAATTTTAAATAATCATAAATGACTTGTTTGTACTGAGCTAAGCGTAAACATAAATGCCTTAAATGCTTTTCATAGTGATGCTGCGATAAAAAGTCGACCAGCGCATTTTGTACCAAAGGGCTGACCGATAAAGTACTCATGAGCTGCAAATGCTGAATAGCATCTGAAAATTGACGTGCATGAATCCAGCCTACACGCGTCCCCATACCCAAAGACTTTGAAAAGGTCGAACAATGCAGCACTCGCTGATGCTGATCAAAATAAGTCATCGGCAGCGGTTTTTTCCCGCCATAATTCAGTTCTAAATAAACATCATCTTCAATCAAATAGACTTGATACTGTTCTAACAGCGCTGCGATTTTTTTCTTAATGTTATTTGAAACTGTATATCCGAGCGGGTTTTGGGTGTTTAGCATAAGCCAGCACACTTTAACAGGATACTGCTGAAGGGCTTTTTCAAAGGCTTCTATATGCAGACCAAATTCGCTGTGATCGGGAATAGTAACGACTTGTAAACCTAAGCGTTCGGCCGCTTGCCATGCACCATAAAATACCGTTTCCTGCAGTAAAATAACATCTGAAGGCTTGGTCAAAGCCTCTAATGCTAAATTTAGAGCATTTAATGCGCCAGATGTAATGACAATGTCATCTGAGTTGCATTGCACGCCTTGCATCATATAGCGGCTGGCAATCATTTGGCGCAGCGCTAAATTGCCTGGAGGCATGTTGTCATTATTTAAGTAACTTTGTTTTCGTTTCGCATGCTGCGCTAAAAGCTGCATAAATTTTTGGTTGAAGAGCAGCTCAGGATTTGGAAAAGCAGATCCGAAAGGGATAAAGCCCGCAGCTTGTGTATTTTTAAGATAATGAAATACAGCAGAGTTAATTTGAATATGTTCAGCTGCATGTACGCCTGCATTCAGCAGCGTTTGGCTTGCGCTGCGCTCATTGACATAATATCCAGATTTATCTTTGGCATAAATGATGCCTTGTGTTTCCAGTGTCTGATAGGCATTCAGCACAGTAATCAGGCTATAACCGGAAATCTGCGCCTGTTCACGCAAAGATGGCAGCTTTTCATGTGCTTTCCATTGGCCGCTGTCAATAAGCTGACGTAAATGCAGAGCCAATTTTTCGGATTTAAACATTTTATATACTTTAAAATCTGTACCTATATTTTGTATAAAATACCTGATAAAACGTAAAAAGTTGACTAAAATAATCAGAAAAGCAGGAATCTGTTATATTTTTTTAAAGCTTTTTTGTATCTACAGACTGAATCTCGTTTATACCATAATGCTGTTATTAGCTCACACGAAACAGGTGCAGATATGAGTCAAGAGCCGCAAAACAAAGCGCCAAAATATGCTGACAGCAGTATTTCAGATAAAGCATTTAAAAATATGATCATCTGGTTTGCTGTATATGCAGGTTTATTCTGCTTAGGTGTAGCCATTGCAGTAAATGCAGACAAATTAAATATGGGCTAGCCAAAAGCAAGCTTTAGCTCCTCATGATGTAAAAAGCCCAAAATATTTTGGGCTTTTTATTGCTATATCTTTTTGCAGCATTAAATTGGGGGCCAGCTGCAGTCCTGAAGAAAAATGTGAAACACTCGACCAAAGCATTAAATAACTAAATGTAAAAACAGTAGTCAAAAGTAAAATTCTAAGTTAATAATAATTCAGAGCAATTTAGGCATATTTTTGTGCTATTTGTTTTGCGGCAATAAAAAAAATTGAACACATTAAAGTCCATTGATGGACTAAAAATATAGAGATAAAGGAGCAAAACATGCTTGGCAATATGATGTTTCAGCCATTACTTATCAGCAGTATGATTGAACATGCGGGACGCTATCACGCAGATGGATTAATTATTTCACGCAATACTGATCTCAGTATGGTAGAGACCACATGGGCGAAAGTTCGAGATAATGCTAAGCGCTTTGCAAATGTTTTGCAGTCATTTGGTTTGCAAACCAGTGATCGAGTCGCAACAATTGCATGGAATAATCATCGTCATTTAGAGTCATGGTATGCAATTTCGGGCAGCGGACTGATTTGCCATACTATTAACCCGCGTCTGTTCCCAGAACAGCTGGTTTTCATCGTAAATGACGCAGCAGATAGAGTTCTAATTTTTGATAAAACATTCTTACCTTTGGTTAAAGCTGTGAAGCCGCTGTTAAAAACTGTGGAAAAATTTATCTGTTTAGATGCAGCCGATTCAGCAGTCAGTGAGGCAATGCCTGATGTTTTATTCTATGAAGACTTAATTGCGGCTCAAACACCAGATTTTGAATGGCCTGAACTGGACGAGTTAAGCGCAAGTTCTCTTTGCTATACCTCTGGTACTACAGGCAATCCTAAAGGGGTATTGTACAGCCACCGTTCGACTACACTGCATAGCTACGCAATCTGTATGCCAGACTCACTGAATATTTCAGCACGTGATGTCATGATGCCTGTGGTCCCGATGTTCCATGTCAATGCATGGGGAACGCCATATGCAGCAGCTATGGTCGGCTGTACGGTTGTGCTTCCCGGTCCTGGCTTAGATGGAGCAAGCCTCGTCAATCTTATTGATACATATAAAGTATCAGTTGCACTTGGCGTGCCTACAATTTGGCAAGGCCTCATTGGCGCAGCGCAGCAGTCGGGGTCAAAATTAGAAAGCCTGACCCGAAATGTTGTCGGCGGCTCTGCTTGTCCGCCAGCCATGCTGCGGGTATTTAAGGAACAGTTCAACTGTGAAACGCTGCATGCATGGGGCATGACAGAAACCAGTCCGCTTGGCACTTCAAACCAGTACAAAGCTAAGCATATGCACCTTTCAGAAGAAGAAAAGCTGAAAATCCGCTTATCTCAAGGCCGTCCGCCATTTGGTGTCAGCTTGCGCATTACAGATGAAGAAAATGGCACAAATGAAATTGAGCGTGATGGTCACACCTCTGGCAATTTACAAATTAAGGGACACTGGATTGTTGAAAGCTATTTTGGCAAAGAGCAATCAGCATTAACGTCAGATGGCTGGTTTGATACTGGTGATATTGCAACGCTGAATGATGATGGCTACTTATCGATTAGTGACCGTTCAAAAGATTTGATTAAATCAGGCGGTGAATGGATTTCATCTGTTGAGCTGGAAAATTTGGCAATGGGTCATCCTAAAATTGCAATGGCTGCCGTGATTGCCGCTGAGCATGAAAAGTGGGATGAACGTCCAATTTTAATTGCCATTAAAAAACCAGAGGCAGATTTAACGGATACTGAAATCTTAGACTATTATGCAGACAAAGTAGCTAAATGGCAGATTCCAGATAAAGTGATTTTTGTGGATGCAATTCCTTTAAGCGGTACAGGAAAAATGCTCAAAAAGGACCTGCGTGAGCAATTTGGCAAAGTTCTTTTAAGTTAAATAATAAGATGCCGCGTATATATTGCGCGGCATCTGCTGTTATTTAAGCGTCATCTTTTCAGTTGCCATATACCAGTAAAATAAATATGTGTTTCAGCATCGTTTCTAATTTTTAAAAAATAATAATAACTAGATTTTTAGACAAAGATAAAAAAGTTCAATGGGTTAAATTCTATTTTTACTCGAATTACGCTTCGAATAGGCGTAAATTAAACTCCAATATTCACATAACTCCTGCCTTTGGAATCTTTATGTTCTCCAGCTGGATACTTTTTACGCTCATGGCTGCATTTATGCAATCTTGGCGCAATGCATTTCAAAAACAGCTCAGTACAACAGTCGATGTTTACGGCGTTACATTGGCCCGCTTTTTATTTGGTTTGCCTTTTGCCGCAATATATATCACTTGGCTATATCAAAGTTATCCAATTGCAATACATGCAGAATTTACAGCAAAATTTTGGGTGTATATTTTCTTTTCAGGTTCAAGCCAGATTTTAGCCACCATTTTAATGGTGATGCTTTTTAAGCAGAAAAACTATGCTGTAGGTGTTGGTCTTGCTAAAAGCGAAGCGATATTGGCTGCTTTAGTCAGTGCAGTTTTTTTACAGGAGTTTCTGAGCTTCTGGGGCTGGATGGGGGTGCTGATAGGCGGCGCAGCTGTCTTCTTGTTAAGTAAAGGCGGCGGAATTAAGCAGCTTTCTTGGCCGACACTGCTGATTGGCATCGGCAGCGGTCTAAGTTTTGCCATCACATCATTATTAGTCCGTGAGGCAAGCCTTGAATTGGAGAGCCTGCCATTTTTACACCGCGCTTCTTGGGTATTGCTCTGTGTGATTGCTTTTCAGTGCATCAGTATGCTGCTGTATCTTGGACTATTCAGCCGCCCAACACTTAAAGCCATGTGGGAACGTATAGGTCTAACGTTTAAAGTCAGTGTGTGCAGCTTCTTAGCATCATTGGGCTGGTTTACAGCGATGAGTATGCAGTCCGTTGCGATTGTAAAAACTTTGGGACAAATAGAAATTTTATTCAGTCTGCTTATTTCAGCATTCTTTTTCAAGGAAAAACTGGCGAGAACAGACCACTGGGGCCTACTGCTTGTTGTAATTGCAGCCATGATGGTCATTTGGGCTTAAAGCGGAGCTGCATAAAAAACGGCTCAATCGGAGCCGTTTTTTATATCTTACTTAATTTAGTTAACACGAATCCATGTTTGACTGCGGCCTAAGGCCGATACGCCAATGTAGCCGCGGCCCTTTAAGGTCTTACCATCTTGAGATAATTTGGCATTAAAACTGTAAGTTTTTCCATTTTTAGGGTCCGTAATCTTCCCGCCATCATAGGTGTTTTTGCCTGTGTTTTTTAGGCCAGAAACAATCTGCAGGTTCTTTAATGGCTTGTTATGGTATTTACCTGTGCATTTCACGCAGCTCTCAGCTTCACCGGGGGTAAATACATCGACAATTTTTGCGCTCAGCACACCGTTTGATGTTTCTTTAAACTCAACAACAGACATTGGTTTTTGGGTTGCATCATCAATGGTTTTCCATTTGGTGCCGTTCAGCGGGTCGGCAGCCATTGCCATCGCAGAGATAACTGAGAGTCCAAGTACAGCAGCTATTTTTTTTATCATCATTATGACCTCAATTTGATTGATCTAAGCATTGTTCTGCTTAATGAAGGTTTATTGAACAAAATGCTGAGGGCATTATACCTATCAGCAGATTGCCTGCACCGCAGTGTTCAAGGCTTGTTTAAAGCATCTATAAAAAAGTAGCAGTGAATGTGGATTTTTCTTGTGTATATGTGACATATGTTTATATGCATGCAAAATATCTACACTATTTGTTTATGGCCTGATGGGCTGAAATGCCAAAGATTATTTATTAAGAGAATAAGGCAATGTTGCCGAAAGCAGTATTTTGACCACAGTTTGATATAAAGCTATTCACTTTTTATCTTAATTTAAATAATAGTTTAAACAGATTGATTACATTTAGCTGGGAAATGCAATATGCCGTATATATTTGTTATTATGTAAAAGCAGCTCATATTTTTTATATGAGTAAAAATTTACTTTTATCATCTAATGGTTAAAAAAATATAACGCTGTACTCTTTTTAGGCTTAAAAATACGATTTTATCTCATGAATATTGTATTTTGATTGTTTTTAAATCTTTATTCTTGGTCTAAATTGTTTGAGTTTAGGTATTTATTATATGAATGATAAAAGTGCTTTATTTTGAGTTAAGCTATACAAATAATCTATAAAACGGCCGCTGTAAATTCTGCTTGCAGCGCCAAGAACATCAATGAAATGAGTGTATTCATGTCTAGTGCAAATCCAGCTAAACGTCCTTTATATATTCCATATGCAGGGAATACTTTGCTTGAACTTCCGCTGTTAAATAAAGGTTCGGCCTTTTCAGAAGAGGAACGCTCAAATTTTAACTTACATGGGCTTATGCCGCATGTAATTGAAAATATTCAAGAGCAAAGCCAGCGCTCTTATCAGCAATACAGTTCATTTAGTGATCCAATCAATAAACATATTTATTTGCGCAACATTCAAGATACCAATGAGACATTGTTTTATCACTTAATTGAAAGTCATTTAACAGAAATGATGCCGATTATTTACACGCCGACAGTCGGAGAGGCATGTCAGCATTTTTCAGATATTTACCGCCGTCACCGAGGCATATTTATTTCGTATGCAGACCGTCAGCATGTTGATGATATTTTGTATAACGTCAACAAAAAGAATGTCAAAGTTATTGTGATTACAGACGGTGAGCGGATTTTAGGCTTAGGTGACCAAGGTATTGGCGGCATGGGTATCCCGATTGGCAAGCTGTCTTTGTATACGGCTTGCGGCGGTATCAGCCCTGCATACACCTTGCCGATTACTTTAGATGTCGGCACGAATAATCAGCAGCTGTTAAATGACCCGATTTATATGGGCTGGAGCCAGCCTCGTATCAGCGGTGATGAATATTATGAGTTTGTAGATACCGTGATTGAAGCGATTCAAAAACGCTGGCCAGATGCTTTAATTCAATTTGAAGATTTCGCTCAAAAAAATGCAATGCCGCTGTTGGAGAAATACCGAGACAAAATTTGCTGTTTTAATGATGATATTCAGGGGACAGCAGCAGTGTCTGTCGGCAGTTTAATTGCGGCATCACATGCATCAAATAAACAATTGAAAGATCAAGTCGTTGCATTCCTTGGCGCAGGCTCAGCAGGCTGCGGCATCGCAGAGCAAATTATTGCGCAAATGCGTGCGGAAGGTTTAACCGATGCTGAAGCAAGAAAACGTGTCTTTATGGTTGACCGTTTTGGCTTGATTACTGAAAATCAGCCTAACCTTTTAGACTTCCAGCGCAAGCTTGCCCAGCAGCCTGAAGATATTTCTCATTGGGCGCAAGCAGATGATATTATTTCCTTATTGGATGTTGTACATCACACTAAGCCGACAGTGCTGATCGGAGTTTCTGGTCAGCCGGGGCTGTTTACGCAAGAAGTCATTGAAACTATGGCGGCCAATTGTGAAAACCCAATTGTGTTCCCATTGTCGAACCCGACTTCACGTGTAGAGGCAGTTCCTGCAGATATTATTCAATGGACTCAAGGCCGCGCGTTAATTGCAACAGGCAGTCCGTTTGCTCCAGTGAACTATCATGACCGCATCATCAATATTTCACAGTGCAATAACTCATATATTTTCCCAGGGATCGGTCTTGGTGTTGTTGCATGTAAAGCATCACGTGTGACAGACAGCATGCTTATGGCATCTAGCAATGCTTTGGCTGAATGCTCTCCAAAGCTGAAAGATCCAGCCGCAGACTTACTGCCGAATTTAGATCAGCTTCAAGAAATTTCAAAAATTATTGCTCTGCGGGTGGCTTTAGCCGCAATGGATGACGGTGTGGCGCCTCGAGTGAGTGAAGAAGCGATAAAAGAAGCGATTGAACGCAATTTTTGGAAACCTGAATACCGTGAGTATAAACGGGTGACTTATTAATTCCGAGTAACAAAAGGCCTGCTTTATGCAGGCTTTTTTTACGTATGTAATATAGGTTTGATGCGCTGCCGGATACTTTGCCAATTGGTGGAAATCCAGCAGATAAAAGAGCCGGCTGTTACCAGCGAAGCGCCTTGCCAGAACTCAGCAGACAGCTGTGCATTTAACACCATCATTGAAATAAGAGATGAAAATAGCGGGCTGAAATAGGAGAGTGTCACCAGCAGAGCAATATTCCCTTTAATAATTCCAATATTCCAAGCGGCATAACCTAAAGCGGTCACAACAGAAACCAGCAGCATATATAGACCAAGCGCCGTATCTATTTTCGGCAAGTCCTGAATACTGAAGTCATGCAGAAAAAACATTTTCAGCCAGAGTACCGCGGTAATCACCGCAAAAAAGAAAGCAATAGGATTGTGGCCTTGGCTGTATTTTTTAGTCATCACGCAGTAAATTGACCACAGTACTGCGCCGATAAAAGCTAAAAGATAGCTTATGGGATTAGATTGTATATTTTGCAGCACAGCTGACCATGAAAAATGGCCAGCACCTGATTGGATCATGACAATGCCGCCAAGACTGACAGCTAAACCCAATACAACAAAAATATTGAACTTCAGCTCTTTAAATGCAATGAGGGCTGCAATCGTTAAGCTTGGCCATAAATAGTTCACCAAGCTGACTTCAATAGCCTGCTGTGCTGTTTGAGCGAAAGCAATGGCATATGAAAAACACAGCTCATAAATTAAAAACAGTAATGTTGAGCTAATGAGATATATACGCGGGATTTCTCTAAGCTTTGGTATACGGAACAGCAGCAGTAAAATCACGGTACTGAAGGTGTACATAAAGGTCACCGCCAGATTAGGCCCAATACTGAAACTGATTTTTTTAAGCAGGCCGACAATCGAAGACCATTGTAAAATTGCGCTGAAGCCAATCAATGTTGCTAAATTTTTTGACATTTCATGCTCGTGTTCGCGCTATTTTGCAGGCTTTAGAGGGAGAGATTGAGTGAGCCGAATTATACGCCGAATAACAGCGATCGTGGTGTTTTAAAACCGCAAAAGCTTAAGATGCTCCTACGGTTTTAAAATTAAATTAGAGCAGCGCGACTGTCCAGCGGATAAGGAACGGGCCAGCTAAAACCATAAATACCCCAGCCAGCACCATGGTTAAACAGGCTGCTACACCTTCTTCGGTATGGCGTGAAAAAGCATGGCTTGTACCAAAACCATGCGCTGAATTGCCAAAAGAAGCACCTTGCGCAAAGTGTGAGTTGAGTTTGAGTGCGGCCAGTATAACGTCGCCGAATACTACGCCAGCTGTACCCGTAATCATGGTAAATAAAATAACAAGCTCTATAGAGCCTCCTATATTGGAAGTCAACTCCATGGCAAAAGGCGTTGATATTGACCGCGCCATGAGGCTATAAGACGTCGCAGTGTCAAACTGGAACAGCTTTGCCAAATAAAATGAGCTCACAATACCAGCCAGCATGCCAACGACAATGCCTAAGCTAATGGCAAAAGCATGTTTTTTAATCATGGCGCGGTAAGTATAAATCGGGATGGCAAATGCAACCGTTGCTGGACCAAGCAGCCACATGAGCCATTGGTTATCATACATATAGGTTTCATAAGAAATATTAAAGAGAACTAGCCCTGAAACAAGAATAATGGGTACAAAGATACCGGGAGCAAATAATATGAAAGGGAATTTTTTATAGAATTTCTTTCCTAGCAAATAGAAAATTATGGTTGCCAGCAAGCAAAAAATAGATGCGGTATTCATTATTTTTCACCTGCTTGCTGCATATTTTTAGCGGTGAGCCTTTTTGCTTTAATTGCATTTTCCAATTTAAAGCCCCAAGCGACTGTATATGCCGTAATGACCATAACAAATAAAGTGCCAAGTACGACACTCAGCACCAGCTGCCAGCCTTGGCTTATAAAGAGGTCTTTATATTTCATAATGCCGACAACACAGGGGATAAACAGCAAAACAAGTTCAGCTAAAATAAAGTTTGAACCTGCCTCAATCCATTCCAGCTTCATTATGCCGCTCAGCAATGCGGCTAATACCAGCAGCAGCCCAATGACACCGCCTGAAATAGGCAAGTTCAGCCATTGCTGGATTTGTGCGCCTAACAGCCAAATGGCAATTAACAGACCTAACTGAAGCAGTATGCGTAAATACTGCTGGATATTGAAAATATTAAACATGATGAAACGGATGTGCAGATAACTTGGCTTTATTTTAAAATTGACCGCATATAAAAATTATGAATAATTGAAAAATAATTATGCTGTTTTGGAATATTTCATGGATATTAAAAATCTAAAAATATTTGTCAGTATTGTTCAGCTGCAAAGTTTCTCCAAAGCAGCAGAAGAGGCCTGTGTAACGCAGCCGACAGTCAGTAAAGCGATTGACGCTTTAGAAGAAGAGATTGGGGCCGCTTTATTTCATAAAGGGCGGGCTGGGCGAAAACGTGATGTAGAGCTAACATATATTGGTGAACATATTTATCAGCAGGCTTTGGCTATGCTGGAGCAGCATAGGCTGATGTTTGAAACAGTTGCTAAAGTCAGCCACTTGAAGCAGGGAAAATTAACCATTGGATTGCCGCCGATAGGTTCATCGATGTTCAGCAGGTTAATAGCGAAATTTCATAAACAATATCCTCAAATAGAATTGAGTTTTTTTGAAGTTGGAGCAAATGGCATCGAAGATGCCATTTTGGCCAGAAAGGTTGATGTTGGCATTATCTTGGGGCATCTTAAACCATTTTTAAACGGCATTCCTATTGTCGATTCTCCGATGTGCTTATTGGCGCGAAGAAGTTCTGGCTGGTCAAAGCGGCAATATGTGTCGCTAAGTGAGCTGAAAGAAGAATCATTTTTATTGTTTAATGACACGTTTCGTTTAAATACAATGATCCTGCAAGCTGCGCAGGATGCAGGGTTTGAGCCAAGTGTAGTGTGTAAAAGCAGCCAATGGGACTTTATAGCAAAATTGGTTGACTCGGATGTCGGTATTGCGCTTTTGCCTGAAAAATACTGTGAGCAGCTAAATAAAGAAAAATACAGCTATAGTATTTTAGAGAACCCCAATATTAATTGGACACTCAGTATGGCATGGAATAGAACCGTAGCAATGAGTCCAGCAGTCAGGGCTTGGCTTGAAATTGTTGAAGATAATTTAGAACAGATCAGCTTTTTCTAAGCTTGACGTTATATGTATGAGTTCAAATTAGATGCAGTATTGATTGCAAAAAGACAGCATTAGCGAATTTATGAGCCTTATTTGCTGCGTGTAAATAATGAAGTCAAAAATGCCTGAGATCAGGCATTTTTATTTTTAACTGATGCATTGTGAGGCGAAGGCTGCAACTTGCTGTTCCTCAAGTTTTAGATCTTCCCATTTCATCATCTGCCGCATAATCCAAATAAAGTCTTGAAGCTTGGGCGGGAGCTGACACCCAAAAGAGCGGATAATGGATTGCAGCTTATGGAATTGTTCAACATATATCTGTTCTGAACAGCTGAAACGAATAATTTCGTATTGTTCCAGCATTTGCCATACGGGCTGCAATGACTGCATATTGCTGATTTCTTGCTGTGCGCGCTGTATCGCTTCTTTGATTGCTTGCAGGGTATTGGGATGTTCTTTGGCCCATACTTGGGTTGTTGCTAAAACTTTGTCTGCAATTTCAGGAATAATCTGACGGCTTTCTGCAATAATTTGGCTATGGCCTTGTATTTGAGCTTGAATATTCCAAGGTTCACCTACACAAAAGCCATCGATTAGATGCGCAGAAACTGCTTCAACCATATATGGCGGCGGCAGGGACGACAAACGGTATGATTTGGCAATATTTTCATCTGCTAAAGCCAGCCATTCACGCAAACAATAATGATGTAAAGACTGCGTAAAGACATGTGCTAATTGAACTTTTGCACCATCTTGAATCCATTGCACTATTCTGTGTGCAGATTCTTGAGGGTTAAGAGCTTGTGTTATACCTGTATCAAAGCAGATCTTTTGGCTTAAGCTGATATAAGCGCGGGTAGTACTTAGTACTAAAGATGTTTGTAATGGAATTCCTAAATGGTCGCCGCCCGTTGCAGCAGCAGGAAGCATGGCAGACAAGCAGTGGGCAGCATCCAATATACCGAAAGCCAAACGGTCGCGTAAACTTGCCCAAGACGGCTCTTTGACTAATTTGACATTTAAGCCTTGTTCAGCGAAATAGCCTTTTTCATGTGCCCAAAGTATGGCTGTGCAATCAAGCAGAGGAATATAGCCTAATTGAATGTTATTTTTTTCAAGCGCATTCATTGTTATTCCTTAAAATTAGACAGCAGTAAAGCTTGAGCATCAATTAAACGGCGGGCCATATCACCCATTGTTATGCGCTGACTCATCGCATTTTTACGAAGCAGAGCAAAGGCTTGTTCTTCTTGAATATGATGAATTTGCATCAGCATTACTTTGGCTTTCTCTATATCTTTACGGTCGGCCAATTTACCCTTGGTCTCATTTAAATCTTTCAGCAGTTTTTTATGTTTTTTAAATTGTTCAATTGAAATCTCTAAAATACTTTCCAGCTTTATCGGGTCAATGCCATCGACAATATACGCTGTAACACCTGCTTCTATGGCATTTTTTATGGTGTCTTTATGCGTATTTTTAGTAAATAGAACAGTAGGCAGATCAAATTGATGAACGCAGTTTTCAATAATATCCCGATGCGGATGATCCATATCCAGCAAGATGACATCTGCTTGCAGACTTTGCAGATCCATATGATTTAAATGGTCAATCATCAGGCAAGCTGTCACCTCGAAATCATGCTCGATTAATGAGGTTTTGATAAATGATGCGCGATCAACATCATCATCGATGAGCGCTATTTTTAATTTTGACATGCAAAAATTCAGGCTTGTCCTGAGATTAATTTTATAAATATAAGCAAATTAAGTGCCAAGAATTTTTAATATCCAAACCTTAAGATCTTGCACTGTATTGATGCAGGTCTGCGTTATAACTATGCGCTGGATATTTTAGAGATGAAATTAAAAATTCAAAAATGAACGCCGTATTTTTATTTATTTTTAATGTCAGTTTGTTTTTAGAAATAAACAATTAAATTACAAATACTTATTTGTTTTTTTGTGAGGGTTGGCACACTCATTGCTTTATCTCTAATGAGTCAAAGACGACTCCAAAAAATTTGTAAGACGGCCAACGACGTCCGCTCTGATCGATCTGAAATGCATGGTTGCTTTTCAGAAAACCCAATACGTTCAGTTCAGGTAGGAGATGGCGATGTCTTCAAATTTAGAAGCAAAAAAAGCAACAAAAATTAGTCTTTTTAGTTTTAGCAGCGCAGCAATGAGAGCCTTCCATATGAGTTGGCTCGCGTTTTTTGTCTGTTTCTTTGCATGGTTCGCATGCGCACCTTTAATGCCTGTGATCGCAGGTGAGTTTCATCTGACTAAAGATCAGATAGCCAATATCAATATTGCTGCCGTTGCGATCACCATTGTGGTTCGTTTAATCGTTGGGCCACTGTGTGATAAATACGGTCCGCGTAGAACCTATACCGCACTATTAATGATCGGCAGTATTCCTGTATTTGGTGTGGCATGCGCCAACAGCTATGAATCTTTTCTATTCTTTCGTTTATTGATCGGGGCGATTGGGGCGAGCTTTGTTATTACCCAATATCACACCAGTATTATGTTTGCGCCAAATGTGGTCGGGACTGCCAATGCAACCACAGCAGGTTGGGGCAATGCAGGCGGTGGCGCAACACAAGCTTTAATGCCGTTAATGCTCAGTGCTTTGGTGATGTTTGGCGTTGAGCAAGCGATGGGTTGGAGAGTTGCACTGATTGTATCAGGTGTGATGATGCTGATTGTTGGAGCAATGTATTGGAAGTTTACGCAAGACTGTCCACAAGGCGACTTTAAGGAACTTCGTGCACAAGGTATCAGCGTAGGTTCAGATAAAAAAGGCGGTGTTGCGATTTTAAAACACGCTGCTAAAAACTACCGTGTATGGATTTTATTTGGTGCATATGCAGCATGTTTCGGGATTGAAATCTTCATTCACAACATTGTGGCAATGTACTACGTGGATCATTTCAGCTTTGGTTTAAAAGAAGCAGGGATGGCAGCAGGAATTTTCGGTTTACTTGCACTATTCGCCCGTGCCTTGGGTGGGATTGTTTCAGACAAAGTGGCAACCAAAAAAGGTTTGGATGGTCGTACTAAAGTATTGTTTGCGATGATTTTAATGGAAGGTTTATTCCTCATTGTATTCTCACAAATGAACACGGCTATCTACGCAATCCTCGCAATGACCGTATTTGCTTTATTTACCCACATGGCATGTGGCGCAACTTATGCACTCGTTCCTTTCATTGATCGTGATGCCTTGGGCGGTGTCGCGGGCATTATCGGTGCAGGCGGTAATGTGGGTGCAGTGGCAGCAGGGTTCTTACTTAAAGGCATGTTGGATATTCAAACCACATTGATGGTACTTGGAGGCTTGGTGGTCATTGCCGCAAGTTGTGTGTTGATGATTCGATTCTCAGTTGAGCATAAAGAGAAAGAGCAAAAATTATTTGAAGCTGCTGTGTTAGAGCGTGATCGTCTTGAACAAAACAATGCCGCTTAAGTGAACAAATAATCGTAAGAATTGAGGAGAATTGAAATGAAATTAGTAATGATTGGTCACGGGATGGTAGGGCATAAATTCATTGAATCTGTGTTAGAGCATGCAGGCGATGAAGTTGAAATCACCATCTTGGCAGAAGAACCGCGCTTAGCTTATGACCGTGTGCATTTGACTGAATATTTTACAGGAAAATCAGCGAAAGACTTAACCTTGTGTCGTTCAGACTTTGCCGATGCGTATGGGATTGATCTGCGTTTAAGTACCAAAGTAACAGCAATAGATACTGTAAATAAATTCGTGACCACCAATCATGGTGATGTAATCAGCTATGACAAATTGATTCTTGCCACAGGTTCTTATGCCTTTGTGCCACCGATTCCGGGTAATGATCGTCAAAATTGCTTTGTGTATCGTACCATTGAAGATTTAGATGCGATTCGTGCTGCAAGTTTGAATGCCAAAACAGGTGTGGTGATCGGTGGTGGTTTATTGGGGTTGGAAGCAGCTAAAGCCCTACGTGATTTAGACTTGGAAACCCATGTGGTTGAATTTGCACCACGTTTGATGGCAGTACAAATTGATGATTTGGGCGGTAAGGTTTTACGCTCTAAAATCGAAAATTTGGGTGTGAAAGTTCATACTCAAAAAGCCACGTCTTCAATTGAAGACGGTGTGAAGACCACGCATGTCATGAAGTTTGGTGATGGCTCTGAGCTTGAAACTGATATTGTTTTATTCTCGGCAGGCATTCGCCCACGTGATGAACTCGCGCGTCAAAGTGGTTTAGCCATTGGTGAGCGTGGCGGGATTGTGATCAATGATTATTGCCAAACATCCAATGCAGACATTTATGCGATTGGTGAATGTGCATTATGGCAAAATAAAATTTATGGCTTGGTTGCACCGGGCTATGACATGGCACGTATTGCAGCAAAACATGTCCTTGAGCAAAACTGTACTGAGTTTGCAGGCGCAGACATGAGTACCAAGCTTAAACTGATGGGGGTTGATGTTGCCTCTGTGGGTGATGCACATGCCATGACCCCAAATGCTTTGAGCTATTTCTTTGCCGATGAAGATGCCATGATCTATAAAAAGATCGTGGTCAATGCAGAAAAAACCAAACTTTTAGGTGCAGTACTGGTCGGCTGTGCCAAAGAATACAACGACTTATTACAAATGATGCTGAATGGATTGGACGTTCCTGAAAATCCTGAAAGTTTAATCATGCCGGGGTATGCACAATCCACCTCAAAATCAGGTGGAAGTGGTGTAGACCTTCTGCCTGACAGTGCCACCATTTGTTCATGTAATAATGTGTCAAAAGCAGATATTTGCTCGGCAATTCAAGACGGTTCAACCTCGTTGGGTGCGTTGAAAAAATGCACCAAAGCAGCAACGGCGTGTGGTGGATGTGCACCACTTGTGACGCAAGTCTTGAAATCAGAATTACAACGTCAAGGCGTGACGGTGAATAATCATCTTTGCGAACACTTTGCCTATTCTCGTCAAGAGCTGTATCACTTGGTTCGTGTCAATGAAATTAAAACTTTTGATCATTTGATTCAGCAACATGGACATGGCTTAGGCTGCGACATCTGTAAACCAACGGTTGCCAATATTTTGGCTTCTTGTTGGAATGATTTTGTCCTCAAACCAAGCCATGCAGGACTGCAAGACAGTAACGACTATTACCTTGGCAATATTCAAAAAGATGGTTCTTATTCGGTCGTGCCGCGTATGGCAGGCGGTGAAGTCACTCCTGATGGCTTGATTGCGATTGGTCAAATTGCCAAGGAATATGGTTTATATACCAAACTCACAGGCGGTCAACGTGTCGATATGTTTGGTGCGCAAGTGCATCAATTGCCTGAAATTTGGAAAAAACTGATTGATGCAGGTTTTGAGTCAGGGCATGCCTACGGTAAATCATTGCGTACCGTGAAGTCATGTGTGGGTAGCACATGGTGCCGTTATGGTGTGGATGATTCGGTGGGCTTAGCCATTTTCCTTGAAAATCGCTACAAGGGTTTACGTTCACCACACAAATTAAAAATGGCAGTTTCAGGCTGTACCCGTGAATGTGCCGAAGCGCAAAGTAAAGATGTTGGTGTCATTGCCACTGAAAAAGGTTGGAATTTATATGTTTGCGGTAATGGTGGCATGAAACCACGCCATGCAGAACTATTGGCCTCTGATTTAGATACGCAAACTTTAATCAAATATATCGACCGTTTCTTTATGTTCTATATCCAAACAGCTGATCGTTTACAAAGGACTTCAGTATGGCGTGACAATATGGAAGGTGGCTTGGATTATCTTAAAGATGTGGTGGTCAATGATTCTTTGGATGTCGCTGCTGAACTCGAACGCCGTATGAGCCATGTGGTTGGGACGTATCAAGATGAATGGCGTACTGCAGTTGAAGACCCTGAAGTACGTAAACGTTTCGTGACCTTTATCAATGCCAAAGCTGAACAACAACAAGATCCGCATATCCAATTTGCCGAAGTGCGTGGACAAATTCGTCCAAAAACGGATGCTGAACGTGATCTGACCCGTATTCCTGTGGTTGAGGCTTAATCAAAGCAATAGAGATCTTGCAAAAGTTAAAATGAAAAATTTCCATTATTTTTCAAATTGAAAGTTACTTCTCTTACGCCATATATGGCTCAAGAAGAAGGCTAGGATAAGGGATTTTTAACGAATACCTCTCCCTAACCCTCTCCTAATAGGAGAGGGAACTTAAAAAAGAACTTATGCAAGGATCTAATAAAGCTAGTGAAAAAAGGAACATAAAGATGACAATTTTACAAGATATGAATGAACTCAATTGGATCGACGTTTGCGCGCTTGATGATTTAACCCCGAATACAGGTGTGGGCGCATTACTTGAAGATCAACAGATTGCAATTTTCCGAGTCGGCAGCGAAAAGCGTGTGTATGCGCTGAGCAACCAAGACCCGTTCAGCAAAGCTTTTGTGATGTCACGAGGCATTATTGGTGATTTACAGGGTGAACGTGTTGTTGCATCGCCGATTTATAAGCAACATTTTAGTTTGGCGACAGGGCGCTGTTTGGAAGATAAAGACCAAAAACTCTTAGTATTTCCAAGCAAAATTGAAAATGGTCGGGTGATGATCAGCCCAACACCGCAAAAAACCTATATTACCAATAATGGTACAGCTCAAGAAAAAATGAAGTTGGTGTTGGTGGGCAATGGTTTGGCAGGTATGCGTTGTTTTGAAGATTTGCTCGATATGGCACCTGAGCGTTATGACGTCACCGTGATTGGTGAAGAACCGTGGGGCAATTATAACCGCATCATGTTATCGCCTGTATTGTCAGGAGATAAAACCATTGATGACATTATGCTGCATCCGCATGCATGGTATGCCGATAAAAACATTCGCTTTATTGCAGGGGATGCCGCTGTACGTATTGACCGTCCACGGAAGCAAATTTATACCGAAAAAGGTTTGGTGGTGGATTATGACCGTTTGATTTTAGCGACTGGTTCTAAGCCTTTTGTGCCACCTGTCAAAGGTTCAGAGCTAAACGGTGTCTTGAGCTTCCGTGATATTTATGATGTCAATAAAATGCTCGATTATTCAAAATCGAAGCAAAATGCCGTGGTGATTGGCGGTGGTCTTTTGGGTTTAGAAGCAGCCTATGGTTTAAAACAACGTGGCATGAATGTGACGGTTTTACATTTGATGGATCGCATTATGGAGCGTCAATTGGATGATAAAGCAAGCCAAATGCTACGCCATAGTATTGGGCAAAAAGGCATTTCAATTATTACCGAAGCCAATACTGAAGAGTTGATCGGTGAAAATGGTCATGTAACGCATGTTCGCCTTAAAGATGGAACGATTCTAAGTGCTGACTTGGTGGTCTTTGCTGTCGGGATTCGTCCAAATATGGCATTGGCACAAAGTGCAGGTTTACGTTGTAATCGTGGTGTGTTGGTGAATGACACCATGCAAACCTATGACCCAAGTATTTATGCAGTTGGGGAATGTATTGAGCATCGTAATCAAACTTTTGGTTTGGTTGAACCTTTGTGGGGGCAAGCGTTTATCTGTGCCTCGCATTTGGCTGAACACGGCAGTCTCACGTTTAAAGCACCAACCGTACCGACGCAATTAAAAGTCAGTGGTTGTGATGTGTTCTCCGCAGGAAACTTTGCACCTGAAGATGATTTTGAAGATATTGTTTTAAATGATGAAAAACGTCAGATTTATAAACGCATTATTATTCAAAAAGATAAGGTGATTGGTGCGGTGTTATTCGGTGATACTGAGGATGGTACTTGGTATGCTGAATTGATTTCGGATCAAACGTCTATTTCTTCGATTCGTAATAAATTGCTGTTTGGTAAGGATTTTGCATTGAAGAAAGCAGGGTGATTCATTATTCATCAAGAGAATAGAAGTCACGACCTCGCATGTTTATTTGAAGTTAATTGTATTTGCGTAGGTACTGCCTCACTTTTGAAGGATCAAAAGTGACAAAAATCCTTTGTTGGGCGAGGGGTACGTCCTGTACCCCCGCCCAACGGTGGCATCCATGCCACCGCACGATAGTCGATAGTCATTATTATCTTGAATTTAGATATTTTAATCGGTTTTTGAAATTGAGCGTAATACCCAATTTATTGAGACTGGGAATAAGGAGCACAGCAGAAAATGAATAATATCCCTGTAATGGAACTGCACAGCTCCACAGAAAATAACGTAACCATCACTCAAACCACCTGTCCTTATTGCGGCGTGGGGTGTGGTGTGACTGCAACAGTAGAAAATACTGTGATTGGACAAAAAGTGTCTGTAATAGGTGATGTCAATCATCCCTCCAATTATGGAAAACTGTGCATTAAAGGCAACAATTTAGCCGATACGATTGGTTTGCAAACCCGTGTTTTACATCCAATGTTAGGACGTAAAGTTGATGCAGAACATGCGTATGCTTACACACGTCAACAAACAGATTGGGATACTGCAACCGACTTAATTGCCCATAAATTTCAACACTATATGAATGAATATGGTCGTGATAGCATCGCTTTTTATGTATCAGGGCAATTGCTCACCGAAGACTATTATGTGGTGAATAAATTAGTCAAAGGCTATCTCGGTACAGCCAATATTGATACCAACTCAAGATTGTGTATGTCATCTGCTGTGGCAGCGCATAAACGCGCCTTTGGGGAAGACCTCGTGCCTGCAAGTTATGAGGATTTTGAGCATACTGACATGGTGGTGCTTGTTGGTTCAAATACAGCATGGTGTCATCCTGTGTTGTATCAACGCATTATGCAAGCTAAAGAAAAGCGTGACCTCTTTGTTGTAGTGATTGACCCACGTTTTACCGCAACCTGTGAAGCAGCAGATTTACATTTACCCATTTTGATTGGTCAGGATGTCTCGTTATTCAATGGTTTATTGCAATATTTATATCAACATGGTCATGCTGATCATGAGTTTATTCAAGCACATACTCAAGGTCTAGATGCATTATTAGACAGTTCACAACCCGAATCAGACATTGAAAATGTCGCGACTAAAACAGGCATTTCCTTAGAAAAATTACAATTATTCTTTGACAAATTCGCCCAAACAAAAAAAGTCATGACCTTATTTTCCATGGGGGTGAATCAGTCTTCCCGTGGGGTCGATAAAGCCAATAGCATTATCAATGCGCATTTACTGACAGGAAAAATAGGGAAGTTGGGTGCAGCACCATTTTCAATGACAGGACAACCCAATGCCATGGGAGGACGTGAAGTCGGTGGGCTTGCCAATATGCTTGCGGCACATATGGACTTGGATAATGTTCAACATCAACAACTTGTACAAGGCTTTTGGAACAGTCCAACGATAGCTACTCAAGTCGGCTTAAAAGCGGTTGATCTATTTGAAGCCGTTGAGAGCGGTAAAATTAAAGCCATTTGGATTATGGCAACCAATCCTGTTGTCAGTTTACCCAATGCAGATCAGGTGAAACGCGCTTTAGACAAATGTGAATTTGTTGTGGTTTCAGACATTTGCAAAGATACAGACACCACGCAATACGCAGATGTTTTATTGCCTGCACTTGGATGGGGTGAAAAAGACGGCACAGTCACCAATTCGGAACGCCGTATTTCAAGACAACGCGCTTTTTTAGATGCACCTGAACAAGCCAAAGCTGATTGGTGGGCGGTGTCACAAGTGGCTAAAAAGCTTGGTTTTCATGGCTTTGATTTTGAAAATAGCTATGACATTTTCAAAGAACATGCGCAATTGTCAGCTTATCAAAATGCTGAAATTTCACAGCGTTCCAAGACTGAAACTTTCCGTTATTTTAATTTGCAAGGTTTAACAGAACTTTCACTGGATGAATATAATGAGCTTGAGCCTGTGCAATGGCCTGTATTTCAAAAAAATCAAACAGATAATAGCTATGCTCAATTGTTTGCAAATGGTCAGTTTAGCCATGCAGATGGTAAAGCCAAGTTTATTGCGACCACTGCAATTGATCCTGTAAATCAAACAGATAGTGAATATCCACTTATTCTCAATACAGGACGGATTCGTGACCAATGGCATACCATGACCCGTACAGGTTTATCGGCAAATTTAAGTAGTCATAAAGCCGAGCCATTTTGCGAAATTCACCCCAATGATGCGTTGAAATATGGCTTAAAAGAAGGGGAGTTGGTCGAGATCAAATCGGCTTGGGGCAATTGCGTACTGCGTGCGGTGGTGAGTGACAGCATTCGTCGTGGTCAGATTTTTGCCCCAATTCATTGGAATGATCAATTTGCTTCCGATGCCCGAATTGGCAAAGTGGTCAATCCTGTGGTGGATGCAATTTCAGGAGAACCTGAATTTAAACATACACCTGTGATGATTCAGCCATTTTATACGCAGTGGCAAGGCGTGTTTTATGTGCGCGAAAGCTTTGAGCATATGGTCAAAAGTCCAATTGAAAATACCGTGTGGTGGACAAAAATTCAGACCGCTAAAGCTGTGCGTTATGAGTTGGCAGACCGTCGTCGTTTTACCCAAACCACGGAGCATCTAAAAGAACTATTACCATTTGAAGATGAGAGTTTTGAATGGCTGAATCTTGAGGATCAAACTGCACATATCAGTCATAGTGTGGTGTTGCAGGATGGGCAACTTATCGCAAGTTTATATATTGCACCCAAAGCTTTATTGCCTGATCGGGATTGGGTCGCGAGTTTATTTAAACGTGAGCGCCTAAGTGCCATGCACCGTAAGGCTTTGCTTGCAGGTCAAGCCATGTCGATGGGAAATAATGAAGGTGCATTGGTGTGTAGCTGTTTTAAAGTCGGTAAAAATAGAATTATTGAAACCATTAAAGAGAAAAATATCAGTAATGAAAAACAAGTCACCGCATGTTTAAAAGCAGGGGGAAATTGCGGTTCATGTTTGCCTGAAATTCGCGGTTTGATTAAAGCCTGTCAAGCGGAGGCAGCAGAATGAAAAGAATAATCAAAAAGATCAGAAAACAAATGGATTATCCAACAACAGATCTGGTAATTCTTGCAGGTGGTCAGGCACGGCGTATGAATGGGATCAATAAACTATTACAGAAATTTGATGATAAAATTCAGCTGATTAAGATTCATCAAAACTTAAAATCACGCGTTGAAAATGTATGGATTAATAGTCACCGCGACCATTCTATTTACGAGTGTTTAATTCCATCGGTCAAAATGTATAAAGACGATGAATCTGGTTTTTTAGGGCCACTCATGGGGATGAAAAGTGCTTGGTCGCATGTGCAATCAGACTATGTGCTGTTTGTACCATGTGATGTGACTTATATTCCTAAAAAAGTGATCTCACGACTGCATCAGGCGATGCAGCGCAATCCGCTCTGCGAAGTGGCTGTGGTTGAAATTAATGGGAAAGCGCTTTTTCCATTTTGCCTGCTGAAACGCAGCAGCTTACCAAAACTGATGAACCATCTTGATCAAAAACAGCGCAGTTTAAAGCTGTGTTTTGCAGAAATGCACATGCAAGTGGCACGGTTTAAAAATCATGCACTCTTTTTTCACAGCATTAACTCTTTGGATGAGTTGCAGCAGCATCGGCAGCTGAACTTTCTATAAGTTTTGTGCGATGCAGTACGACTCAAAGATCATTTTGCTAAAGCCTATATGTAGAGTGCGCTGTTTTTGAGCGAAATCTAGGCTTAAAAGTTGTCATACATTTTTAGATATATGAACCTCTTTGAATTTTAAAATCAATTTAATATTTAAAAATCAATGTATTAAGATTTACTTTTTGCTCAGCATAGCACGTGGAATTTAGCCCTAAATCATTGTGGTTTATATAGAAAATTTAGAAGCAGCATTTGGCGGCAAAAAAATATTTTTAAAAGCGCAAAGTTGGAACACTTATTGCAATTTTGACTGCAAGAAAATAGGGCGCAAAATTTGAACTGTGCAATGACAGGGCAAATCACAGCGTCATGGATTATAAGCATGAACAGCATGACACAATTACAGCCAGTGACCATTTATAAGGATCAATTCGGCCGTGAAAAACGCAAACTACGCATTTCAGTGACAGACCGCTGTAATTTTAAATGTGTTTATTGCATGCCAGAACATCCTGAGTGGATGAAAAAACATAATCTTTTAAGTTTTGAAGCACTTTATTCATTTTGCGAATTTATGGTGCAGCGCGGTATAGAGCAAATTCGTATTACTGGCGGTGAGCCTCTAATGCGTCAAGGTGTGGTGCATTTTATAGAACAGCTGCAGCCGCTGAAAAAAAATGGTCTAAAGCGCATTTCGATGACCACAAATGGCCACTACCTAAAACAATATGCAAAAGTCTTAAAGCAAGCTGGGTTAGATGATCTGAATATCAGTTTAGACAGTTTAGATGAAGCACAATTCTTTCAACTCACTCAAAAGCAGCTGAAGTCGGTCTTAGAAGGCATAGATGCGGCAAAAAATGCTGGTTTTAGTATAAAAATTAATGCTGTACTCATGAAAGGCGTGAATGATCAACAGATTATTCCTTTAACTTATTGGGCACAGCAGCAGTGTTTTGAGCTGCGCTTCATTGAGTTCATGCCTTTAGATGGTGATCAAAACTGGACTAAAGATTCAGTTGTCACTGAACAAGAAATATTAACGACCTTGAAAACCGTTTTTGAGGTGAACATCTTGCATGGGCAAGGTGCATCGCCAGCCCGTAGCTATGAAGTAAATGGTTTGCCGATTGGGATTATTTCAACCATTAGTAATTCTTTTTGCGGCAGCTGTGACCGTTTAAGGCTGAACGCACAAGGTGAGTTTTTTAACTGTCTATTTGCCAAAAAAGGCTTAGACCTTGGCAAGGATATACGCTCACTTAAAAGCACACTGTCTAAAAATGAAAATCCGCTGGATGTGCTGAACATGCAAAACAAACTTGGCAGCTATATTTGGCACAAAGAACAAGGCTTTCACACAATTACGGCGACTAGTAACAGCAATACCAGAAAAATCAGCATGCACATGATCGGAGGCTAAGATGGCTAACAATGAAATTATCGTCAAAATTGAATCTTTTGGAGCAATCGAGCGATTACTGCCATCTGATTTAAGCCTGAAGTGCAAGGCACAACAGTCAATTACCGAAATTTTAGAGCAAGTTTCCGCTCAATTTCCGAGTGCATTGAACATGCTAGAACGTTGCGCTTGCGCGATGGGAGAAGACATTATTCCTAGACAAACGGTACTGATGCAAGACAGTACTGTTGTGTTGCTTTCACCGGTAGCTGGAGGTTGAGCATGGAACTTAAGCAGATTGCCCGTATTCAAGATACCGTACTTAATCAAGCAGACTTTGACGGTATAGAAGTTTTTCCTGAGTGTGGAGGTATCGGTATTTTTATTGGTACGGTGCGTAATCATCATGAAGGTAAGGCGGTGAAAGCCCTGAAATACACGGCGTATGCACCCGTTGCAGAAAAAATGATCCGTCAAATAGAACAAGAAATACAGGCTGAACATGGCGTGTCATATGTTCGTGTTGTGCATCGTATTGGCAGTTTAGATATTGGCGATACTGCAATTATTGCTATGGCTTATGCACCGCACCGCCGTGAAGCATTTGCAGCCTGCGAAGAAGTGGTTGAACGTGTAAAGCATGAAGTGCCAGTTTGGAAAGAAGAATTTTATATGGATGGCAGCAGTCAATATGTGGAAGGCTGCTGTATTCGTAAGGATCATGCGCCTGAAGTGACAGATCATGAATCGAAGCATACGCATGTCCATGGCGTGCACTGTAACCATACACAGCAAGCTGTCCATCAAACCATGCATTTGAATGCCAATATTTACCAATGGCATTTATAAGATCGAATTTTAGTCATCAGCTGTTAAAAATTTTATAAGGACTTTGCAATGAAAAATGTGGGCATGAAAGCCGAAAGCTACCGTACAGCAATTGCGACTGGAATATTGCATGCACCGCCACATTGCATCGAACTGCTGCGCAATGGCAATACTGAAAAAGGTGATGCGCTTAAAACCGCACGTATTGCTGGAATATTAGGTGCGAAGCGTACAGATGAACTGATCCCTTTATGCCATCCACTGCCAATTTACCGTGCCGATGTGGAATATGAGCTAGGTGAAGCACAAGTTGAAATTATCGCTACTGTAGAAACTATTGGGCCTACAGGTGTAGAAATGGAAGCTTTAACTGCTGTCAGCCTTGCAGGTTTAACACTGTATGACATGCTCAAACCGCACTGTGAACCAGAAGATTTGTGCCTAGATCAAGTGAAACTGCAAAAGAAAAAAGGCGGTAAATCACATTTCACACGTGTGCTCAAAGAAAGTATGGCGGCCTCTATTATTGTATTGTCAGCTACTGTAGCTGCAGGTAAAAAACCGGATACAGCAGGGCAAAATGTCCATGAAATATTAGAAGAAGCCAATTTCAGTAATATTCATTATCAGGTCATTGCAGACAGCCCTGAACAGCTGCTTACCTTGATTGAGCAGCAAAAAGATCAATACCCGCTGATATTGACTGTTGGCGGTACGGGTTTAGGGCCAAAAGATTTAACTGTAGAAACGATACAGCCGCTGTTAAAACGTGAAATTCCGGGTTTGATGGAAGCTTCACGCAGTTTTGGTCAAAAACGAACGCCTTATGCTGCGCTTAGCCGCGGTGTTGCGGGCTACATAGATAACAGCCTTGTTATTACGTTGCCGGGCAGCAGACAGGGTGCAAAAGAATCCTTAATTGCAATTTTACCAGCGCTTGTTCATCTCTTTGATGTGCAAAAAAATATACCGCATGCTGGAGGCTATCAATGAACCAAGTTGTCATGCATACAGGCTGCGGTGCTGAAGCAGGGTTGATTTCTGTAGATGATGCCTTGGCCCTGATTACTGTACGTACCCAAAGATTAGGTACAGAACAATTGCCGCTTCAACAGGCTTTAGGGCGTTATTTGGCTCAGGATGTTCATTCCAAAATTAATCTGCCTTTATTTGCCCAAAGTGCAGTAGATGGCTATGCCATTAGTGCTATAGCGGAAATTGACGCTGGCGCTGAATTTGCATTGATTGGTGAAATAAGAGCAGGGCAAACAGCTAATGTCGCATTAAAAAATGGGCAGGCTGTGCGTATCTTTACTGGTGCGCCAATTCCAGACGGTACAACCACGGTAGCGCGCCAAGAAATCGTAAATGTGGCTGAGCAGAAAATTGTGCTGACATCACCGCTAAAACTGCATGCTGACACACGAGATGCTGGCGAGGAAATTTCAGTGGGTCAAATATTGGCTGCCAAAGGCCAAAAACTGTCTGTGGGTGCAATTGCAGCACTCAGTATGGCAGGCATATCCCATTGTGAGGTCTATGCTTACCCTAAAATTGCAGTTGTAATCACAGGTGATGAAGTCGCAGAAAATATTGATGACTATAGCGCGGGTAAGATTTTTGACGCTAATGCGCCATTAATCGCTGTTTGGTTTCAGTCGCAGCTTGCACACGTGGAAATTATGCATGTTACAGATGATAAAAATGCCGTACTGAATTTATTTGCACATTTAAAAGATCAATACGATGTGATTTTAACAACGGGTGGCGTATCTGTAGGTGACTACGATTTTGTCCGCCCAGTAGCCTTAGATTTAGGTTTTAAGCAAATATTCTGGAAAGTAAAACAGAAGCCGGGCAAACCAATGCTTTTCGCAGAATACAAACGTGAAGATGCAAGCTCATGCTATTTGCTTGGACTGCCAGGTAATCCTGCTGCTGTATATGTAGGTATGCAAATTTATACAGATACACTGCTTAAGGCGCTGCAAGGACAGACTGAACCCCTAAGCTGGTTTAGCGGTGTAATTACACATGATTTAAAAGCTGATGCGAGAGAACGGTTTTTAAGAATGTCTGTTCAATTTGAGCAAGGTGCTGTGCAGCTGACCAGTTTAGCGAAGCAGCAATCCCACATGCTGAGCAATCTTATGCAAGCCAACGGTCTTGTACGTATTCCAGCTGGTCAATCTATACAAGCAGGTAATCTTCTTCATGGTCTGCTGATTCAGCAGTAGGAACGTTCTATGCATATTCGACTTAGTTTTTTAGCTGTGCTTTGCAGTACAGCAAGTATGGCGCAAGCTGAAACAATAAAAATTTATGCTGCTGCCAGTTTGACGAATGCGATTACTGAGATTGCGAAAAAATATCAGGAGCAACACTCCGAAACTAAGATTGTTCCTGTTTTTGGCGCTTCATCTGCTTTGGCTAAACAGATTGAAGCTGGCGCGCCAAGTGACCTGTTCTTTTCGGCAGATCAGGATTGGATGAATTACTTGGTGCAAAAGCAAAAGGTGTCAGCTAAACATGTACATGCCATGTTGTCGAATGATTTGGTGTTGATTACACCTAAAACAAGCACTGTACAATTTAAAGCTGTGCCGCAGTTTAATTTTGCACAGTCATTTCAAGGACACCTATGTACAGGGCAAATGGAGTCTGTACCCGTAGGAAAATATGCTAAACAAAGCTTAACAAAGCTGGGTTGGTTGCCAAATTTAACTGGTCGTATCGTTGGAACAGATGATGTGCGTTCGGCTTTGGCTTTTGTAGAACGAGGTGAATGCCAAGCAGGTATTGTCTATCGTACAGATGCGATGATTAGCCAAAAAGTAAAAATAGCCGGTGTTTTTCCTAACAGCACACATCAGCCGATTATTTACCCGCTTGCTTTAACAAGCCAGGGCACAGCAAAGCCTGAAGCAGTGAAATTTTACCGTTATCTTAAAGATCAAACTCAAAGTAAAATCATCTTTAAGCAATATGGTTTTGGCGTGAAAGGTTAAAGCATGCTTAGCCCAGAAGAGTGGAGTGCACTGTATCTTTCAGCCAAAGTTGCTATTTGTTCGACTATGTTCTGCTTGCCATTTGCAATTGCACTGGCATGGGTTTTAGCGCGTTATGATTTTCATTTGAAGTTTATCGTTGAAGCCTTACTGCAAATGCCAATGGTCCTGCCGCCAGTCGTTTTGGGCTATCTGCTGCTGATTTTATTTGGCTCAAATGGCTGGATAGGACAGCTGTTAAATGCATGGGGCATACAGTTGGCATTTAATTGGAAAGGTGCCGTGCTGGCTTCGATGATTGTGGCTTTTCCGCTGATTGTGCAGCCGATCCGACTGTCATTTCAAATGATCAATCAACAGCTCGAACAAGTTGCAGGTTCATTGGGTGCGCATCCACTCAGGGTATTTGCCAATATCAGCTTACCGTTGGCACTGCCAGGTATTTTGATTGGCAGTATTTTGGGTTTTAGCCGCAGCTTAGGTGAGTTTGGTGCAACCATTACTTTTGTGGGCAATATTCCAGATGAAACTCGAACTATACCAATTGCCATTTATTCTTTAATCCAGCAGCCAAATGGTGAAGAGGCCGCGATGCGCCTAGTGATACTTTCATTAGCCGCGGCGTTTGGCGCACTGATTGCAAATTATTATATTTTACAAAGATATCAGCGAAAATTAGGAGCTAACCATGCTTCAGTGTGATTTTCAGTTTCAACATGCAGATTTTACGTTGAATGCGCAGCTGCAGATGCAAGAACAGCTGCTGGGCATTATGGGGCCATCAGGCAGCGGGAAATCGACACTGTTAAAAAATCTTGTGGGTTTACTGCAGCCACAGCAAGGTTTTATCAGGCTAAATGAACGTGCTTTATTTGATGATTTACATAGGTTGAATATGCCAATGCATAAACGCCGTATTGCGCTGATATTTCAAAAGGCATGGCTATTTCCGCATATGAATGTGCAGCAAAATTTACAGTATGCGGAAAAGCTTACTTTACAGGTAGCACAGAAATTTCAGTATACAGACATTGTGGATTTGCTTGAGTTACAGCCTTTACTTAAACGTAGAGTACATGAGCTTTCTGGCGGGGAGGCACAGCGAGTATCAATCGGCCGTGCATTGTTATCATCACCAGATTTACTGCTTTTAGATGAGCCACTGACAGGATTAGATCGCAGGCTAAAATCGCAAATTTTGCCATTTTTAAATAATGTCAAAACACAAACGAAATTGCCCATGCTGTATGTCACACACCATGCAGAAGAACTGGAATATTTAAATGCCCAAATCATGTATTTGGAGCAAGGCAAATTGATTACATAACAAGATATTAAGCTGGATAAAGATATGGATTTTTTACCTATTTCATTAAAATTGCATGATCAGCCCTGTTTGGTGGTTGGCGGCGGGGACATTGCTTACCGCAAGGCGCAGCTTTTAGTCAAAGCAGGTGCGTGTCTTTCGGTTATTTCACCTGAAATACGTGATGATTTATTGGACTTGGTTTTAGCCAGCGGCGGCAGCTATATGCAGGCAGCTTTTCAAGCCGATTTTGACCTGAATGCATATAGATTGGTTGTCGCGGCGACGGACAGTCCGGAGGTCAATGCTCAAGTTTATGAGCTGTGTGAAAAAGCCAAAGTGCTGATCAATAGTGTGGATGACACACCGCATTGCCGTTTTATGCTGCCAGCAATTATAGACCGTTCACCGCTGATGATTTCTGTAGCCAGCAATGGCGCTTCACCCGTACTGACACGCCAAATACGTGCACAGCTGGAAAGCACAATTCCGCATGGTTTAGGCTTGCTGGCTGAGTTTTCTGGACAATGGCGCAGTACTGTAAAAGCGCAGATTTTAAGTCCAGAGGAACGCCGTGTTTTTTGGGAAAATCTGTATGCAGGCCCATTGAGAGAACAAGTATTCAGCGGTAATATTGACGTTGCAAATCACTTAATTACAGAGGCGCTTAAAAACTGGCAAAGGCCGAAAGGCGAAGTGTACCTCGTTGGCGCTGGGCCAGGTGATCCTGAGCTTTTGACCTTAAAAGCGCTTCGCCTGATGCAGCAGGCAGATGTGATTATTTATGATCGATTGGTATCTGAGCCTATTTTAGCGTTATGCCGCAGAGATGCTGAAAAAATTTATGTCGGCAAAGCACGCTCTAACCATAGTGTGCCGCAAGATGGCATCAATGCCTTATTGGTTAAATATGCTTTAGCGGACAAACGTGTGTGCAGGCTTAAAGGAGGCGATCCGTTTATTTTTGGCCGCGGCGGTGAAGAGCTGCAGGAGCTGTGTGAGGCGAAAGTGCATTTTCAAGTCGTGCCGGGTATTACTGCTGCTTCAGGCTGTTCAGCGTATGCAGGCATTCCGCTGACCCACCGTGATTATGCGCAAAGTGTACGTTTCTTAACAGGCCATTTAAAAGATGGTTCTCCAGAACTGCCATGGAAAGAGCTGGTCTATGAAAATCAGACCTTGGTTTTATATATGGGGCTGCTGGGGCTGGAAAAAATTTGTGAAAGCTTAATTGCCCATGGACAGCGGCCAAACATGCCCGTTGCCTTAATTTCTAAAGGCACAACACCAGAACAGAAAGTAGTCGTTGGCACATTGGCAGATATCAGCTCTAAAGTGACCGAACATCAAATCCAAGCGCCGACGTTGACTATTATCGGCGAAGTGGTCAAATTGCGTGAACAGCTGAATTGGCAGGCACAGCTTAAATACATTTAATCGGCTTCTATCTGAAATAAACCTAAAGTTTTTACGGACTTTAGGTTTATTTTTTGGACTCATTTATTTGAGGCGATACATTTAGCTGTCTAAGTGATTTTATTTGTGCAAGTTGTCTTAAATTGTGCTTGTACTAAAGCCGAAAGTTGTCAATACTTTTGCCGCAAATTTAAGGCTGAAAAGCGGTTATTAAAAGGTTAGGTCAATACTGTGAAAATGCATCCTTTTTCATTCAATCAAATTCAAAAAGCATTGCTGACGGCGGGTGCATTTTCTAGTTTAAGTATCATTACAACCGCGCTCTATGCAAATACTGCACAATTAGAAACGATTACCATAACTGCCGATGCGGACAGCCCAGTACCCAAAACAGCTTTATTTGGCTTAGGCCAGCAAACATTGGCTGAAGTTCCAGCTTCAATCAGCACAGTATCATCCAAACAAATTGCAGATCAGCACGCCAAAAATCTGGCAGATATTATTAAAAATGATGCCGCTGCAGGTGAAGGGTATGCGCCAATTGGTTACTACGGCAACTTTATGATGCGCGGTTTTTACTTAAATCTTGGTTCTAGTTACTTGATCAATGGCAGTTTGCTTCGCGGTGAGCAAAATACGGCGCTGGAAAATAAAGAGCAAGTTGAATTTTTAAAAGGTATCAGCGCGCTGCAAAGCGGTATGTCGACGCCAGGCGGTGTGATTAATTATGTGACCAAGCGTCCTGAAACTATCCGTGCGCTAACAGCAGATGCAGATAGTTATGGCGGCAGCCGTATTACTCTGGATACAGGAGATTTTTTTGGGGCAGATCAGCAGTTTGGTTATCGTGTCAATTTAGCCAAAGAAGAGATTCACCCCAATGTCGATCATGCAAATGGCGACCGCCTGTTTGGTTCATTAGCGCTGGATTGGAATATTTCTGAGCAATCGAAACTTGAATTTGATATTGAGTCGCAGCGTCAGCGTCAGCGCTCTGTGCCCGGCTATCAGCTGCTGGATAATGCCGCCCTGCCGCAAAATGTAGACTGGGACCGCTTGCTGGGTTACCAAAGCTGGGCTAAGCCAGTGACCACTGAAAGCTTAAATACCAGTTTAAAATTTTCACATCAGCTGAATGACAGCTGGCAGGCCAATCTAACTGCTTCACACAGCCAAGCCATTACCGATGATTACTCGGCATTTCCTTGGGGCTGCTATAGTTCTATTTGCCAAACAGCAGGTTTGGGCAACACATTTGACCAAAATGGCAATTATGATGTGTATGATTTTCAAGGGCCGAATGACCGCTATCAAACCACGCAGTTTAAAGCCGGTTTAAATGGCGAAGTACAAACTGGCGCTTGGCTGCACCAGTTATCTTTTGAGCTGTCGCAGGCTTATAAACGCCATGCGCAGCATGAAGCAATCAATGAATATGTCGGAACTGGCAATATCTATGAAGATCAGGAACAGTTTGGGCCTTCTTCTACAGGTGTATTAGGCCCCCACTATAAATCTCTAGACAGCAAGCAAACGGCGCTGAATGTGTTGGATCAAATTGATTTTAATGAACAATGGTCTGTACTGGCAGGCGGAAAGCTGCTGCACATTAATGAAAGCGCGTATGATCCTTCAGGCGAGAAAAACCGCGGTACAGATTTCAACCGTTTCTTACCGCAATTTGCAGTCATGTATCAGCCATGGGACCAGACCCATCTGTATGCATCCTATACCAAAGGTATAACAGATGGCGGTCAAGCGCCGTGGTATGCAACAGGCAATCCTGATAAAGGTATATTAGGTAATGCCTATGCAACTTTAGCGCCTACACATTCAACCCAGTATGAGCTGGGCGTTAAGCAGCAGTGGCAGTCGCTGCTGTTCAGCGCAGCATTATTTGATTTAAAACAGGATAATCAATATACCAACTTAGACAACTACTATGTCACGGAAGGCCAGCAGCACAACATTGGCTTGGAATTCAGCTTGCAAGGCGCTTTAACACCTCAGCTGGAAATAAATTCTGCTTTAGCGCTGACACGCGCGCGTTTAGAAGATGTGCAGATTGGTGAATATGAAGGTCATCAAATGCAGAATATACCCAAAATACGTTTTGCAACGCAGCTGGCTTATGCAGTGCCTCAAATTGAAGGACTGCGTTTACTCACAGGCATGCAATACAGCGACAGTAAAAATGCCAATAAGTTAGGCAATGTAGAAGTGCCGAGCTATACCATTTTTGATTTAGGCGCAGCATATAACTTTTATGCTTATGGTGCCGAAAATACTGTAAGGCTGAATATTGAAAACCTGACCAATAAAAAATATTGGCGCGATGCCAGCGGATATATGGGAGATGATTATCTGTTCCTAGGCACACCGCGTACAGCCCAGCTGTCTTGGACGCTTCGTTTTAAATAATGCTGTACCTGTCTGCTGAAGAGAGATGTAGGCAGACAGGTTTTTAAGCTTTGTATTGTGTACCTCGCTTTTGATCATCTAAAGCTGAAGTTTTAGTTTTATGCCGTTAGCCTCAGCAAATCAGCAGCAGCCGATATTCCCCATTTTTTTCAACTGGCGCTCTATGTACGCAAGGTTTAACTTGCTGTGCTGGGTGATCGACCGCCAAGCGCCAAAGGTGGCCTAAACCTAAATTGACAGGCTGAGCTTCAGGCTTTGCCTGATAGTGCAGATCAAAAAAATACTCTTCTAAAAAAGCATCAAATTCGCTCTCAGGCCCATCATGCAATGCTTTTAGCTGTGCACGAATTTCTGGAATTAAAATCTTTTGTTCAACCTGATGGTTCGGTACGATATCGCTCGCCGCGCCGTAATAAGTACATAAAAAAGTATCTGCAGCTATCGGTGAGCGGTCTACATGAAATGAATAGACATCTGTCGATATAAACGAGAGCTCATCATCACGCTTATAGCATTTCAGCAGATTTAATGAAGGTGAGGCGCCAAAATCGGTCAGCATCTGCATATCTTTTAAGATCGTATCCCGTGCCAGCAGGCCTTGTTCTGAAAGCTGCAGCGCTAAAAGATCAGCTGTTGATATTTCCGTGATGTCATCGACCAGCTGCAGTTTGGATACAATTTCATGAAAGTCACCTAAAAGATTTCGATGCCAGCAAATCGCGTTCATTTGCCCCTGAAAACCGGTATTAATAAGTTCTGAAAAGCTAGCTGCGACATGAATTTGAGGGTTTTCAGAATAGGATGTTTGCATATTCAGCAGGCGTAGAAAAACACTTGATCATAATAACATTTTTACTTCAACGCTGCGGACATTGGCTTTTGTAAACGAAGGGCCTGAGATACTGGATAATGATTAATTGAGCAAATAATTGGTCACAATAATTGTAATTAAACTGCTGATGCAAATGATAAAAATGACCTCAAATTTTAGATTCATTTTCAAAATCCCTATTCTGAATCATCCATGACCTGATGGCGTTCCTGATGATAGGACTCTTCTGTATAGCCTTTTTTCCAATAGGGCACAGCATATAAATGGCTTTTTGGGACTTTATAGCTTTGTTTAAATAGCTTCAGCAGAGACACAACTTGAGCATTTTCACCTGCAAGACTGACTGAAATCTGCTGTGCCCAATCTATTTGTGCTAAAGATGCCTTAACTGTTTCCTCAAAGTCTGTACTTTTCAGATGCCAATGCAGCTTCACACCTGCAGGATGCTTTAATGCAATACGGTCTCGTTCATCTTCTATTTCAATCCAAGCCTCACCGCATGCATGTTCTGGCAGAAGTTCTAAACAGGCGGCAATCATAGGCAGTGCAGATAAATCACCGATAAAAATCCAATAGTCTGCTGCTGGATGAAAACGTGAACGTCCGCCAGGACCAGCTAAGCCTAATACTTGCCCTTTTTCTGCATGGACCGCCCAATGAGCTGCAGCGCCGTATTCTGCATGACGTACAAAATCGACAACTAATAATTGTTCCTCCGCTAAAAAGTCGCGGATGGTATAGGTGCGGGTGTTCGGTTTTTTGCCCTCAGGCCATGAAACTTTACCGTGCTTATTACGATAAGGCAGCAATGGTTTTAACTCAGGCTGTTCTGGGAAAAATAATTTAATGTGTGCGCCATTTTGATTTTTAGGGAAGTCTGTGAAGTCTTTACTTGAAAAGTAGATTCGCTGCAGATGCGGCGATAATTGCTCTACAGCATGAACATAAATATGGCGCGGTAAATTTGGAGAAGGCAAAGCCATGATATTTCTGCTTTTAAGGGTTTAGGGTCTAAAAGACGGGTTAAATATAACAAGCCAATACAGCCAAGCATGTTTTATTAAAGTAATGTAAATGAGTATTGTTTGCAAATGATAATGGTTGTATTTTGTTGCTGCGCGGCCCAACCTCGATCAGTCTGTGCACGCTATATAAATAAACTCTAATTTTTATACATGCTGATAAAAATTATCAAATCAACGGTATTACACATGCAAACCATCGATTCTTTAGCTCTTTTAACTCGCGCTCAACATAGTATGTGGAAGGGGCATCATCATCATGGTAGTTACCCATTTCATACTGCAGAATGGCTAGTTATAGAAGGTCCTCTTGACCGTGAACTGTTTCACCGCGCTATTGAGTTAACATTAAAAGAGGCTAAATCATTACATTGGCGCGCCTTTGAACAAGACGCTAAGGTTTATCGTATCGATGATGTAGCAGTACGCGGGCCGCAATTTGCAGATTTATCGCATTTAGATGAGCAAGGTATTTTGGATTGGGCTGATCGAGCGGTAGAACCGCCTTTTGATTTAAGCACAGGCCATTTATATGATTATGTTTTTGCGCATTTGGATGAACAGAAATATGGCCTGTTTTTTAGAGCGCATCATGTTGCTTTAGATGGCTATGCTTATGGTTTGATGATTCATCGTTTTTTAGATTATTACCAGTCTTTAAAACATGATTCTGAACTGAAAAACAAACCCTTTGATCATTTTGATCAGTTTTTAGCAGATGAACAGCGCTATTTGGCATCATCAAAGGCAGAAAAAGATTTACAGTTTTGGCGTGATAATTTTTCACATCATTTAGCGCCTAAAAAACGTTTAAAACGCAAGCTAAAACAGCCTTTTTATCAAGGGCCTCGGTATGAAGATGTCATTGACTGGGAGACGCAGCAGAAGATGAATGCTTTGGCAGCTGAACTGAAACTCCCAAGCGCAATGATTGTCATGGCCGTTATGATGAGTTATTTGGTTAAACAGTCTGGTGACCCTCAGCAGTGTTTTGGTGTACCTATGATGTCGCGTTTAGGAACAGCCGCGATGCGGATTCCTTGTTTAGTCATGAATATTCTGCCGCTGCGTTTGGCTGGAACAGGTCAGGAAAATCTTGCGGAAACAGTGCAGCTGCTTGTGCAGCGGTTTGCAGAAATTAGGCCGCATCAAAACAGCTATTTTGAGCAAATGCGTTTTGTATTAGATGGTTTTGATCCTTTTGAAAATATCCTGTTTGGCCCGATTGTAAATTGGATTCCATATCCGCTTCCAGAGTATTTTGAAGGATGCCATTTAACCAAAACAACAATTTCTGCTGGGCCAATTGAAGACTTTGATATTGCCATTACCAATAAATTTGTAGATGGCATAGAGCGTTTATATCTTGCAGTGGACGGTCATAAGGAACTTTATGATGTTCAAGCTTTAGCTGAATATTGGCATGATTTTATGCGGATCCTGCGTTTATGGCTGCAGCAGCCTGACTTGCGGGCAGTTCAATTAGAAATTGAAAAAAAACTGCCAGACTAAGTCTGGCAGATCATATTCGGCAGTTGTCCTGCAGGTTTAAACGCCTAGAGTTGCGCCGCCATCGACAACAAGTTCATGCATGGTGATCTGTGATGCCTGATCTGACAGCAGGAACATAATTGCATTTGCGATGTCTTCAGGTTCTGCAATTTTTCCTAAAGGTATACCAGACCTAAACTGTTCTAGATTGCCTTCAACAATGCCCGCAGGCGGTTTGTCATCAGTCCAGAGCTGCTTCTGCATTTGCGTTAACGTTGAACCAGGTAAAACCAGATTGCAGCGAATGCCATGCGGTGCAAGCTCTAGCGCTAAGTTTTTAAAATAATGGCTCACAGCGGCTTTGGTGGTGGCATATAGCCCCATATTTATGCGAGGTATTAGGGCCGCATTAGAACTGATACTGACAATCACGCCAGATTTGTGCGGCATCATTTGCTTAGCGGCCCACTGTGACAGCAGAGCTGGCCCTATAAAGTTGATGGCTAAATTATGCAGCCATTGCGCTTCTGTGGTATCGAGTAAGCTGCCCATTTCTAAAATGCCTGCCGCATTCACAAGGCCAGCAAGCGGAAGCTGTGGCCAAGGGTTGAGCTGTATTTTGTGAATTAAGCTTTCTGTTTGTTGAATATCATGTGAGATTGGGTGAAAGTTTTGCTGCTCGCTGGGAGATAGTTTCTGAAAAACCTCCCATGCTTGAGGCTCAGAATTTAGATCAATGCCAATAACGAAATGCTGTTTTTCAATTAATTTTTTGACTGCTGCTGCGCCAATGCCTTGGGCAGCACCGGTCACAATAAATACTTTGGACATTTAAGCGCTCTCTATTACGTTAACAAAGTTTAACAATTATCATTTACAATTGAGAATAATAATCATTATAGTGGTTGCGTTCAACCGCTTTAGGCTAAAACCTGAAGGCTGAACATCTAAAAACATAATTGAACGATGTGAGAGCACATATGTTGGCAGCAGAACCATCAGTCTTTAAAAATATGATTGGAATAGCCAAGGAAGACTTAATACAGGCAGAGATTGCAGGCTTTGTTTTTGCAACACCAACTGGAATTATTTCAAGCAAGAAATTGCTAGAGAATATTTATTTCAAACCTGAGCCGGAACTATCTTTTATACAGCAGCAGCAAAAATGGCTGCAGCTGGCACAGCAAAAACTGCAGCAGAAAATTGAAGAAACAGGAAATTCTGAACTGATTTTAGTGGGGAGTTTACCTTTCGATCACCGCGATGTTCCTGAGATCTCGATCGCTGAGGCGAAAAATACACATATTGCAGATGGTTTTAATACGGCTGAACCGTTCAAAATGCACTCTGCAGTACAGGCTAAACTTGTACCGCCGCAAGCTGATTATATAGATGGTGTGGCTAAACTCGTTGAGTTGATGAAAACCACTGAATTAGAAAAGGCTGTTTTAGCGCGGGCCATTGATCTTCAATGCAGTCAAACGATTCCTGCTGCTGCGCTGTTTGCTCAGCTATTTCAAAATAATCCTGAAGGCTATACGTTTGCTTTGGCTCAAGATCCCAAAAATGCAGGCTGGTTTATGGGGGCTAGCCCTGAATTGCTTGTAGCAAAGCAAAATCAGTATGTGTTCAGCAATCCTGTCGCTGGGACTTTACCTCGCTGTGCTGATCAGCAGGAAGATCAAGCTCAGGCACAGCGTTTATTGGCATCAGCTAAAGACCGCCATGAGCATGCTGTGGTGATTGAATCAATTGCCGATCTGCTTTCTCCATTATGTGACCAGCTGAATATTCCAAAGTCACCGTCATTGATTAAAACCCAAACGGTCTGGCATTTGGCAACGCAAATCCAAGCAACCTTAAAAGACCCTGAAATGCATGTCTTTGACTTAGCTTCTATTTTGCATCCGACACCTGCTGTGTGCGGACAGCCTGCACCTCTAGCAAGGCAATTAATATCTGATTTGGAACCATTTAATCGAAATTTATTTGCTGGAACGATGGGCTGGAGTGACTCACGCGGAAATGGTGCATGGGCTGTCAATGTCCGCTGCGGCCGTATTTATGAAAAATCAGCACGTTTATATGCAGGTGCCGGCATTGTGGAAGCTTCACAGCCAGTCAGTGAGCTGCATGAAACAATTGCAAAGTTTAAGACCATGCTGAATGCATTGGGCTTAAATGCAGATCAGCTGATATATCAATAAGGTATCGTCATGATTAAACAAGATAAAGCAGCACCAGATCTTTGGGAAGGGATTGTGCAATATCCGCCTGAATTTGCAGAAAAGTATATTGCAAAAGGATATTGGAAAGGGCAGACGATCAGTGACTTTTTTATAGAATGCGCTGAAAAATATAGTGAAAATATTGCACTTGTTTGCGGTGAACGTCAGTTTAGGTATGCAGAATTGCAGCAGCATGTTGATGAGTTTGCTGTGTATTTAAGCAAGCAAGGCTATCAGGCTGGTGACAGCGTTGTTATACAGCTGCCGAATATTGCAGAATTTTTTATTGCCTATTTTGGCGCTTTGCGGATCGGTATGCGGCCCATCATGAGTTTGCCTGCACACCGTCATTGTGAAGTCAGTCATTTTATAGGGCAGACAGACGCTAAATTGTATATTTGTGCCGATAAATTCATGGGTTTTGATTACCGTAAATTAGCCCAAAAATGTATGAGCCGCTGCGGGAGCTTAGAACAAGTACTGGTTGTGGGAGATGCAGGCGAGTTTGAAGCATGGCCTGAACTGAGCCAATATCAACAGCAGCGGATTGTTCCGCCAAACTTAAGTGCACGCCATGCAGCCTTTTTTCAGCTTTCTGGCGGCAGTACCGGTACGCCTAAACTGATACCGCGTACGCATGATGATTACTTGTATAGCGTTAGAGCAAGTGCGGGCATTTGTCAGCTGACACAGCAGACAAAAATGCTGATGGTTTTGCCGGTTGCGCACAATTTCAGTATGAGTTCTGCGGGCTCTTTGGGACTGTTTTATGCAGGAGGAATGCTGGTTTTATCACAGGATCCTTCTGCATCAGTTTGCTTTAAATTGATTGATCAGCACAATATTTCACATGTTGCATTGGTTCCTGCCTTGGCAGCGTCTTGGGCAGAAGCTGTACAAAAAGGGCAGGAAAATATTTTCTCCCGTTTAGAGCTGCTGCAAGTTGGCGGGGCCCGTTTAGCCGACGCGCTTGCCCGTCAATTGATTGAACAATATAACTGCCGCCTGCAGCAGGTTTTTGGTATGGCGGAGGGCCTAGTCAATTACACTAGATATGACGATGACATTGAGCAGATCATTGCGACCCAAGGCAGCCGTATTAGCGCCGCCGATGAAATTAAAGTTGTAGATGATGAAGACCAAGACGTGCCAAGAGGTGAAGTCGGTCATTTATTAACACGAGGCCCTTATACCATACGCGGCTATTACAATGCGCCAGAACACAATCGAAATGCATTTACAGTAGATGGTTTCTACCGTACTGGTGACTTAGTCCGTATTAATGAAGCTGGAAATATCATTGTTGAAGGGCGCAGCAAAGATCAGATTAACCGCGGCGGTGAAAAAATTGCTACTGAAGAAGTAGAGCAAGTGCTGAATCAGCACCTTCAAGTGATTCAGTCTGCATTGGTGTCTATGCCGGATCCAATGCTTGGTGAAAAAAGCTGCGCTTATATCCAATGGCGTAAAGATGAGCAAGACCCAAGTCCAACACGCCTGATGATGCAGCTTCGACAGTATGTTCAGCAATACGGTCTAGCAACCTACAAAGTTCCTGACCGAATCGAATTTGTTGAAGACATGCCTTACACCGCTTTAGGCAAAATTGATAAAAAAGCGCTCAGACAGCGCTTAATGACAGAACACACTTTATAACAGATAGGTAAGACCATGGCGATTCCGCGTATTGCAAGTTATCCAATGCCAAAACTGCAAGACTTTCCAAGCAATAAGGTTAACTGGGCATTAAACCCAAGCCGTGCTGTTTTATTGGTGCATGACCTGCAGCAGTATTTTTTAGATTTTTATGACCAGACTCAAGCGCCAATTCCAGAGCTGCTGCAGCACTGCCGCCAGTTGATTGATCTGTGCCATCAGGAAGGTATTCCTGTGTATTACACAGCTCAGCCTGGAGATCAAAGCACTGAACACCGTCAGCTGCTGACCGATTTTTGGGGTAAAGGTTTGGCTGCAGACCCTGAAATTGTGCAAATTATTCCAAGCCTGCAGCCGCAAGAGCAGGACACGGTTTTAACCAAATGGCGCTATAGCGCTTTTAAAAAAAGTGATTTTGAACAGCGGATGAAAGATGCAGGACGCGATCAGCTGATGATTTGCGGTGTATATGCACATATAGGCTGCCTATTAACGGCAGCAGAAGCATTTATGCTGGATATGCAAGCTTTCTTGGTGGGCGATGCACTTGCGGACTTCAGTTTAGAAGAACATGAGATGGCTTTGAAATATGCCGCAGGCCGCTGTGCAAAAGTTGTGGATACAGCATCTGTATTAGCAGCGCTGCACGCGGAGATTGTACGATGAGCCACACTGAATTGACCCTAGATGAACTGCGTCAAACAATCGCAAAGCAGCTGAATATTGAGGCCAGTGAAATACAAGATGATGACAACTTATTTATGCTTGGTCTTGATTCAGTCAGTTTAATGACTTTAGTGGGGCAGTGGCGTGAACGCAGTATAAATGTTGAGTTTCAGGATTTAGTCGAAGAACCGACTTTGGCTGATTGGCAGCATCGTTTAAAGCTCAGTCCAGCTTAACTTCAGTTTTTATGAGTTGCAATTGATCTTAGGTTTGATTGCTTCATTGACAGGCCATAGCCAATTTTTTTAATAGCCAAAGGCCATTTTCGTTACAACACTTAATAACGTGAGTGGGTCTTCCATGCAGTTAGACAATTATTATTCATCGCAGCAATGGCAAAAAATTCAAGATTTTGCAGCGCATAAACCCAGTCCATTTTTAGTGGTCGATTTGGATCGTGTTGCATACAAATATCAGGAACTTCAGCAAAGCTTTCCAATGGCACATATTTTTTATGCCGTAAAAGCCAATCCAAGCTGTGAAATTTTACGGCGCTTAGATCAATTAGGATCATGCTTTGATGTTGCTTCTATTTATGAGTTAGACCGTGTCATTGAGTGCGGAATTTCTCCAGCGCGCATTTCATTTGGCAATACCATCAAAAAAGCAGCGGATGTGAAATATGCCTATGCAAAAGGAGTGCGTTTATTTGTCACAGATGCACAGGCAGATTTAGAGCAAATTGCCCAGTTTGCACCGCAATCACGTGTATTTGTCCGTGTTTTAGTTGAATCAGGCACGACTTCAGATTGGCCATTATCTCGAAAATTTGGCTGTGACAGCCAAATGGCGATTGATCTGATGGTTAAAGCTCAACGGCTGGGACTGCAGCCCTATGGCGTTTCTTTTCATGTCGGCAGCCAGCAAAATGATGTCAAAGTCTGGAAAACAGCGCTCCATATTGTAAAACAAGTATTTCAGACACTTGATGAACAGCATGGCATTCAATTGCAGCTTATTAATGCCGGCGGCGGCTTTCCAGCACAATACCTTGCTGACATTGACAGTATTCAGTCTTATGCTGAGCAAATAAAAGAGTATTTGAAAGCATATTTTCAGCAAGATATTACATTATTTTTAGAACCTGGCAGATCCTTGGTTGGTGATGCTGGCGTGATTGTTTCAGAAATTGTGCTAATTTCGAACAAGTCCGAACAAGATGATAAACGCTGGATTTATACAGATGTCGGGGTTTTTAATGGCTTGATTGAAACACTGGGGGAGATGATCAAATACCCCATTTACACGCCAAAAATGAAGCACGATACGCCAAACTCGAATGTGATATTGGCAGGCCCGACATGTGATTCAACGGATATTATGTATGAAAAAGTTCCATATCCATTGCCTCAGAATCTGCAAATGGGTGACCGTTTATATTGGCTGAGTACAGGTGCATATACTACGTCCTATGCATCTGTTGAATTTAACGGTTATCCGCCTTTAAAAACCTTCTATTTAGATTAAAACAATGCCAGCCCTGATTCTATTCAGGGCTTTTTTTATACTTTTGTTAATCACATATCACGATGTGATCTAAATGATAAACAGATTAGATCAATAAAAGAGCGCTTCGCAAAAGAAATAAACAATAAGCATATTAATAGTGTAAATGCTAATGATTATCGTTTGTAATGTATAGTGTCCCACCATTAGAAAAGTATTTACTTGGTGAAGGGAAGTTATTTTGAAAAGAACGATTTTATTTTTGTCTTTAGCGGCATCTCCATTTTTTGCTATGGCAGAAGACACTGTTTCGTTGCCAACGATTGTTGTTAAGGCAGATTCGCAAGAAACGGACGTTACGGGGAAGTTAAAAAAGAAAGCAGCGCTGAATATTTTGGGTGAAAAGGATGTACTGGATACGCCATTTACTATCCGTAATTATAGTGAACAAGCGATTGAAGACTCTCATGCGCATACCATGATGGATGTGTTGAAAACAGACCCTAGTATTCGTACAACGACTAATAGCGGCCACTTAAATGAAAACTTTAATATTCGCGGCTTTAATGTTAATTGGGAAGATATTAACCTTAATGGCGCATACGGTATGGCGCCTTCAGGCCGTGTGACGACAGATATTTTAAGTTCTGTAACTGTTTTAAAAGGTCCAAATGCTTTAGTTGCTGGTATGGCGCCAGGCGGCAGTGTGGGCGGTGTAATTATTGCCAACACCAAACGTGCGGACAAAGAACTGACACGTGTTACTGCAAATTTTGAAGATGAAGGTTTCTACAAGTCTGGGTTTGATGTTGCGCGCCGTTTTGGAGAAAACCAAGAGTTTGGAGCACGTGTAAGCGCTAATTACGGTCAAGGTGAGCATGTTGTTGATGGCTTAGAAGATGAAAGTACTTCAGCCGTTATTGGCCTAGATTGGACTACAGATCAGGCTAAAATTAACCTTGATGCTTATGTGACTGATGACAAACGCAATGGCGGTTCACCCTCAATGGTGTCATTTGCACAATTAGGCAAAGTGCTGGATGCGCCAGATGGCCGCAGCAATTATTTGCCAAATTTATGGGGTAAACAGTCTGCTAATTACATTGGTTTATCTGGCGAATATAAATTACTCGAAAACTTAAAATTAATTGCAGGTGCGGGCACAGCAGAACAAAAATATCAGGGGCATTTATTTGGAACACGTTTAGTCGTAACCAATGATGCCGGTGATGCAAACTCGCAGTATTATCATGTCAAAATGAACCAGCGAAATACTACTGCAAATCTAGGTTTAGAAGGTGCATTTAATACAGGCGCAGTGAAACATGTTGTTGGTTTAAGAGCTGACTACTTAAATAAAGATGTCAATATGCACAGTAAGGCTGGTGAAACTAAATTTGTCACTAATATTTATCATCCTAGCAATCATACGGAGTCAATGTCGGCTGTACCAGCAACTTCTCAAACAGCCGATAATGATTACATTAGCTACTCATTGACTGATCAAATTTCAATGCTGGATGACAAGCTGCAATTTATTTTGGGTGCACGTTATCAAGATATCAATATTAAAAACCCAACGACTCCAACCAATAATTATAGTGCTGATAAAGTTTCACCTAGTGTAGGTATTGTCGTTAAGCCATGGGGTGAAGACATTTCACTATATGCAAGCTATGTAGAAGGTTTGTCACAAGGCAAAACAGTAAATGACCCTAAAGATGCCAATGATGGACTGACGTTCGCTCCATTTGAAACGAAGCAATATGAAATTGGCGCAAAATATCAACATGGTTCTTGGCTGCACACTTTAGCTGCCTACCAAATAGAAAAACCAGAAACGATCAGTTCGGCTTACTCTGATCCAACAAATACGAACATCACAACGATTACAACGGATGGCGTAGAAACAACATCGAAAGGTATTGAGTATGGTTTCTCAGGTAACGTGATTGATGACCTGATCGTTTGGGGGAATTTAGCTTATATCGATGCTGAATATGCTAAAACCCCAACTGCTATCGAAGGTAATACCGTGATTGGCCAGCCTGAGTTTACAGCTGGCTTAGGTGTTGAATATAAACTGCCTGTAGATGGTCTCAGTGTAAATGCCCGCGGCACTTATGTTGATAGTCAATATTTAAACAATACCAATACTTTAGAGCTGCCTGACTATACCTTATTAGATGTAGGAGCTAAGTATAAAACCAATCTTGGCGGCGTAGATACCACTTTCCGTGCCAACATTGACAACGTCACAGATGAAAAATACTGGGCTGGTGTGTTTAACAGCGGTTTTACCACACTTGGTTCAGGACGCACTTATAAATTAGGTGTAAGTTTTGATTTTTAATATCAGCACAGATCTTCTCCAGTTTTTATAAAACCGTATTGAGGCAGTTCCATATAGGTGCTGTCTCATTTTTGCATGCATATCATGCAAAAAGTGTTTTATATACAGAAAATTCAATTTTTTCATATTCATGTTGAGAGGCATTCAGCGATGAAAATTATTGCCGTCATGATCTGCTTGATTGGATGTGTACTCATTTATTGCAGTCATCGAAATCAAAACCTATTGAAACAGCATTTACCCAAGAAATACGCCGTGACTGGATTATTTTTACTCATTATTTCAGTGGTTTTATTATTTTACAGCGTACCAAAGCTGGTCGCCATCTATATGTGGAGCATGACTTTAATCGCGGTATGGTCACTCATTCCCTTTGTTGCATTATTTAAGAAAAATACTCCTCATGAAACGTCTGCTTCAACAAAAAATTCAACCTGACTGGCGGTCAAAAAGTTTTGCTGGATGGGGACTTGGTTTAAGTCTCGCTATTGCTGGCGCTGCTTTTATTACTCTTTGGGCACTTCAGCATGCAGATTCATCCTTAGCGCCGCAAATTGGTATGTGGTCCGTGCCTTGGCTGTATTTACCTTGTGTATTTATGGCTTATTTTATTCCTAAAGGATGGCAAGCAGTGCTGATCTATAGCGTCCTAAACTTTGCAGCGTATGGCATTTTGTTGAGCATTCGAGGGTAATTCATTATGAAAGTCCGTACCGATATTCTTCGACATGCCAAAGAGCTGCATACTTGGGTTGGAATCAGCTCTGGCATTTTACTTTTTATCTGCTTTTTTGCTGGCGGGCTGAGCATGTTTCAGCATGATTTGAGTAAATGGGCAGCACCTGCACAGCAAAGTTTAAATAGCATTCCACACACCCAATACAATGAACTGATTCAACAGGCTCAAGCTGAATATCCTGAAACACTGAAAAGCTTCCAGCTGAATGTGGAATCTAAAGAATTTCATTATGCTCCGATGCAGTGGCAAGCGCCTAAAAAAGTGACCGAAGATGAGCATGCTATTGATTTAAATCAAAACACAATGCTGGCGACACTGAATAATGATGGTACTTTGAATGTTCAGCAAGAGAATCTTTCCAAACTTGGCTGGCTCATAGAACAGCTGCATGAAACGGCAGGAATTCCAGGTTCCTTAGGGCATCATTTGCTTGGTGTTTACATCATGGGAGTAGTTGCTGTTTTATATTTCTTGGCGCTGATGACTGGGCTTATCATTTTACTGCCTACTTTAGTAAAAGACTATTTTGCAATTCGGGCAGGAAAAAATAAAAAACGTTTTTGGCTGGATGCGCATAATGTCGTCGGTATCAGCAGTTTGCCTTTCCACATTATTATTTGTGTGACGGTTATTTCCTTTGCCTTTCATGATCTGATTTATGATGCCTTGGGCGGCTTGGTTTCAAAAGATAAACCATTATTTGCACGGCCAGCCGCAGTTAAAATTGTTGAGCCAGTTCAACCGCTGGATGTAGAAAAAATTTTTGCAAAAATTCAGCAGCAGGCACCCGAATATCAAATCAGCTCAATCAGTTTTAATCATTTAGACAATCCAGCCAAAGCATCTGCACGTGCTAATCTATATAGTCCAGATCAAATGCTGCGGGGTGACCGTTTTGATGTGATGGTTTTTAATCCGTATCAAACGCAGTCTTATCCAACTAATAACCTAAATACTCATGCAGCCTTTATGGATCAAGTCATCCGTTCAATGTTCAGCTTGCATTTTGGCAATTATGGCGGTGATCTTACCCGCTGGCTGTACTTTATTTTTGGCATTGGCGGGGCTTTTTTATTTTATTCGGGCAATATTTTATGGATTGAATCGCGGATTAAACGCCAAAAAAATCCTGCATTGGCTGCACCGCAGCAGCGTAAAGATGTTCAGTTAATTGCAAATTTAACTGTTGGAGCGTGTTTAGGCTGTGTATTGGCAATTGCAGTCAGTATGCTTTTAGGCCGCTGGAGCAGCATATTGGGGTTAAGTTTGGACAGTATGAATCATGTGCTGGTTTATAGTTATTATCTGATTTTTTTATTCAGCGCCGTATACAGCTTTATTGTTGGCGCAGGAAAAGCTTTACCGCATTTGCTGTTCAGTATTGCTTGTGTGTTATTTATTCTGCCTGTGGGGCTTATGATGAGCTGGCTAAGTGCTTCAAGCACACAGCTATGGTGGATTGAACTGATCGGGCTGCTTTTTGCTTTGTTTTTTTTAGGTTTTTATAAACAAGCGAAAGCACGTCAAAAGACCGCTGAAATAGGGAGTATTTGGGCATCGCATTAAAAGTCAATACACTGAATAAAAAGACGGTGCTGAAAAGCGCCGTTTTTTATCGTATGCGTGATATGTCTAATTTTTAATTACGATGATGTTATTTGCAGCTATTTGAAAAATGCAGTGAGTAGTTTATGTAATATTCATCATAAAGACTTGACCTTGGACTCAGTCCAAGCTTTATAATCGCTAAAACTTTTTTTGATAGATGCAATATGCGTTCTGCTGCATGGATGACAGTCTTAGTGGGATTGTTCATGTTCCAAAGTCTTTGGAACGTGGCGGCGGCTTTCTGTGTGCATGAAGAACAAATGCAGCTTCAGCAAAGCTATCATTTTGGGCATCATCAAAATACTTTATGTGTCAGCAATGAAAATAATTCACAGCATGCTTCACATCAGGCCTCTGAACTCATCAGCAAACAGTTAAAAACGGCCGTCAGTGACATTCAAATAGGTGAAGATCATCAAGATCATTTACCCTCGATGACGCATTTAATTGTGCAAAATCAGCAAACTATTATTTTTAATCCCTATCAGCCGTTTGAGTATTCACCTAAGTTTGATTGGGAAAACTCTTATCAAGCGCCTGATCTGCTGCTTCAAACACCGCCTCCTGTTTACGCCCCGCTAATGGCGGGGTAGCCCAAAAATTCCCGCCGCTTTTTTAATTAAATAAGTGGGAAAATCATGTCTTTATATTTTACAGCGTTCATACGCTTTGGCTTGGCTGTCGGTATTTCCGCAGTCTTGCCCAGCGCTTTTTCGGCAGATGTCAGCAGTTTTGAGTCAGCCTTTGCAAAAGTGCAAAACTATCAAACACAAACAGACATTTGGCAACAGCAGCAGCAGATTTCTGATTTTAATATCCAGCAAAGTAAACTTTGGCAAAATCCAAGCCTATCGATTGAACAAACAGGCTTTGGTTCTGATCAAGATCGGGAGCTGAGTATTGGGATCAGCCAGCCGCTGGATATTTTTGGGCAGCGTAAAATCAATCAAGCCCTTGCAAAGATTTCAGAACAGCAAATTCAGCTGCAGCAGCAATTATGGAATGCGCAAAGCCGGCTGATTGTGAAATTTGCATGGTCTCAGCTGGCTATTGCTCAAAAGGAGCAGCTGATTTACGCGGCTCAGCTTAAACTCAGCAAAGCCAATTTAGATAGTGCGCAAAAACGCTATCAAGCAGGCAGTATTGCTTTGGTGGATGTTGAGCGTGCCGAAATTGAATCGCTGGATATACAGCGGCTCTACCAGCAGGCGGTATTAAAGCAGCAAACTGCAGCGCGCCAGCTCTCTAATTTATGGGGAGAAACTGCAGCTCCAATTCAATTGGACACTGCAGCTGTAAATTGGCCAGAGCAGATTCAAGGCCTTGTTCAGCATAATTTATCCGAGGGTTGGCTGGATAAGTTATATGCATTGAATATTCAGCAAGCCAATCAGCAAATTGAACATTTAAAAGTACAAGCCCGCCCAAGCCCTACTTTAAATGTCGGTATGACACGGACGAAGTCTCCTGCGGAAGCCGACGATACTGCCTTAGCTTTAGGTGTAGATATTCCGCTGAATATTTTTAACCGTCAGCAATATGCCATTCCAATGGCTAAAAAACAGCAGATATTACTGAATCATCAGCAGCAGCGGGAGCTGAAACAGCATATTGAAGATATTGCGAGCAGTATTCACCAGCTCAAAGGCTTGCGTACTCAGTTTGATGCTGCAGCCAGTCAAATTGGCTTGGCTGAAAAAATTCAGAGTCGGACATTGCAAGGTTTTCAAGCTGGAAAATTTGCCATTACAGAGGTGCAGCAAACCACGAAACAGCTGCAAGATATTCGTTTAAGCCAAGTACAAATTTTGGCGCAGGCTTGGCAAAACGCACTGAGTGCAGAAGCATTAAGTATTGGCACAAGTTATGAAGAAATCAGCCGTTCAGATGCCTTTAGCCAATTGAATAAAAAAGCCATTGAAGCATCACAAAATTTAATTAGCACAGCATTAGGTCAATGAGGAAGTGAATCACATGAAAATGAAACAAGATGGAAAAATTTCACAGCCTTTAATGATTACAGTTTTGATTGGATTGACTCTGATTGTATGTGCTGCAATTTGGCTAAGTCAAAATACAACAGATAGCCATGATCATGAGCATGGGCACGAAGAAGAAGAAAAAGGTCATCAGGAAGATGAAACAGAACATGCGGAGGAAGGTGAGCTTCGTTTGACCGCACAGCAAATGACAGAGCAAGGTGTCAAAATTGCTGCCGCAGAAAATGGTCTGGTGGAAAATATTGTTAACCTGCCGGGTAAATTGGCGGTAAATACAGATCAGCAGGCGCATATTTCTCCAAACTTCAGCGGTCATGTCGAACAGGTGAATGTTGCATTAGGGCAAACCGTACAAAAAGGGCAAACGCTCGCCGTACTTTCTGTACCTGAACTGATTGATCAGCAGGCCAATTTACGCATGGCAGATGCGAATTTGGATTTGGCCCGTCAAGATTATCAGCGTGAGCAAAAGCTTTGGTCTCAAGGGATTTCAGCCAAGCAGGATTTGCAGCGTGCTGAAAATGCCTATCGTCAGGCTCAAATTACCGTACAGTCGGCACAATCACGTTTGCAAGCTTTAGGTGCAAACGGCAGTCAAAATGGACGTTTTATCATCCGTGCGCCTATTGCAGGCGTCATCAGTCAAAAAGACATTGTTGTGGGTGAAAATGTGCAATTAGCAGATCAATTGTTCACCATCGAACAGCTGAAAAATTTATGGCTGGAATTTCACTTGCCAAGCCAATATTCAGGCCAGCTGCAAACAGGTCAAAATGTCTCTTTTAAAATTAACGGCTCAGATCAGCTTTATAGTGCAGAGGTGCAAAGTCTGACTTCACAGGCAGATGTGCAAACTGGACGCTTAGTTGTACGCGCAAAATTAACACAGCAATCTGCTGAACTGCGTCCCAATGTCATGGTGAATGTGTTATTGGCAAAATCAGGCAGTAAAAATGCATTGCGTGTGCAAAAGTCTGCTGTGCAGAACATAAAAGGCCAAGACAGTATTTTTATTGTTGAGCCGGAACAAAAAGGCCAAGTGCATTTAAAGGCGCAAGCTGTAAAGCTTGGACAAAGTTCAAGTGATGGACAATGGCTCGAAGTGATTTCAGGTCTTGAAACAGGTCAGAAGTATATTTCCCAAGGCAGTTTTTTACTGAAATCTGAACTGGAAAAAGGCGAGGCCAGCCATGAACACTAATACTGAGCTGCCAAAACCAGAAGGTTTATTTGAGCGCATTATTCAATTTGCTATTCAAAATGCGATTTGGGTGATGCTGTTTGTCTGCACTTGGATTGCAGTCGGGATCTACAGTTATCAAAAACTGCCGATTGATGCGGTGCCGGATATTACCAATATACAGGTGCAAATTAATACGCAGGTTAATGGTTTTACTGCGCTGGAAGTTGAACAGCGGATTACGTATCCAATTGAAAATGCGATGGCCGGTATCCCTGATTTGGAGCTGACCCGCTCAATTTCACGTTACGGTTTGTCACAAGTCACGATTGTATTTAAAGACGGTACAGATATTTACTGGGCGCGTCAGCAAATTAATCAGCGGGTACAGGAGATTCAGTCTGCGCTTCCTGCTCAAGTTTCTCCGACGATGTCGCCAGTTTCGACAGGTTTGGGGGAAATTTACCAATGGGTGCTTAAAGCAGAGCCTAATGCAAAAAAAGCCGACGGTACAGCGTATAGCGCTATGGATTTGCGTGAAATTCAGGACTGGATAGTGCGTCCGCAATTACAGCGTGTAGAGGGTGTTGCAGAGGTCAACAGTATTGGCGGCTTTAACAAAACTTATGTCGTTGCACCTGACTTAAACCGTATGCAGCAGCTGAACCTGTCATTGGAGCAATTGCAGCAAGCGCTCACAGAAAATAACGAAAACCGCGGTGCTGGATTTATTGAAGAAAATGGCCAGCAGCTGACAGTCCGTGTTCCTGGAACGCTCAATACCATTTCAGACATTGAAAACATCATGATTGACAGCCCAAACGGCAGTCCAATTCGGGTGGGCGATGTGGCGCAAGTTTCCATTGGGCATGATTTGAGAACAGGCGGTGCAACGTATAATGGAGAGGAAACTGTTTTAGGTATTGCCATGATGGCTATGGGACAAAATAGCCGCAGCGTTTCTAAATCTGTTGATGCCAAGATCCAAGATATTCAATTCAGCTTACCCAAAGGCGTGATTATTGAAACGGTTTATGACCGTACCACATTAGTTGAAAAAGCCATTCAAACAGTTCAAAAGAATTTGGTTGAAGGCGCGATTTTAGTCATCATCATTCTGTTTATCTTTTTAGGCAATATCCGTGCAGCGCTCATTACGGCCTGCGTTATTCCGCTGTCAATGCTCTTTACTTTAACTGGCATGGCGCAAAAGAACATCAGTGCGAACTTAATGAGTTTAGGCGCACTTGATTTCGGAATTATTGTGGATGGCGCTGTGGTCATTGTGGAAAACTGTATCCGCCGTTTGGCGCATGCACAGCAAACGTTGAAACGCCCATTGACACAAAACGAACGCTTCAAAGAAGTCTTTTTGGCTGCGCGTCAGGCGCGCCGTCCGCTGATTTTTGGTCAGCTGATTATTTTAGTGGTGTATTTACCTATTTTTGCTTTAAGCGGTGTAGAAGCAAAAATGTTCCATCCAATGGCATTAACGGTAGTTTTGGCGCTTGTCGCGGCTATTATTCTTTCGATCACTTTTGTACCCGCAGCTGTGGCGCTCTGGGTGAAAGGCGAGATTAAAGAAACGGAAAGCCGCTGGATGACTTGGCTGAAAAATCAATATCTTAAAATTTTAGACAGTGCTTATCATTATAAAGCGGTCGTTATGACTTTTGCGCTGTGCTTATTGCTCATTACGGGATTATTAACGACTAAAATCGGCAGTGAATTTGCGCCTCAGCTTAGTGAAGGTGATTTTGCTGTGCAGTTGATGCGATCTCCAAGTACAGGATTGGAAGAGTCTTTAAGAATGCAGGAAAACGCAGAAAAATTGCTGCTGAAAAAATTTCCTGAGATTAAAGCTGTATTTGCCCGTACAGGAACAGCTGAAGTTGCAACGGATGTGATGCCTCCGAATATTTCAGACAGTTATATTATGCTGAAACCGCGGGATGAATGGCCGAATCCAAAAGAAAGCCTTGATGATTTACGCAGCCGCATGGTGGCATATGTTGCAACCATACCAGGCAATAACAGTGAATTTTCCCAGCCAATTGAATTGCGTTTTAATGAGTTAATCTCAGGTGTACGCAGTGATGTCGGGGTGAAAATTTTTGGCGATGATATGGAGGTGCTGAATACAGAAGCAGCTAAAATTGCCAAAATTATGCAGCAAGTTACAGGAAGCAGCGCCGTAAAAGTTGAACAGACCTCAGGGTTGCCTTTATTAAACATTGAAATTGATAAAGCTTTGGCTGCGCAATATGGTTTAAGTGTCAAATCCATTCAGGATACTGTGGCAGCCAGTGTAGGCGGGCAAAGTGTCGGAGAGATTTTAGAAGGTGACCGCCGTTTTGATTTTGTGATTCGTTTAAATGATCAAGACCGCCATGTATCAGCTATTGCGCAGCTGCCTCTAAAATTGCCAAATGGCGGCAGTGTTGTGCTTTCAGATGTCGCAGCTGTATCGAACATTGAAGGTATTAATCAGGTCAGCCGTGAAAATGGCAAACGCCGTATCATCGTGACTGCAAACGTTGAAGGCCGTGATTTAGGCTCATTTGTTTCTGATATGCAGGCACAGCTTAAAGAATACCCGCTGCCAAGCGGATACTGGATTGAATATGGCGGCCAATTTGAAAATCTGGCTTCAGCACAAGCCCGCATGCAAATTGTGATTCCATTAGCGCTCATTACGATCTTTATTTTATTGATGGCTGTGTTTCACAATATCAAAGAAAGCTTGTTGGTCTTTACGGGTGTACCGTTTGCTTTAACAGGCGGTGTGCTGTTTCTTTGGTTAAGAGATATTCCGCTCTCAATGTCCGCAGGGATTGGATTTATTGCATTATCTGGCGTTGCTGTACTGAATGGCTTAGTCATGCTGACCTTTATTAAAGAGTTGAGGGGCAAATATCCATTGCATGAAGCAGTATGGCAGGGCGCTGTACTTCGGTTGCGTCCAGTGCTGATGACGGCCTGTGTTGCATCTTTGGGTTTTGTGCCCATGGCTTTAGCGACTGGGACAGGCGCAGAAGTACAAAGGCCTTTAGCCACGGTTGTGATCGGCGGCATTATTTCTTCCACCTTGCTCACCTTATTGGTACTTCCTGTACTTTATCGATGGGTAAATATACTTAAAAAGTAAGTTTGAATCCTAAAAAGGCCCCATTCATGATATTGAATGGGGCCTTTGTCATTTCAGTATGCAGGAGTTGATGGCGCGGATTCGTGTATTACTCATGCCGTTTCAGCACCGTGCAGCTGATACGTCGGTTTTTGGGTGATAGGTTTTTAAAAAAGTAATTTTGCACATAAGTAAGACTGACTTTAGATATTCATCAGCGGTATTCCATGAAACGATAATCCGTATTTGAGTAATCTTTATCGTGGCATTTAGCTTGTAAAAAACTGAAACTTTAATTGAGCCTGCTGCAGTAGGCAGGCATTATAAACTTTAAAATGAGAGGCATGGGTTTAGTGACTTATAATCATTAAATATCTCATGCTCATTTGAGGTAACTTCATTGGAAACAAATTTTTGCTGATAAAAAAGCCATTTCATTTGAAATGGCCAGAAAGCGAATGAATCAGCTATTAGAGATACTATTTGAGATGTTTGGTTGAATTATTTTTACTTTACTAGGAAATAATTTAACGCAAGCAAAATACAGTACCGCAGTGAAAATAAGCCCAGCTATCCAAGAAAGGTCTACTCCTCCTAGCATATGAGCAATACTTCCCGTATACAGTTTTGTATCAATGAACGGAAGCTGAAAGAGAATGCCTGCAAAATAACAGCCAATACCAATCATATTCCAGCGGCCATATTTCCCATTTGGATTAGACAACTCTTCAATATCGCATTTTTCATGTGAAATAAAATAATAATCAATAAGGTTAATCGCACTCCATGGAATAAAGAACGTTAAAAGAAATAAGATAAAAGACTTAAATGCGCTAAGAAATGAATGCTCACCCAAGATAGCAATGATTGTAGATATTGCGACGATCCCAAGAACAGCTATAAGTCTTTGCTTTTTAGTAATATTTAATGTGCCTTTAAAACTGCTGTAAATTGTGGCTATACACATGAAACAGCCATATGAGTTTAGGGTCGAAATTGTCAGTTTTCCAAAGGCAATACAAAAATATAAAAGAGCTGCCATGGTTCCAATACTGCCTAATCCAATCACATAAGCAACTTCATTTCCAACAAAATTGCCTTGAGCAATTTGGGCAATAAATACGCCTAGCGTCATTGAAATTTGCGAGCCGATAAAAGACCCTCCAGCAACTGCCCAAAAAACTTTAGAAGATGACGTTTTGCTAGGTAAATATCTTGAATAGTCTGCTACATATGGACCAAAAGCGATTTGCCATGAAGCAGATAGTGAAATAGCCAGTAAAAATGATGACCAATCAAAATGTTTGACTGCAAATAGCGTTGAAATATCAGCAATCAACATGATTTTGGTGAAAATAATGATGAATGTAATAATGCCGAGAATACTTGCGACCTTACCAATCCAGTGAATGACTCGATAACCGACCGTTGCTAAAATGATAATAATCGCAGCAAAAATCAAAATTCCTACGAGGTTGCTGGTATTTAGCAGCTTGGCAATTGCTTGTCCAGAAAGTACGGTCCCTGTTGCTGTAAAACCAATATACATAAAGCAAACAAGTAAAATTGGAATGCAGGCGCCATATACTCCAAATTGGACACGGCTTGAAATCATTTGCGGTAAGCCTAATTTAGGACCTTGGGCTGCATGCAGCGCCATAATGGTAGATCCAAAAGCCTGGCCAATAATTAAGCCAATGATTGACCAAAAAACATCGCCTCCGAGTACAACAGCCAGAGCACCTGTCACAATAGCTGTAATTTGTAAATTGGCTCCAAACCATAAAGTAAATTGGCTAAAAACACTTCCATGTCTTTCATTTTCTGGAATAAAATCAATTGATCGATTTTCAATAAATTTATTCCCTTGCGGCTTTCCTGCTTCTGCGCTTTGTGTCATACGAATGTCCTTTCGTCATAGAGATTTATCCTTGATTACTTCAATGATTAATCCCCGATATCTAATTTATTTCACAAGAATATTGACTGCGGCCGTTATAATCAGTATCCCACTGGTATTTATTAGCAATTTTTACACTTTCAATGAATATTCATGACTAAGCATGTATATACAATTGTGTGCTGATAAAATAACCTGATCGTAAAAATAAAATCAATAGCTAAAAAAATGACAAACCTTAAAATAAGTTAAGTTAATGAAAATTAATAAAATATAATTTTATATGTAAATCATCATCCATATATAGAATTTTTTAATGGGTTTTGGATACATGTTATCTCTTATCTTGATATTCGATGGAGTCCAGAGAAAATCGCTTTTCATGTTTCAGTCAGTTTGTATTCAATCCACTGTTTCGCAGCAAAATAAAAATAAAAGGGAGGAACACTTTTCCACAATCCGTGCTCAACTAAATGTTTGTAAAACAATTGGTTAATGCAATATATTGAAAAAACAGTGATTTACTAGAAATCACTCAGCGCTTGAATCATCGGCCGAAAAAAGCGCTGCTTTAAAAAGTTCGAATCAGGAAGTATGCCTGCAACATGGTGCAGCATTTCAAATGCAAACCTAAGAGATTTAAAAATTAAATAAAAACAAATGGTTAATATTTTTTTAATTATTTTTATTTACTTTGGAATTTTAATTGTATATACAAGTATATATGTGTATTTATGATTCAATATTCACAAGGACGAAATTATGCCAAAAAAAATGAATCCGCCTTTAAGCGGTATCAAAATTTTAGATTTAAGCCGTGTTTTGGCTGGACCGCATTGCACCGCAATTCTAGGTGACGTTGGTGCGCATGTATTAAAAATTGAAACCCCAAACCACGGTGATGACAGCCGTCATTTAGGGCCTTTTAAAGATGGGGAAAGTGTCTATTTTGATTTGATTAATCGCGGAAAAGATAGTCTCGAACTCGATTTAAAAAATGAAAATGATCTCGATATTTTTTATGATCTTGTGGCTAAGAGTGATGTGATTGTCGAAAATTATCGTCCAGGTGTAGCCAAGCGTCTCAAAGTTGATTTTGAAACTGTAAAAGCGATAAATCCTAAAATCATTTATGCAAGCATCTCTGGATTTGGTCAATATGGACCTTTATCTCAATTCCCAGCCTATGACATAACAGTACAGGCGATGTCAGGATTAATGAGCGTGACTGGCTTTTCTGAAACTGGTCCGACAAGAGTTGGGGAGTCGATCGGTGATATTTTTGCAGGTACGTATGCAGCATGGGCGATTAGCACTGCACTATTTGCAAGAGAACGCGGCGCTGAAGCGCAGCACATTGATGTGGCGATGTTTGATGTCATGTTGAGTATGCAAATGACAGGTCTAGCAAATTTATTTGCTAATAAAAAAGCGCCAACGATTGTAGGCAACCGTCATCCAGTATCTACACCATTTGATACGTATAAAGCGAAAGATGGCTTAATGGTGATTGCTGTAGCAAATGACAAATTATTTGCAACACTATGCAAAACCATGTCGCGAGATGATTTGATTGATCATCAATTATTTAAAACAGACGCATTACGTACAAAGAACGAAGCAGAACTAAAGCGGGAAATGGAAGCTTGGCTTAATCAACATACAGTAGACGAGGCTTGTGATTTCTTACTGAATAATGGTGTGCCAGCAGCGCCTGTGTGGAATTTAGAAGAAGCGGTCAATAGTGAGCAGTCCAAAGCTCGTGAATTATTTGCTGCGGCAAAAGGTTCTGATATTCCTATAGTCACACAGCCTGTGCGCTTTAATGATTTTAAATCTCACGTAACTCATGCATCACCTAAATTAGGTGTATCAAACAAAAACTATGGCAAAGCTTAATTTTAAAAGGATTTAAACCATGAATTTTTCAATGAATGAAACGGAACAAGCAATTGTTGATACAGCGGCAGAAGTATCGCGCAATGTATTAAAAGAAAATGCTCAAAAATATGATGAAGCAGAATCATTCTGTACTGAAAGTTTAAAAGCGCTTGGCGAGTTAGGATTTATGGGGATTAATCTCCCAGAGGAATATGGCGGCCTAGGCATATCAAGTATTGCCATGAGTCATGTTGTTGCAGAAGTGACGGCAGGCTGTGCTTCAACAGCTTCAACATTGACCGCTCATTTCCTTGCAACTGATTCAATTTTAATTGGGGCAACTGAGGCGCAAAAGCAAGAATATTTACCGCGCTGTGCGGACGGAACACTGCTTGGCGCTTTTGGGTTAACAGAGCCGGCAGCAGGTTCAAATCCCGCAGGAATGTTAACTAAAGCAAAAAAAGAAAATAATGGCTGGCGTATTCAAGGGACCAAGCATTACATTACCAATGCTGCTGAGGCGGACTTTATTGTACTGTACGCAAAAACGAATGAAGAATTAAAGCATAAAGGTATTAGTGCCTTTATCATCCCAAAGGGAACTGAGGGGGTACACTTTTCTAATCCTGAAAAAACGATGGGTTTAAAAGGCAGTCATATTTATGAAATTTCGTTTGACTGTTGGGTGCCAGATTCGGCCTTGATGGGACAAGAAGGCACTGGATTTAATACTGCAATGGAAGTTTTGGACAGAGGACGAGTTGAAGTTGCAGCTATGGCCTTAGGAATCAGTAAGGCGGCTATTGAATATTCGTTGCTGTGGGCAAAAGAACGTATGATAGGCGGTAAACCGTTATCATCATATCAAAATACGCAATGGAAAATTGCGGAAATGCATACACAGTATGAGGCTGCTGAACTATTAACGATGAAAGCGGCTTATGTCCGAGATTATCGTGATAGATATAGTCTTGAGTCTGCTGCGGCGAAGTTATTTGCATCCGAAGCTTGTGCTTTTATTACAGATAATGCATTACAGCTTCATGGCGGGTATGGCTTTATTCGAGATTTACCATTGGAGCGCTTTGTACGTGATGCCCGTATTTTGAGAATTTTTGAAGGCACATCTGAAATCCAAAAACTGATTATCTCCCGCGCAGTCATTCTTGGTTAATTCGTAAAATACAGAGTTTAAAAAGAGGCAGAATATGCCTCTTTTTTATTTTTGAATTTATTTTTAAATATATATTTATATAAATCAAAAACTTAATATTTATTTTAATTATTTACTTAAAATACTATTGCATGATATAAAACCAGTAGTATATAAATGTATATACAAGTACATACATTAAGCATAAGTAATTAAAGTCTAAGAAAGGAGTCTACTCTATGACTAATTTAGTAAATACAACCAAGTTCCGTGATGTTGAAATTCGTTCGCCACGCGGCACAGAACTTAATGCAAAAAGCTGGCTAACAGAAGCGCCATTGCGCATGCTGATGAATAATTTAGATCCAGATGTTGCTGAGAATCCTAAAGAATTAGTCGTTTATGGTGGAATTGGCCGTGCAGCGCGCAATTGGGAATGCTTTGATAAAATAGTAGAAACATTAAAACAATTAGAAAATGACGAAACATTATTAGTTCAATCTGGTAAACCAGTTGGGGTTTTTAAAACGCATAAAGATGCCCCGCGTGTTTTAATTGCAAATTCAAATATTGTTCCACATTGGGCAAATTGGGAACATTTTAATGAATTAGATGCAAAAGGATTGGCAATGTATGGTCAGATGACCGCTGGTTCTTGGATTTATATTGGCAGTCAAGGCATTGTACAAGGTACTTATGAAACTTTTGTTGAAGCAGGCCGTCAACATTATAATGGCAGCTTAACTGGTCGCTGGGTTGTCACTGCCGGTCTAGGTGGAATGGGCGGAGCGCAACCTTTAGCAGCAACTTTGGCAGGCGCTTGTTCTTTAAATATTGAGTGTCAGCAATCACGTATTGATTTCCGTCTGCGTACGCGTTATGTCGACGAGCAAGCAATTGATTTGGATGATGCTTTAGCGCGTATTAAAAAATATACAGCTGAAGGAAAGGCTATTTCTATTGCATTATGCGGAAATGCCGCAGAAATTTTACCTGAAATGGTTCGCCGCGGTGTCCGCCCAGATATGGTTACAGACCAAACGAGTGCGCATGATCCATTAAATGGCTATTTGCCTGCAGGCTGGACATGGGAAGAATACCGTGAAAAAGCTAAAACTCAGCCGGCAGATGTTGTAAAAGCAGCAAAACAGTCAATGGCTGAACACGTGAAAGCTATGCTTGCATTCCAAGCACAGGGAATTCCTACATTTGACTATGGCAATAATATTCGCCAAATGGCTAAAGAAGAAGGTGTGAGCAATGCCTTTGATTTCCCTGGTTTTGTTCCTGCGTATGTTCGTCCGCTATTTTGCCGAGGCATTGGTCCATTCCGCTGGGTTGCACTGTCAGGTGATGCAGAAGATATTTATCGTACGGATGAAAAAGTAAAAGAATTGATTCCTGATGATGAACATCTGCACCATTGGTTAGACATGGCTAGGGAACGCATTAGTTTCCAAGGGTTACCCGCACGTATTTGCTGGGTTGGGCTAGGTCAACGCGCTAAACTTGGTTTAGCTTTCAATGAAATGGTGCGCCAAGGTATTCTGAAAGCACCGATTGTAATTGGTCGTGATCATCTGGATTCTGGTTCAGTTGCTAGTCCGAACCGTGAAACTGAAGCTATGCAGGATGGTTCTGATACAGTATCAGATTGGCCATTACTGAACGCATTGCTCAATACAGCGAGCGGGGCAACATGGGTTTCACTGCATCATGGCGGCGGTGTAGGTATGGGCTTCTCTCAACATTCAGGTGTCGTGATTGTATGTGACGGTTCAGCAGAAGCTGATGAACGCATTTTACGAGTTTTGACCAATGACCCGGCGACTGGCGTTATGCGTCATGCCGATGCTGGTTATCAAATCGCAATTGACTGTGCAAAAGAACAAAATTTAAATTTACCTATGGTAAATGCATAAAACCCTAAGCAAAGGTTATTCACGTCAGTGAATAACCTTTTTTATATTCAGGAAATCTTAAAACAGTTTTAAATAAGGATAATTTGAATGAAAACGATATGGCGAAATTGTCAGGTTGCAACTATGCAATATGCTGAATATTCAGTGATTGAGGATGCAGCAATCGTAACAGACCTTGGTAAAATTGAATGGATTGGAGCTGCAGCAGATTTACCTGAACACTTGAATGCAAAGGAAATTGATCTAGATGGATATTGGGTTACACCTGGCTTAATTGACTGTCATACACATAGTGTATTTGGCGGAAATCGCAGTGTGGAGTTTGAACAGCGGTTAAAGGGCGTATCGTATGAAACCATTGCGGCACAGGGAGGAGGAATTGCCAGTACAGTACGCGCGACAAGAGAGACATCTGAGATTCAACTGCGCGAAATAGCAATTAAACGCATCAAAAATTTACTGAACGATGGTGTCACCACGCTGGAAATCAAGTCGGGGTATGGGCTGGACTTGAAGAATGAGCGGAAAATGTTACGCGTGATTCGTCAAATTTCTGCGATGCTGCCAGTCACAATAAAAAGTACTTGCCTAGCTGCACATGCTTTACCTATTGAATATCAGTATGACAGTGATGCATATATTCATTTTATTTGTGAGTCTTTACTTCCTCAGCTTGCTGCTGAGGGGCTCATTGATGCTGTTGATGCATTTTGTGAATATCTTGCATTCTCTCCAGCTCAGGTTGAAAAAGTCTTTCAGGCTGCACAACAATTAAATTTGCCAGTCAAAATACATGCTGAACAATTATCAGCATTGCATGGTTCCATGTTAGCTGCAAAATATCATGCATTATCTGCTGATCATTTGGAATACGTAACTGAAAGTGATGCAGAGGCAATGGCAAAGTCTGGAACTGTTGCAGTCTTGCTGCCAGGGGCTTTTTACTTCTTACGAGAAACTAAGTATCCCGACATTACTGCATTACAAAAGCATAAAGTTAGAATTGCGCTATCTACTGATTTAAACCCGGGAACATCTCCAGCATTGTCATTACGTCTGATGATGAATATGGGGAGTACTTTATTTCGCTTGACACCTGAACAGACCTTAGCTGGCGTCACGATCCATGCTGCACATGCTTTAGGCATTGAAAAAACTCATGGAAGCCTAGAAGTTGGTAAAGTCGCTGACTTTGTTGCTTGGGATATACAGCACCCATCAGAAATTACTTATTGGCTTGGCGGCGACTTAGATAAAAGAGTGATTTATCAGGGACAAGAACGTTCCATTTAAAATCTCTCAGATTGTTGAGTTCACGGTTGAAACGATTAATTTATGGGGGAACATAGGATATGGAAAATAATTTTCAATGGATTGGACGATGTGATGGAAATGAACCTTCACAATTACGGATTCATCAAATCATTAATGCAAATAACGATAAATCTGGATATGTGCTCATTGGTTTTTGTTCAGATGAAGGTGTTAAAAGAAATCATGGCCGCATAGGCGCGGCGGCAGCACCTGATTTCATCCGTAAGCAATTGGCGAATTTACCAGTACATCAGCATATTGCATTACAAGATCAAGGTAATATTTATTGTGGTGATACGGATCTAGAACAAGCCCAAATAAGGCTGTCAACACAACTGACCTCAATCTTAAAACAGGGGAATGCTCCAATTGTTATGGGCGGAGGCCATGAAGTTGCTTATGGCAGTTTTAAGGGACTTTTTGATTTTATTCAGCAGACTGAGCCGCATAAATCTATAGGCATTATTAACTTTGATGCGCATTTTGATTTGCGTGAAGAAGAAATTTCAACGTCTGGAACGCCATTTTTACAAGCAGCGAAATTATCTAAACAATATCAACATGAATTTCGATATTTATGTTTAGGAATTGCTAAACACTCTAATACCCGGAAACTATTTGAAACGGCAGAGCACCTGAATTGTACTTATTTGTATGACTATGAGTTGAAAAATTTAGAAAATAATTTGGTTTTTTCTCAAATTCAAGAGTTTATAGATCAAGTCGATTACTTATATGTCACAGTTGACTTAGATGTATTTTCAGCATCCATCGCGCCTGGTGTCAGTGCACCAGCTGTGCGCGGTATTGATGTCGCCTGTTTCGATGAATTATTCAGCTTTATTCAGGCATCAAAAAAAGTCCGTTTATTGGATATTGCAGAGTGCAATCCTTCCTATGATATGGATCAACATACAGCCAAATTAGCGGCCTATATCATTTTTAATTACATATTTCAGTAAAACATTAAAATCAAATAAAGACGGAATATAAGACATGGATAAGTTAAGTTATTTAAATGAAAGTTCAGGTGCATGGCATACGTATCTGAAACAAATTGATCGCGTTGCTCCATATTTAGAGCATTTAAAAGAGTATATAGACACATTAAAACGTCCAAAACGCGCTTTAATTGTTGATGTGCCTATCGTTATGGATGATGGTTCTATTCGGCATTTTGAAGGGTTTCGAGTGCAGCATAATCTTTCACGCGGTCCTGGAAAAGGAGGGATTCGATACCATCCTGATGTAGACCTAAACGAAGTGATGGCCTTATCGGCATGGATGACGATTAAGTCTGCAGTATTAAATTTGCCTTTTGGCGGAGCTAAAGGCGGAGTGCGAGTTGATCCGTCAACGCTGTCAGCGCGTGAGCTGGAACGGCTAACAAGACGTTATACAAGTGAAATCGGACATATTATTGGTCCGCAAAAAGATATTCCAGCACCTGATGTCGGTACAAATCAACATGTTATGGGATGGATTATGGACACCTATTCATCTAGTCAAGGTTATACCGTTACAGGAGTCGTAACGGGAAAACCTGTGCATTTAGGCGGATCTTTAGGACGCATAAAAGCGACTGGGCGCGGCGTGTATATTTGTGGTGTAGAAGCGGCAAAGAGAGTAGGCCTAGAGCTGAAAGGATCAAAAGTTGCGATTCAAGGTTATGGCAATGTGGGCAGTGAAGCTGCATTCCTTTTCTATGATGCACAGGCAATGGTCGTCGCTGTACAAGATCATACGGGTACGATTTATAATCGTGAAGGTATAGATATTTCTAAATTAAATGAATATGTACAACAGTTTGGCGGTGTATGTGGATTTGAAAATACAGAAAATATTGCAAATGAAGAGTTTTGGGATGTTGATGCGGATATTTTAATTCCAGCTGCATTAGAAGGACAAATTACTGCGCATCGGGCAAACCGAATAAAAGCATCTATTATTTTAGAAGGTGCAAATGGGCCAACTTATCCAGAAGCAGATGATATTTTAATTGAACGGGGAAAAACTATTGTTCCAGATGTCATTTGTAATGCAGGCGGCGTGACGGTAAGTTATTTTGAATGGGTTCAAGATATATCAAGCTTTTTTTGGTCTGAAGCTGAAATTAACCATAAGCTGGATGATTTAATGGTCAAAGCCATGGATGAGGTTTGGAATACAGCCACTAAAAACCATTGTACGTTACGCACAGCAGCCTATATCTTAGCTTGTGAACGAATTTTGACAGCGAGAAAAGAAAGGGGCATTTTCCCAGGGTAATTTATAAGTTTTTCTGAATATCAAATAAAAGTAAAGTATAGGGCAACTTGTACTTTACTTTTATTTATTGCATTACTGAAGTGTAATAACGTAGTACGATGTAAAACTATTAACAACATTTAAATCTAATTTGGCGGTGAAATTATTTTCTATTTTTAAAGTTTCATATTCTCTGAGTATATAGTCTGCATGATTTATTTTAATGTTTAAATCGGACTTATTAGGGTTAAATAAAAATATAAATTTAAAATTTTCAAGGTTAATTTTATTTTGATGCTGTTCGCAGTAGTCCATAGCTGCATGATATTTAATGGGGTCATAGATCAAGTTAAAATCACGAATTGGACCATCAATTAATTTAGAGTCAATCAATGAGTCTCCACAAAAATCATAAATTTCATTGGCTTTTAAATTAATGTCTTTTTGTGTGTTTTGATTGTTTAAAACAATACCATTGCCTTCTAATATGCTAATAAATCTAGATTTATTCTTAAACAGTGAAAATGTACTATCTTGATTTACATCTGCTATAGAAATTCGCCAATCGAAATGCTCCATTGATGAATGACTGCAAGCAATTTGCAGCGTATGGCCTTGTCCATTTTTCCAAGGCATTTTTAAATATTCAGATGCCTTTAATATTTTTATAGTCATGAGGTAAATTTCCCCTCAAGTTGATAGCGGCTGCCCGGATAAATTAAGCGTGCACTCGAAATAATATTATTATTTGACCATGTTCGTCGCTGGATAAATAAACAAGGTTCATTTTTGGTGATTTTTAGCCATTTACATTCTTGTGGAGATGCTAAAATTGCTTTGACAGTGTGTTCTCCTTCAGTCATAGGCGCAATAGACATCAAATAAGCGTTAGGTGTCAGTTTAGTAAAATCTTGTTGTAAATATTCAGGGATAATTGCGGCATTTACTAAGCGTTCTTCTATTTGTACTGGAATTTCATTTTCAAAGTGTACAATGATAGAGTGGAAGAGCTTCTCTCCCTCACGAATCTGCATGGTATATGCTTGAGTACTATCGGCTTTTAAGCTTTCGAGAATTAAAATTTGCGCATGATGTTTATGTTTGCGCGCTTGAATTTCATCTGCAATATTATTAATTTCAAAAAGAGCAGTATGACGTTTTTCCTCTGCAACAAATGAACCGATGCCTTGTACACGAACCAATATTCCTTCAGCAGTCAATTCTCTTAATGCTCGATTGACTGTCATTCGACTGCAGCCAAGTAATTTGACCAATTCACTTTCAGACGGAATTTTTGTATTTACTGTCCATGTTCCGTTGTTAATATTATGCATTATCAACTGCTTTACTTGCATGTAAATTGGAATTGGGCTTTTTTCATCAAATGTTAAATAACTATTTTGATGGTTATCAATAGCAACCATTAGAACTCCAGATTTATGTTTTATGTAATGTTACATGTAATTCTATGTTTAAATTTTTAACTTGTATATACATGTTGGAAATCTTTATGTGAATTGCTGATAGGATGCAAACTTTGAAAGAAAAAATGCTCAAACGTCAGGAACGAACCCTTTGTTTATATTTAGCTCTTTACTTACATAGCCGCTTAAGGAGCAAGCAAGGACAGGGAATATTTGCTATCGTTGCTAGGAGGTATAGAAGCACCAGTGTTCCGATCTTTAACTTGAGATTATATTATGCAACTCATTCAGTTTAATTTAGATAGTTTAGATAAGATGTCATTAGATCATCAAAATATTGAATATAATCAAATCATTGACTATGAAATAGCTAGGGAGAGTATTTGCAGCCTAATATTTAAATTAAGTAGGCATGATGTGGTTCTAGGATTTTAGACCACGCCTATAAGTGATAATCTACTCCCCAATAAGCATGGGAAATGCTTGTTTTTGGAGTCAACCATGACACGAAGAAAACGTCGTAATCATTCAGCAGAGTTTAAAGTTAAAGTTGCTCTCGCAGCAATTAAAGGCGACCACACACTCGCTGAACTTTCTACTCAATTCGACTTACATCAAAACCAAATAATTGATTGGAAAAATCAACTGCTTGAGCAATCAATCAATATTTTTTCACGACCAACAGCACAACAAGAACCTGAGATTGACCTCAAAGCTCTACATGCCAAGATAGGACATCAGGCATTGCAAATTGATTTTTTAGAAGGTGCGCTCAGAAAAATAGGGCAGCTGAGCGGCAAAAAATGATCGATAAGACCCATCAACTTTCGGTACGACAACAATCGCAATTGATTCAAATCAATCGCAGTACGTTGTATTACAAGCCCAAAGAGATTTCATCAACTGATTTGAGTTTGATGCGTCTAATCGATGAAATTCATCTCGACTACCCATTTATGGGCAGTCGAATGATACGAGATATGCTACAGCGTCAAGGACATAAAATAGGTCGGCGTAAAGTCCGACGTTTAATGCGCTTGATGGGAATACATGCCTTGTATCCAAAACCCAATACCAGTAAGCCTAATCTTGCACACCGTATTTTCCCATATCTGTTGAAAAACATGGTCATCGATCACTCTAATCAAGTCTGGTGTACAGATATCACGTACATTCCTATGGCTAAAGGCTTTGTCTATCTGTGTGCAATTATAGATTGGCATAGTCGTAAAGTACTGGCTCATCGTGTATCGATCAGTATGGAAACAGACTTTTGCATAGATGCGTTGCAAGAAGCAATTGTGAAATATGGTTGTCCAGAGGTGTTTAATACAGACCAAGGCAGTCAATTCACAAGCGAGGCATTTTTGAATGAGTTAAAATTGCGAAATATCCGTATCAGTATGGATGGGAAAGGACGATGGATGGATAATGTAATGATTGAGCGTTTATGGCGCAGTGTGAAGCATGAGGAAGTCTATTTGAAGGCTTACGATACGGTTAAACAAGCAAAACAATCAATTGCTGAATATTTGGATTTTTATAACACGATACGTCCTCATTCAAGCTTGAATAAGGCAACACCAAATGAATTTTATGATCGACATTTACCAAAAGTAATGGCAGCATAATTTAAATATTTAGAGCGGATTTATCACTTATAAAACTAGATTGAGTGGTCTAATTAACGGAACCACATCAGCAGGAGAAATTAGCGGATTCTGAACAACAAAACGTATTTCAAAAAAATATAGATAAACTCATTTACATCAGAGATCATTTACAAATTCACGATAGAGCATCCATTCAAAAAATCATGACTGAGATCAAGTCTTATCAATAACTGTCTTCATGTCATAGCTATGCAAGTTTATATAAGCTTGCTTGAATGTAAAACGATTAGCGTTGTGCAATGCGGG
>NZ_RAXV01000018.1 GCF_003611465.1 Acinetobacter tianfuensis
CTGTCTGCACCTAACTCCATAGCAATAAGCAGCAATGAAGATGTACATCTTTCAGCAGATGGACAAATCAGTCAAAGCGCAGGTGACAGCATTAACATTAGCAGCCAAAAATCTTTGATTGCCCATGCACAAAGTAAGATCAGTCTATTTGCAGCACAAGAAGGCTTACGTGCGTATGCAGGCAAAGGCAAAGTTGAAATCCAAGCCCAAGGAGATGGGGCGGATCTGATTGCCCGAAAAGGTATTCAAATTATTTCGACGGAAGATACCGTGGAAATTAAAGCCAGTAAGAAAATAGTGCTGACCGCAGGCGGCAGTCAAATCGAAATCAGCAGTGCAGGGGTGCTGCCCACAACGGCTGGAAAGTTTGAGGTAAAGGCGGGGCAGCATATGTTTATTCCTGGTGCTCAGGTCAACATGCAATTGCCGTTTTTTCCGCAAAATGTGTGTTGGGAGTGTTTAGCACGAAGAATGAATCAACGCGGTGCATTTGTGAATAAAGGAGATGGTTTATAAATGTCATATTATATTCACGATGATATTAAAAGAATTTTTTCCACTCAAAATGATCATATTGCAGAAGGATTTTGTATATATGCTCTTGCAGATGCTGCTCAAGATAAGTTCTTTTTAAGCCAATGGGCACATTTGCCCCAGCGTAATCTGCTTACAGAAGCTGCGGGTGAAAAAGCTGCACAAATATCACCGCATTTAATACAGTTAAATAACGAAATAACCAGTTTGGAATGGATTCACATTCAAAAAAGAGTGGTATCTACACCTAAAATGACTTTGATTGTATCGCCTCTAAATTTTGAGGAAATGTATGCGCATTTAAGGCAATTTACCAATGTGAGATTCGATGGCGGTTTAGAAATGTTTTTGGCATTTTGGGACCCTATCATCTTAGCGACCTTGCTTGGACATCAAGCTGATGAGACTTTGTATATCCAAGAACAAGTATTAGATAAGGAACAAAAGCAGATTTTACTAGGGCCAATACACACGTGGTGGTACTGGGATCGGCTAGGTGAAATACAACAGATAATAGGGTTGAACCTCCAATCTTTTCAGCAAAGTTATGATTCACAAAACCCATTGTGTTTCTCTGTGGATCAGGAAGAGAAAATGGTCGAAGCGACATTTCCTGATCATTTAATTTATTACTTAAAATTGAATAATTATTTTTTGGTTGAAAACTTTACCGCTTGGGACTTGTATCAATACGTGATTTCTGAACTTAAACAAGCAAGACGTTTTCACTTGCAAGGAACACGAGATATTTTAAATTTCATTTGTTTAAAATTAGGTTATCAAGAACATTTTGAAATAGATCAGCAGCTACAAAAAGTGCTGTTAAAGGTTAAAGAAAAACAAATCACGATGGATCAAGCCATGGAGATGCTAGAGGATTCCTCCCCAGCTTTGTAATGTGGAAACATATATTTTTAGATTTAAAATATGAACTGAATAAAGAGTATAAAAAATGAGTAAATTAACAAAAATGATGTTATTACCTGTGTCTTTAACCCTAGGCTTAGCTGGGTGTATGGGCATTGGTCCGAATAAAACCTATGTGTTGACTACAACTTCATTTAACTATGCTCCAAATTATCAAGCTTATATGGTTATGATGAATGGAGAAGAAATGGGCGGGGGGTTTGGCGGAGCAACAAAGCGCTCAGGAGTGATACTTGGTCAACAGAATATTACTTGGGGTGAAGGGAATAGTGATAGAAAACATAAAGCGATTAATGTTGTGAATTTAACCAAAGAAGATTTAAAAAATAAACGATATTTAGCAGTGCATTTATATCCTGATGATAGCGTAGAAATTACCACGTCGAATGACTTGCCTGATCCAACGCAAAAAGGCTTAGATTGGATGAAACACTTAAGAGAACAGAATAAGCAATTATTAAATAAAAAGTATAAAAAATGAGTAAATTAACAAAAATGATGTTATTGCCTGTGTCTTTAACCTTAGGCTTGGCTGGGTGTATGGGTATAGGTCCAAATAAAACCTATGTGCTGACCACAACTTCATTCAACTATGATCCAAGCTATCGGCCTTATATGGTTAAAGTGAATGGATATGAGGTGGCTGGCGGATACGGCAGTGCAACAATGCGTTCTGCTGTGATACTCGGTCCACAAATCATCACCTAGGGTGAGGATAACAGTACGCGTAAACATAAAGCGATTAATGTTGTACATTTAAGCAAAGAAGATTTAAAGAATAAACGATATTTAGCGGTGCATTTATACCCAGATGATAGCGTAGAAATTACGACTTCAAATGACCTTACGGATCCGACGAAAAAAGGTATAGATTGGGAAAGTAAATTAAAATAATTATTAGGAATTTCTTGTGTCTTTAATGATCTCAGAAAAAATTAAAAAATAATAATCAAGATGTGTCTAATCAGCCACCTGTAAGCAAGCAAAGCTGTGAAGATGTAGTACATCTGTCGGTCTATTTTGATGGTACAGGTAATAATTTTAAAAATGATGAAACTGATAAAAAATGGGCAAATCCAGCTCGACTTTGGCGTAATGCTGATTTGTATAGTGATTATGCAACTAAATTAAATGGATTGGAAATGCCGTTAAGTCATGCGATTTATATATCAGGGGTTGGTACGCCTTTTAATGGTGAAATCGATCATTTAGAATCATCCGTACGCTGGATGCAAGACAATGACTTAACAGGAGGAAGTACTGGTATTGGTGGAAGTAAAAGACTGCAGTATGGTGCAGAACAGATAAATATGCATTTAAGTAAAGTTCTCAAACAAAAGATTGAAAAATTAGAGGCAGAACTGCAACAGGATGTGATGCAGCGAAAAAATGAAGTGAATACTAAAGTTATCAGCAATTTAAATCAGCATCGATTAATCAAAAAAATCAATCTTTCTGTATTTGGCTTTTCACGCGGTGCAGCTTTGGCACGTGTATTTACCAATGAAATGATTTGGAAAGCTGAAGCAGAAAATTTAGAGCTGAAATATGAAATGGAAGGCTATGCCGAAAAAATACCGCTGGAAGTCAAGTTCTTAGGCTTGTTTGATACGGTGGCTTCTTTTGGCCTGCCGGCAACTAATTTGCCCAATAAACTGACTTTCTCTGGGCGGGATATGGTGGTTGATCCTCGCGTAAAAAATTGTCTGCATTTGATTGCAGGCAATGAGCAGCGTTTTGCCTTCCCGGTAGATCTGGTCCGGAAGGATGGGGTATTGGCCAATCCTAAAAACTGGAAAGAAGTGGTTTACCCCGGCATGCACTCCGATGTCGGCGGCGGTTACGAGCCAAAGTCTCAGCATGTGAGTAATAATTTTGCCCGAATTACATTAAAACATATGACTAATGAAGCTGAATTGAGTGGTGTTAAGATTTTTTCATATGACAAGTTGGAAGAAGTGCAAAATAAGTTGTTTCTTGAGCAATTTAAAATTGAAGCAGAGACGCAAGCCTGTTGGGATGCTTTGCAAAAGGAGGCTGGAGCAAGCACTGGTAAAGTTGAAGATGATATGAAGCGCTATATGCAGATTTACTATAGTGCTTATGGAACATTACATAGACAAAAACAGGCATTGCATGCAGCTGGCAAGTCAGATGCAAATATAGCTCAATCCGTTGCGCAGAAAAATCGTGCTGAAAGCAGACGCTGGTGGGGACCTGCTGATATGGCGACTGAAGTTGAACGAGTGAAAAAGGCTAGAGCGTATACCAGTGCAGACAGTAATCAAGTAACTGGCTTTAAACAATTGTATCGAGTGTTTTACCCGCTGCAAAAGCTTTACGAATTTTATATTGGTATTGATGACTGGGAACTTGAAAGCTTTGAAAAAGAAGCAAAGGAAAACACGATCAAATTTTACTCAAATTATGTTCACGATTCAAAATATGGCTTTATTTATAATGCAGAACCTTTTAGTTATTTTAGGCAACGTACTGTATATGAACCTAAAAGGAGTTGGGTTGGTAAGCGTGTTGATAAGAGATTAGGGCCAGTACGTGAGCAAATTGCTCGTGAAAATGCTGTACCTGATGTTACGAAGCAATTAGAGACTGTACCTGATATGGCATTAAATTAAAGTGCTCTAAATATAAACTAAGTCATTGGTAAAGGAACTCATCGTATTTTTGTATATATTTCTTTTTTATGTGCAGCGCTTAGGAGAAATTCCACTTTTAGCTACTATTAACTTTAGAGGTAATTGCACTATACATCTGAGTTTAGAGCACAAAAAAAGCGCATGATGACATGCGCTTTTTTAATTTACATCAAATTATTTTTCAACGAATGCACGTTCAATCACGTAATCGCCTAGAACGCCCATTTTAGGAGATTCTTTAAGACCGTGTTGGTCTAGAAGCGCAGCAACATCATCTAGGAATGCAGGTGAACCGCAAAGCATTGCACGGTCAGTTTCAGGGTTGAAGCGCGGCAAACCAATTTTTTCAAAAAGCTGGCCAGATTCAATTGCAGTTGTTACGCGGCCTTGAGTGTGGAAGTCTTCACGCGTTACAGTTGGGTAGTAAACCAATTTTTCTTTCGCACCTAATTCGCCAAAGAATTCGTGGTTTGGAATTTCATTTTCGATCAAGTCTTGGTAAGCCAATTCAGAAATGAAACGTGTACCGTGAACCACGATGATTTTTTCAAAACGTTCATAAGTTTCTGGGTCACGAATAACTGAAAGGAATGGAGCAAGGCCAGTACCAGAAGAAAGAAGGTATAAGTTCTTACCTGGGTTTAAGTCGTCTAGAACTAAAGTGCCCGTAGGTTTTTTAGAAACCAAAATTTCGTCGCCGACTTTTACTTGCTGCAAAATAGAAGTTAAAGGACCGTCTGGCACTTTAATCGAGAAAAATTCTAGTTCTTCTTCGTAGTTTGCGCTGGCAATAGAATAAGCACGCATTAAAGGCTTACCATTTACTTCAAGGCCGATCATCACAAATTGACCGTTTTTAAAACGCAGTGCAGTGTCACGAGTCGTTTTAAAAGAGAATAAAGTGTCATTCCAATGGTGGACGTGAGTAATCTTTTCGACGTTAAAAGCAGCCATTAAAGGTCTCAATAAAATTATCAAATTAGAACAGCTTGCTATTCTAATCTAAAATCATTCTCGATAAACTGAATATATTTAATTGAACTTATCAGAAAAAGTGATTATGTTTGGCTTGAATTTACCAATTATTGGTTATATGCATTCTCCTTACCAAGAAAAATTTGGCATACCGCGTCAGCCAAATTTGGTGAAGGTTGAGTCTTATATTGAAATGGTCGGAGACTACAATACTTTATTGGCCTTTGAAGGTATTGAGGCGTTTAGTCATTTATGGCTGATTTGGCAGTTCCATGACAATAAAAACCAAGAGACTCAAAAGTTCCGTCCGCAAGTGCGTCCGCCGCGTTTAGGCGGCAATCAAAAAATAGGGGTGTTTGCTACGCGCAGCATGTACCGTCCAGCGCCTATAGGCTTGTCTGCGGTACAGCTGAAAAAAGTGGAAAAAGTCGGTAAGTCGGTACGTGTATATGTGCAGGGCAGTGATTTACTGAATGGCACGCCTATTTTGGATATTAAACCGTATATTCAATACTCAGACGCTGTGATGGATGCACGAAGCGGTTATGCGCAAGATGAGCCGATACGTAAAAAAGTGATTTGGTCTGATCAGGCGGCAATGCAGCGCGATCAGTTGGTGAAAATTCGCAGTTTAGATGTACAGACTATTTTAGAGCTGCAGGAAGTTTTATCACTTGATCCTCGGCCAGCGTATCAGACAGATGATGAGCGTGAGTACGGCATATTGTTTGGCGGTCTGAATATTAAGTTTAATGCTGCAGATTTGATGATTACGATTTTGCATATTGAATGAAACAGGCACTTTAAAAGCGTCTGTTTCATTGCGTTGGTTTATTTATAATTCGCAAAGTTTTGCTTGATTGCATTGATTGCGACATCGTTATACATTGTGCATGAATTTTGGGCTAATGTTTTCAACTCCAAAAATTGGTTTTTTTCTGCCGCGGTTGGAGCTTGATTCGCCCAAGTATCAAATTCTGTCAGGAAGGATTGAATATCATATTCAACGCCTTTTGGAGCAAGATATGCATCATAGAAACGGTTTTTATATTGAGCGATACCGGACTCAAAATTATTGTTAAGGGTATAGGCAATAGTATCTTTCATGATGTATTTTTTAGCAGCAGGATCTAGGATTAAACTATTCCACAAATTCGCTAAAACGGATTGACTATTGCTGCTAGGAGAATCGTAAAGATCTAGATATTGTTCTGAATTGCTGATTTTCGTAATTTGCAGGCATTTGGAGCCAGAAGGAAATTTAACGGTAGACATCGCGGTTAAAAAGAGCTGAGCTTGATTAGATATATCATCCATGCTGCCCGCGATATTATTTTTTAATACCCAATAGTTATACAGATCAATTTTGGAAGCAAGGCTTGCTCCTTCAAGGTTGATTAGCTGGACGGTCGTTTCAAAATTAAGGCCAGCAGCGTTGATTGATGAATAAGGGCTTAAAGTCCAAATATTATTGTTGATGCTGATGCTGCCTTGAAGCGGGCCATAAGCTGAGTGTGAAGGGCCTTGGTCATACAATCCGTTTGCAGTGACCATAAAGGATGTATCAATGTCTCCAGCAGTGTACAGCTTGCCGTTATCAACGGTTGTTGTTTCGCTGTCAAAAGACAGCTCGGCACTGTAACTGTCAAGGTTAAATGTAAACCATTGCTGAAAAGCAGCAGTTGGAGCTGATGGGTTTTCACTTGAATTGTTATTTGAATTATCGCTGGATGAGCTGCCGCCTCCGCCGCAGGCTGTTAAAGTTAAGAGAATTGCTGTGCTGATTGTGAGTAATTTGATTTTCATAATTTATCTTCTTGGATTTGATTTTTATACTTTTTTTAAAGCAAAGATATTATAAAAACGAATAGATTGGAGCTCAATGGCGAGAGTTGAGTTTCCGATGAGTGATTGTTGAACAAAACATAAAAAGCTGACCTGTAATAAGTATCTGCCTCTGAATATTTGATATAGTGGTGCAATGTTTGGGGAACATACAACAATGACTTTTAATTTTGAAATTGATACTTCATGGTGCTTAGACCAATTAGAAAAAGATGGGCGTATTACAGAGCGTGATAAGTTATTAATACAAACCACGCATCGTCAGCGTGATCAGCTGAAGTGGCATCCATTGCAGTGGATTTCAAATTTTAATCTAAAAGATAAGAGTCATCCGCAATCAACTTTGACGCTTAACCGTCTTTGCCAATGGCTGGCGGAAAAAAGTCAAATGCCTTTTTATGTCATTGATCCGCTTAAAGCCGATGTCGCTGCTTTAACGAATATCATGTCGCAAGAGTTTGCGGTGCGTAACCGTATTTTGGCGGTAGAAATACAAAATGAATGTGTGCTGATTGCATCGGATCAGCCTTTTAAATCTGAATGGATGGCAAACTTAGAGCGGACAGTGCTGCCTAGAAAAATTCAGCGAGTATTGCTCAGCCCAGACCAGCTGCAGCGCTATTTGGTTGAGTATTACCAAGTCAGCCGTGCTGTGAGCAATTCGCAAAAATCCTCCGCTTATGACCGTGACAACAAAGGTGTAGAAGCTTTACTGCAATTGGGGGATACGCAAAACCCTGATGCCAATGATCAGCACATTGTAAAATTAGTAGATTGGGTGCTGCAGTTTGCCTTTGAACAAGGCGCCAGCGATATCCATCTTGAGCCGCGTAAAGAAACCGGCAAGGTACGTTTTCGTATCGATGGTGTATTGCACACCATTTATAATATGCCAGCAAATACTTTAACGGCCGTGATTTCACGGATTAAAATTTTGGGCCGTATGAACGTGGCTGAAAAGCGTAAACCGCAAGACGGACGTTTAAAAACCCGCACACCGAGCGGGCAAGAAACAGAACTGCGTTTATCGACTTTGCCGACAGCATTTGGTGAAAAGCTGGTGATGCGTATTTTTGACCCTGAAGTACTGGTGAGGAGTTTCCAGCAGCTGGGTTTTGAGGGCCGTTTGCAAACGCAGTGGAATGAGCTGACCAGCCACAGTCATGGCATCATTCTAGTTACAGGGCCAACGGGTTCGGGTAAAACCACCACGCTGTATTCGTCTTTAAAACAGCTGGCAACAGAAGAAGTTAACGTCTGTACCATTGAAGATCCGATTGAAATGTTAGAGCCCAGCTTTAACCAAATGCAGGTCAATACGGGCATCGATCTAGGCTTTGCCGATGGTGTGCGCGCATTGATGCGTCAAGATCCTGACATTATCATGGTGGGGGAAATTCGTGACCACGATACCGCGAATATGGCGATTCAAGCTGCTTTAACAGGCCATTTGGTGCTGTCTACGCTGCATACCAATGATGCGCCGTCTAGTTTGACGCGCTTGCATGATTTGGGGGTACAGCCATTTTTAACAGCCGCGACCATTTTAGGTGTATTGGCGCAGCGTTTGGTGCGTAAGCTGTGCCCGCATTGCAAGCAGGAAACCTTTATTAATAATCAAGAGTGGAAGCATCTGACTTTTGACTACAATATTGATATGCCCGATTTTGTTTTTCATGCAGTAGGCTGTGACGAGTGCCGTAATACAGGCTATAAAGGCCGTGTCGGTATTTATGAATTTATGCAGCTGAGCCTTGAGGCTAAACAGCTGGTTGGCGCAAATGCGGACTTGACACAGCTGCGTCATCAGGCGCGTAAAGAAGGTGTAGAGCCTTTACGGATTGCCGGTGCGCGTAAAGTTATAGCCGGTATAACAACATTGGAAGAAGTGCTTCGCGTTGTGCCGCTGAATTAAAAAAACTGAATATTTTAATTCTTAAGATTCGCCTCATCTTCAGCTGTTTTAATAGCCTCATCGAATGAAGCAATTGATTAAGGTGAAGAAAATGAACGTATTGAATAAAACAGTTTTAGCAGCAGTTTTGGCAGGCGCAGCAGTGTATGCAGCCGCAAATACAGCACCGAATCATGCCGCAGCAGTCAATCATCAGGCTATTGCAGCGCCTGCAGCAGTCACAGTGAAACAGGCTTTAAATGCCAAAGATAATACTGCGGTACAATTGAAAGGTTATGTGGTCAAAGCTGTTGGTGATGAAAAATATCAATTCCGTGACAGCACAGGCACGATCAATGTAGAAATTGATGATGAGTTATGGCATGGCAAGGCCGTTTCTGCTAAGACACCTGTCACATTAATTGGTGAAGTAGATGTGGATTACAAACCTGCTAAGCGTGTAGAAATTGATGTAGATCAAGTGAAATACTAAGTTTGGCTGAAAAAAATCAAGAGATAAACCGCATGTTCGCATGCGGTTTTTTTATGGGCGCAGACATGCTAGTGTCAAGCTAAAGCAGACAGGAAAAATATATGCGTATATTGCTGGCAGAAGACGATGTTTCTCAAGCTGAAAGCATTAAGGCTTGGCTGGAAATGGATGGCTACAGCATAGATTGGGTGGCGCGAGGCGATCATGCAATTTTGGCTGTACAGCAGCATCAGTATGACTGTGTGCTTTTAGACCGGGGTTTGCCTAAGGCTGAAGGAGACGACATCTTAAAAGAACTGCGTAAAACGCAGCAGACACCCGTGATTTTTATCACGGCCAAAGACAGTATTCAAGACCGCGTAGAAGGGCTGGATTTAGGCGCAAATGATTATTTGGTCAAGCCGTTCAGCTTGGAAGAGCTTTCTGCCCGAGTAAGAGCGCATTTACGTTTAAAACAGCAAGCCAGCAGCAATATTTTAAAATTTAAAGAGTTGGAACTGGATGTACAGGCGAAGACACTGCATGTACAGCAGCAGCTGGTGAACCTTACAGCCAAAGAGTTTCAAATTTTATATAAACTCATGCAAAACCCAAATCACATTGTCAGCCGTGAAATGCTTGAAGAGTCATTGTATGCATGGGGTGATGAAGTTGAAAGCAATGCTGTTGAGGTATATGTGTATCAGCTGCGTAAAAAAATTGGTGCACATTATATTAAAACAATCCGCGGCTTAGGTTACCGTATGAATGCGGATGCCTCATGAGTCAGACCATTTCCCTGCAGCGCAAGCTGATTAAAACCTCATTATTGAGCTCTGTCGCTGCTGGGCTGTTAGCTTTAGCGCTGCTGCTGGGTTGGATGGTGGTGCAAACCATGCAAGTGCAGGATGAGCTGATGGATGAAGTGGCGGATATGCTGCTGGCGGCAAATATTCATGAGCAGTCCGATAAGCAAGTTGACCAGCTGAGTGAGTCCTTTGACTTGTCTTATCAGTTAAAAAGCGGCGGCCAGCTGCTGGCTCAGTCTGAACATGATGATCAGCATGTGGCGCAATATTTTATCCAATTGCAGTCTAAAGACAGCGGTTATAGTTTTCTGTGGCAAAACGGTCATTTATGGCGGGCTTATGTGCAGCATGAAGCAGATGAAAATATGCAGGTTTATGTATTGCAGCCAGTGTCTGAACGTTTTGAGGTTATTTTAAATAGCTTATTGAGCTATTCAGGCATTTTGCTGCTGCTGTGGTTTTTGCAATGGGGCTTTTTACACATTTTAATTAAACGTGAATTTAAAGTGATTCATCAGTTCAGTCAAAAGATTGCACAAAAACATGCAGCAGACTTGTCGCCAATTCGCGCGGAAGCAACTGAAATGTCAGAACTGCAGCCGATTCGTTTACAGCTGAATTCTTTAATGCAGCGTCTGGATCAGGCCTTAACAGCAGAACAGCGTTTTACTGCGGATGCCTCACATGAGCTGCGTTCTCCGCTATCTGCTATACAGCTGAGGCTTCAGGTTTTAAAGCGAAAATACAGCGGCCATCCGCAGCTGGCGCAGGAAATGAACAGTATTCAGCAAGATGTGACACGCGGTACAAAAGTGCTGGAAAATTTGCTTTTGCTGGCGCGGCTAGATCCTTCTAATGCTGCTGAGCTGCCAAAGGAAATGGTCGATATTCAGGCTCTTAGTTTAAAGCTGAGAAACGAATACGCATCTCAGGCAGAAGAGAAGAACATTTCTTTTGAATGTGATATTGCCGCTGGCCAGCTGTTTGCAAATAAGGAGCTGATTCAGATCTGCTTGCGTAACTTAATTGACAATGCTTTACGCTATACAGAAGCGCAAGGAAAGATTGTGATTCGCAGCTGGGCAGAGCAGCAGCAGGTTATTTGGCAAATTGAAAATACTGGGCAGGGTTTGACTGATGAAGTGATTGAACGCTTAGGAGAGCGTTTCTACCGAGTATTGGGGACACAAGTCAGAGGTAATGGCTTGGGGCTTTCGATATGTAAAAAGATTGTTCAGCTGCACCTCGGCACACTGCTTTTTGCTCAATCTGAATTAGGCGGATTAAAAGTGACAATAAAAATTTAGAGTACTTTGAATGCTGAAAGTGGCGCAATAAAAAAGCAGCATGCGCTGATTCATGCTGCTTGTTTCCACGTTTATTATTATGAGTTTATTCTATTTATTTGGTCAAAATCAGGCGGTTGTTGCGTGTTAGGCGTAAACGGTATTCTTCACCTGCATGCATGATGCGGATTTCACGTCCTAAGGCGAATAAGTTGTTAGAATGCAGCATTGGCAGTGCATGATGAGTTTCATTAGAACGTGTAAAAAGACTGAAAGGCGCGTTCATTGTTATAAGCTCCGTGGTGTATATCGAATAAATTAAATGATAATCATTATCGAATAGGCATGTCAACGGCAAATGATAATAATTTATAAAATACTCAAAGATGGTTACACTGAATTAACTTCAAGTCACAGGAAATGACTTTTTATGTCGAAACCTAATCTGCATATTTCTATCGGCCTTCTTTTTCATCAGGCTAAAGTTTTGGTGGGCTGGCGTGAAGAAAATCAGCATCAAGGCAATAAGTATGAGTTTCCAGGCGGAAAAGTAGAGGATGGCGAAACACCTGAGCAAGCCTGCCGCCGTGAAGTGCATGAGGAAGTCGGTATTTTGCTGGATCAATGGTATCCATTCGATTTTATCCGCCATGAATATGATGATGTGATCGTAAATTTGCATTTATTTCATGCCGCTGTACCTGAACAGCTGCTAGAAAAAATTCAGCTGCCTTGGCGGTGGTACAGCCGTCCTGAGTTGCTTGATTTAAATTTTCCAAAAGCAAATAAAGCAATGGTGAAACGTCTGTATTGGCATCCGCAAATTAAAATCAGTGCAGATTTAGCCATGGTGCAGCAGCTTTCAGATGCTCAGCTCATGTATTGGCGCACAGATGCAGGGCAGCAAAGCCATATGGCGCTGTCAGAAATCAATGTGGAGCAGCTGCCGCTGCTGATTATCAATGTTGAATTATGGAAACAGCTGAATACAATTCAGCAGCAAAATATTGGCGCAGTACATTTAAAGCAAGAGCAGCTTTTGCAGATGAATTGTAATGATTTACAAGTGGGGCAGCGTTATATTGCGGCTTGCCATGATGAACAGAGTGTACGTCATGCTGCGAAAATTGGCTGTGATGCCGTTCTGCTTAGCCCTGTTTTAACTACAGCTACACATCCTGATGCTGAGGCTCTAGGCTGGAAAAAGTTCGCACAGATTGCTCAGCAAGTTGACATTCCCGTATTTGCCTTGGGCGGCATGCAGCCAGATATGATGCTCGAAGCAAAAGAGCATTATGCTTATGGCTTGGCAGGAATAAGTTTTTTATAAAGATCGGGAGAACTGAAAGGGCTAGTTTATAGCCTTTTCAATTCTGTTAATGCTTGATTAATTGTGCTGTTTTTCTTTTGCTGTTGACCTGCTTTTAAGATGGTCTGCCACAGCTGTTTTTTCATCGCGCTGCTTTGCGCATAGCTGACACCGCGTTTTGCTAATGCTTCAGCATTTGCTGGCTGGTTTTTTCGATTTGCAATCATAGCTAAATATAAATAGGTCTCAGCAGATTGCGGTGCAAGGCGCTGTGCTTGAGTGGCAGCGCTTTCTGCTTCATTCAGTTTGCCGCTGGCGTAAGCTGCTTGAGTCTGCTGCATCAGTTTCTGAAAAGCAGGCAGGCTTCTGCCATCGTCCAGCTTTTGTACGGACTTTTTTTGCTCTGGGACTATAATGGCTTTACGGCCAATCTCAGGTACATCATAAGGGTGAATAACCACACCTTCAGGTGTGGTTTCAACTTTATTGGTTTGTTTGGGTTTTTCTGCTGGCTGCTCAGGTGCAGGCAGGCTTTGGCAGCCTGCCAGTGCTGCTAAGATCAGGCCAAGCAGCGTTTTGTTCGGGTGAAATGTCTGTGTCTTTCTCAAAATGAACCTGCTTTAGTTGCTGTAGGAACCGCTTGAAATGATACGGGACTGATTTGATAAATCTTGATCCATTTCATTTTCGCTTTCACGGATATAACTGTCATTTGAATTCATATCATTCTGCGGTTCAGGCAACTGCGTATTTTCCGTATCGTTTGTGTTCATTTCTGATTCATATTGTGAAGCTGCGCAAAGCGATGCGCGGGTCGGCATGACATTGCGGTTCAGCGGAATATACATTGCGCCGCTGCAGCCTGAAGCGGATAAATAGCCTGTTGAGCTGTCAATCCACTGCCATGTCACGCTGTCAGGCTGACGTAAATTGACTGGCTTTTGACGAAGCTGTTTCATGACGCTGGTCCATACAGGCAATGCGCCAGAAGAGCCTGTCAGGCCTGTGGCTTTGTTGTCATCCAAGCCGAGCCAAACAACGGTTAAATAATTGCCCGAATAGCCTGCAAACCATGAATCACGCGTGTCATTGGTCGTGCCGGATTTACCAGCTAAAGCTAGGTCTAGCGGCAGCGAGCTGTAAGCAGAACGGCCTGTGCCTGTACGCATGACTTGCTGCAGGCCATGGTTGAGCACATAAGCATCGGCGGGGTCAATGGTTGGCTGTACAGACAGGCTGTAGCGGTCAAGCAAGCGGCCATTGGCATCTACAACTGCGCGAATAGATTTCACAGGATATTTGAAGCCGCCTGTTGCAAAGTTGCCGTACAGTGTGCTGATCTCCATTGGCGACATATCCACGGCGCCTAAATAAATAGACGGATAATTTGGAATATTTGAAGTAACACCAAATTTTTTCAGATGGTTAATGAAGGTTGACATGCCGAACTCTTGGCCTAAACGTACAGCAGACAGGTTATAAGAGTTGGCCAGCGCTGTGATCATAGGCACTGCGCCATGCTCGCCGCCGCTATAGTTTTTAGGAGTCCAATTTTTTCCGTCGCTGAATACACTGATTTGGCTGTCTTCAATACTGCTTGCCCATGTATAGCGGTTAGATTCAAGCGCACTGAGATAAATTACGGGTTTGAGCAATGAACCGACTTGACGTTTGGCATCTAGGGCACGGTTAAAGCCAGTAAATTCTTGTGTAGAGCCGACAGCTGCTGCTAATTCACCATTTTCAGGGTGGGTCACAAGCACAGCGCCTTGTAAATCTTTTAGGCGTGCTGGATTGCGTTTGCTTAAGTTTGCAATAGATTCTTTAAAGGTTTTTTGTGTACGGGTTTGAGCAATCGGGTCAAGTGCAGTAAAAATACGCAAGCCTTGGTTGGTCAAATCGCTTTCTTGGTATTCGGTACGCAGCTGACGGCGCACAATATCTAAGTAATCAGGAAAACGTGCAGGGCCGAGTGTCGGTTTTGCAATGACGTTTAATGGACGTGCTGTTTCAGTGTCATATTGTTCTTGGCTCAGATAGCCCATGACCAGCATGTTTTTCAATACGATGTCACGGCGTTTTTTAGCGCCTTCAGGATTGCGCCAAGGGTTGAATAATGAGGGGCCTTGAACTAAGCCAACCAAATATGCTTGCTGTGCAATATTCAGCTCACGTAAAGGCAGGCCAAAATAAAACTGTGAAGCAAGGCCATAGCCATTAATAGAATAATTGCCGTTTTGACCTAGGTTTACTTCATTTAAATAGGCTTCCAGAATTTCATCTTTGCTGTAATGCAATTCAATTAACAGCGCCATCAGGGCTTCATTGGCTTTACGCTTAATGGTTCTTTCAGGGCTTAAATAGAAGTTTTTAACCAGCTGCTGCGTCAGTGTTGAACCGCCTTGGCGCTTGCCGCCAGTGACATTGCTGACAATAGCGCGCGCAGTACCGCGTACAGAAAGGCCATGATGATTATAGAAGTTGCGGTCTTCTGTTGCGATCAAAGCATTAATCAGCGGTTTTGGCACATTTTTCAGTTTGATCAGCACGCGGTCTTCGTTATGCTGCGGGTAAATGCCGCCAATCAGCATTGGTTCTAAACGCGCAATACCGCTAGAAGACGGTTTGGTTGCACTGACATCGCTGATGTTATTTTCATTAAATGAAATTTTAAGGACTTGCTCAGGTTCAACGCTTTCGCCAAAGTCAAAACCGCGGGTATGCACATACATTTCATTGCCTGAAGTGACATAGCTGCCTGTTTTTGCATAGCTTTCAGAGCTTTTATAACCCAGCAGCTTCAGCTCTTCGCTAAAATCCTGCTGACTGACTGGCGCATTGGCATAGATTTCTAAAGGACGAGCAAAGACTTTCGCCGGAATATCCCAGCGCTGACCTTCAAACTTTGCGCGTACGACATTGTCTAATTTAATTAAGTAGACGCTGAGCGCTACAAATATAGAAATGATGATGACGCAAAATATAAATGCAATTATGCCTATGCCGCGTTCAGACTTCATAAAACATGATAAGACCCTGATAAATTGTGCTAATCATGCGAAGCTTTTAAGTAATTTGCAATATTTAAACTGTATACGTATGCAAAATATGTGGGTAAAACATATGTAAACTAAGGCTTTAAAGTTTTTTTAAATCAAATGTGTTAATGCTATGATAAGCATGACGCGAATCGGAGCGAAGGCGCAGGTGCACATTTCACATAAGACATTCCGAAATATAGGACTCATTGGCCGTCCAGATAAATCATCTGTGGTGGAAACGTTATGTCTGATTCATGACCATTTATTAGGGTTAGGGCTGCATCCTGTATTTGATACAGAAACAGCAGCTTTAGTGCCTTATACCAATACGCAGACAGTGAGCAAGCCACTGTTAGGCGAAGTGGTTGACTTAGTTATTGTGGTTGGCGGCGATGGTTCGCTTTTGCATGCTGCGCGGGCATTGGTAAAGTATAATACGCCAGTGATTGGTGTAAACCGCGGCCGTTTAGGCTTTCTAACAGATATTAAACCGACTGAAGTGCTGTTTAAACTGGATCAAGTGCTAAAAGGCGAGTTCCAGCTGGACCGCCGTTTTTTACTGGAAATAGAAATCCGTTCCAAAGGTGAAAGCATCTATGATGCAATTGCGCTGAATGATGTGGTGCTGCATTCGGGTAAGTCCGTGCATATGATTGATTTTGATCTGAATATTGACGGCCAGTATGTGTACCGTCAGCACAGTGACGGTTTAATTGTTTCTACGCCTACTGGCTCAACAGCGTATGCACTGTCTGGCGGCGGTCCGATTCTGCATCCAAGCATGGATGCGATCGCTTTAGTGCCGATGCATCCGCATACGCTTTCATCGCGGCCCATTGTGGTTGGCGGCCAAAGTGAAATTAAAATACTGATTCGTGAAAACCGTGTGCTGCCGATGGTCAGCGCAGATGGACAGCATAGTGTTTCTTTGAATATCGGTGACAGTTTGCACATCCGTAAGCACCCATTTAAACTTACCTTATTGCATCCGCCGGGTTATGATTTTTATATGGCTTGCCGTACAAAACTCGGCTGGAACCAAGATTTTGACTCTTTTAAACAGGATTAGACCATGAATGTTGAACAAATGCTTGCCGTACTGGATCCTGAAATTGTCAGTCGCTTAAAGACTGCAGTTGAAATTGGCAAATGGCCAAATGGTGTGGCGCTTAGTGCAGAGCAGCGCCAAATCTGCATGCAGGCTGTCTATGCATGGGAAATTAAGCATCTGCCTGAAACAGAGCGCAGCGGCTATATTGACCGCGGTACAAAGGAAGAAGGCGAAGAGTGCGAAGATGATCATCATAAGCACGAAGAATTTAAGCCGATTAAATTTGTTTAATCCAAATTTTTAAGCTGCCGAATGCAGCTTCAATACTTTTTACTGCTGTACGCTTTCTGTGTATAAAAAAGCCCTTTTATTCAAGGGCTTTTTTGGTTGCTCAATGTTAAGGATCAGCGCGCAGCCCAAAGCTCCTGCGCTTTTTGCATCGCTTCAGGATAAGTTGAGCAGACCCCCATGGTGTACAGCGCAATACCCATCGTCTCAGGCACTGCAATATCGCCATAGGCATGCGGCTGGCCTTCCCATACTGCTTTAAATACAGCGAGATCAAGCTCTTCTTCTGCAGGACTGCGGTTATCGGTCAGTTTGGGAAGCTCATGTTCATACAGCTCACCATTTTTAATACCGCAAATTAAGGTTTTAGCATCTGGGTTACGCTCAAACTCACCGCCTTCGCCTTTAATGACCGCACTATTTTGATAGCCTAAGCGAAATGCAGACTGCTGATGAGAACTGCGGTAAGCAGGGTGAAAAATGGCCTGCATGGTTGCTTTGGCATTAAAAGGATTAATTAAGCGTGCCAAAGTATGAATAGGTGAACGTAAACCCATCACATTACGCAGTGAAATCAGGTCGCTTAAAATAGGCGAGATCGCATGTAAAGGCATATACGCAAAGTTACGCGCTGCCAATTGCGCTTCAACTTGATCATCATTTTCACAAATTGGAAAACCTAAATATTCTAATACCTGCTCTGTATAGAGGCGGTTAATGGTATGGCCTGACGCGCCATGCATCACCACTTTATAGCCATTTTTTGCCAGTGTAAGCGCAGCCAATAAAAACCAAGGGTAATGTTTACGTTTACCTGCATAAGAAGACCAGTCTAAGTCAACGTGCAGCGGTTTAAACTTGAGCTGATCACGCGTTGCCTGCACAAAGCCGGCCAGTTCATCTACAGATTCTTCTTTTACCCGCAGCAGCATTAAAAAAGCGCCAAGCTGCACATCCAATACTTCGTCTTTTAAAATCATTTCAAAAGCTTGATAGGCTTCTTCATAGCTGAGCGAGCGAGCGCCATTTTTGCCTTTACCGACAATGCGCACAAATTGAGCAAAAGGGTGTTCAAAGTCTTTGTAAATATTTCGTTTGGTATTCATAAGCGCAATTTCAAATTTTAGCAGAGCTTTTCTATAGTCTACTGATTACATGCGCTGTTTTCAGCCTGATTTTTGAATAAAGAGCATTTGTTTTATGCTGTGAAGCTGGCTGTTTGTATTTTGGCTGATACTGCTGCTGATTGTTGCTGCAGGTGAATAGGAAAATGTGAACGCGCAGGTTTTTCTTCATGACGCAAGCTGCAAACTGCAATAGGATGAGAAGCAATCAAAAACAACAATGTGAAAAAGGAAATGCGCCATGCTGGCTTATGATGCAGATTTAGAATTATTTAGAGACAACTTCCGCCGTTTTATGCAGGAACAAATTGCGCCGCATTATGAGCAATGGGAGCGCGAAGGCATTATGCCGCGTTCGGTATGGAATGCTTTGGGTGATAATGGTTTCCTTTGTGTAGATGTACCTGAAGAATACGGCGGCTATGGCGTACCAACACATTATTCACTCATGCTGGTAGAAGAATCTGCCCGCGCTGGTTTTAGCGCGTTATCTACAGGTATTTCCTGCCACTCTGAAATTGCTGCGCCGTATATTCTGCATATTGGTTCAGAAGAGCAAAAACAGTATTGGCTGCCGAAAATGGTCAGCGGCGAAGCGGTGGGTGCAATTGGCATGACAGAACCAGGGGCTGGTTCAGATTTGCAGGCTATGCGCAGCAGCGCAATTTTGCAGGGTGATCATTATTTGCTGAATGGCTCGAAAACCTTTATTTCAAATGGTCAGCATGCAGATTTGGTTGTATTGGCAGCGAAAACAGATCCGCAAGCGCGTGCGAAAGGTGTTTCGCTGCTGCTGGTAGACACACACTTAGAAGGCTTTAAGAAAGGCACGAACTTAGACAAGATTGGCCTGCATTCACAGGACACGTCAGAACTGTTTTATGACAACGTTAAAGTGCCTAAAGAGCAGCTGCTGGGCCAAGCGGGGCAAGGTTTTGCATACCTCATGCAAGAGCTGCCGCGTGAGCGTACTGCTATTGCGTCGACGGCTATTGGCGCAATCCGCGGAGCTATTGATTTAGCTGTGCAGTATGTTAAAGAGCGTCAAGCATTTGGTCAGGCTGTAGGCCAATTCCAAAATTCGCGTTTTGTCATTGCGCAGGCAAAAATTGATGAATTGGCAACGGCTGCATTTTATGAGCGTAATGTTGAACTGTATATGGAAGGCAAACTGGATGTAGAAACTGCTGCGGCGCTAAAAAGTTTTGCTACAGATATGCAAATGAAAGTTGCCGACAATTTACTGCAGCTGTTTGGCGGTTATGGCTACATGACGGAATATCCAATTTCACGCTTCTTTGTCGATGCGCGTATTCAGCGTATTTACGGCGGAACAAATGAAATTATGAAAGAAATTGTGGCGCGAGGCTTATTGGGCCGTTAAGCCAAGAAAATAAAAAAGAGCCAGAAGGCTCTTTTTTATGCAATTTTAGCAGCGCGTTTCATTTACTGCTTCAGCACATGCAGAGTTTCTTTAATAAATTCAGGCAAGTCATGCAGCATGCGGGAAGTGATGTATAGATTATTGTCATTGACAACAGGCGTATCAAAATACACTGCGCCTGCATTTTGCAGTTCGAGCATCATCATCTCACTGCTGGTCATGCGGCGGCCTTTTACGACTTGTGCATTAATCAGCAATTTAGCCCCATGACAGCTGCACATAATCGGCTTATACGCTCCAGCAAAATTGCGGACAAAATTGACATAGCGCGCATCATTGCGCAAAAGCTCAGGAGAGTCGCCGCCAGCAATGAGCAGCGCATCAAAATCATGGACTGAAATGCAGTCTATACTTTGGTCGATGGTGACAGCATGTGTGCGGCGTTTGCCATACACAATGTTGCCAGCCCGATGTTCAATATTTGAGATGCAATGTCTTGCAGCGCGAAATGCTTCGACTGGCTCGGTATACTCAAGGTCTTCAAAATTATGTGTGATCAGTACAGCAATTTTTTTACGCATGAGTCCGCTCCAAGAATGGCACTTTATAAGACTACGCTGAAAAGATGAAAGAAGAATCACTATTTTGTATCGTATTGGTCTTTGAGCAGTATTCGGAAGTTGCTATCTGTAAAAAGAATAAAGGGCATGCAGGCCAAATACACTATTTTTTAAAGCAGCCGATCGTTTTTATGCTGTTTTGAAAATTGCCAATGACTGCTTTTAGGCTATGTATTTCTTATCGTAAAAATGTCTATACAGATAGGTTAAATGTTTGAGATAGAGGCAAGCACAGATATAAAATTTTATTATTAAGTCTCAGAAAAACTTATATTTTTAATGCTTTTATATATTTGTTTTCTTGATTTAGGCTCTCAGTCTTGCTGATGGTTTAATCAACTGTATGTTTTTAAGGCTGAATAAATGAATGTTGTATTGCGCAACATTTGAAAGGTAACTATTGTTATACTGTTTGCAACATGATTTGAAGGGCGACATAACAATGATCAATGACGATCAAAACTCTACGGCTTCTCTAGACCTTGTTCAGATCCGTGAGGATATTGACTCGGTTGATATGCAAATTCAGCAGCTGATTAACCGCCGCGCCAAACTGGCAGAGGCTGTTGCTAAAGCTAAATTTGCAGCGGAAGAAGACCCGTTGTTTTACCGTCCTGAACGTGAAGCGCAAGTGCTTCGCAAAGTTATGGAGCGTAATGAAGGTCCATTGTCTGATGTGACTATGGCGCGATTATTCCGTGAAATTATGTCTGCCTGCTTAGCGCTTGAAGCGCCGCAAAGTATTGCGTTTTTGGGCCCTGTAGGCACATATACGCATTCAGCTGTACTGAAGCATTTTGGTCAAGACGCGGTCATTCGCCCATTGCCTACAATTGATGAGGTTTTCCGTGAAGTTGAAGCAGGCAGTGCGCATTATGGCTTAGTGCCAGTAGAAAACTCATCTGAAGGTGTGGTGAACCATACTTTAGACTGTTTTAAAGCATCACATTTAAATGTGATTGGTGAGGTTGAACTCCGTATTCATCACCAGTTCCTCATTTCTGAAAATACCCGTAAAGACAGCATCAAGCAGATTTATGCACATCAGCAAACTTTGGCGCAGTGCCGCGGCTGGTTAGATGCGCATTATCCAGGTGTTGAACGTGTAGCGCTAAGTTCAAATGCAGAAGCTGCGCGCCGTATCCGTAATGAATGGCACTCTGCAGCCATTGCTTCAGATGTGGCTGCCAATATTTACGGCCTTGAAATTTTGCACAGCAATATTGAAGACAACCCTGAAAACACCACACGCTTCTTAGTGATTGGCCGTGAAAAGATTCCGCAAAGCGGCAATGACAAAACATCTTTGCTTATTTCAGCACATGACCGTGCAGGCGCTTTGTTAGAAATTCTTGCGCCGTTTGCAAAGCATAATATTAGCTTGACCAGTATTGAAACGCGTCCTGCATTGCCTGAGAAATGGGCATATGTATTCTTTGTAGATTTGGAAGGTCACGTAGAACAAGACAATGTAAAAGCTGCGCTGGCTGAAATTCGTCCTTTAGTCAAAGAGCTTCGTGTCTTGGGCTCATACCCAATTGCCGTATTGTAAAACTTTACCGTACTGAATGCCTTCGAGGTGTTCAGTGCAATTCACACGTGTAATCATCGGAAGTGTAAAATGACGTTTGTTCCAGCCAATGAAGGCATTGAAAAGTTAAAGCCGTATCAGCCGGGTAAGCCAGTCAGCGAACTTGAGCGTGAGCTGGGTATTACTAACATTGTTAAATTAGCCTCAAATGAAAACCCATTGGGCTGTTCTGACAAGGTTAAAGAAGCCGTGGCTGCGGAGCTTGCTGAAATTGGCCGTTATCCAGACGGCGGCGGTTTTATTTTAAAAGATCAGGTTCAAACTCAATTTGGTATTGCGCATAACCGTATTACTTTGGGCAACGGTTCAAACGACCTTCTTGAAATGTTTGCGCGTGCATTTGTATCTTCAAGCGATTCTGTGGTGTACAGTCAGCATGCGTTTGCTGTATATGGCCTCGTTACTCAGGCCATTAATGCTGAAGCAGTAGAAGTACCTGCAAAGGGCTTTGCGCATGATTTAGATGCAATGGCTGCAGCGGTAAAATCAAATACCAAGCTAATCTTTATTGCCAATCCAAATAACCCGACTGGGACTTGGTTCGAAGAAGCCGAATTTGATGCGTTCATGAAAAAAGTGCCAGCACATGTGGTTGTGGTGCTGGACGAAGCTTATGTTGAGTATTTCCCAGAAAACTTCAACAGCTTAAAATTCCTAGAGCAATATCCTAATTTAATTGTCAGCCGTACTTTGTCTAAGTGCTATGGTTTGGCTGCGCTTCGCGTCGGTTTTGCTTTAGCATCTGTAGCGTTGACAGACTATCTCAACCGTATCCGTCAGCCGTTTAACGTAAACCATTTAGCAATGGTTGCTGCGGTGGCTGCGCTAAAAGATGAAGACTTCATTGAAAAGTCCCGTGTCGTCAACAAAGCGGGTATGGCTCAGTTTGAAGCAGGCTTTCAGGCCTTAGGTTTGGCTTATGTGCCTTCACGCGCCAACTTCATTTTAGTTGATGTTCAGGCAGACCCTGCACACACCTTTAATGCTTTGCTTCAAGAGGGTGTGATTGTACGCCCTGTAGGTATTGCAAATCATCTTCGCGTATCAATTGGTACAGAAGCTGAAAATGCGAAATTCTTAGCTGCCTTGGCGAAAGTGCTGGGCTTAGAGGCAAAAGCATAAATTATGACTGCGCCACTGTTTGAAAAAGTTGCTTTTATTGGGCTTGGGCTAATTGGCTCAAGTTTGGCCCGTGTCATTCTTGCTGAAAACTTAGCAAAACAAATCGTGGCATCTACGCGCTCTAAAAAAACGCTGGAAGATGCCAAAGCTCTTGGCTTAATTGAAGCTGGTTACAGTGATCCAATTGAAGCGGTAAAGGGTGCTGACCTTGTGGTATTGGCGCTGCCTGTGCGTGCAACGCAAAAAGTGCTGGAGATCATTAAGCCATATTTGGCGGATAACGTGATTTTGACAGATGTCGGCAGTACCAAAGGCAATGTCGTAGAAGCAGCCAAAGCTGTGTATGGTGAGCAATTGCCAGTGGGCTTTGTGCCGGGGCATCCAATTGCAGGCGCTGAACATACAGGCGTACATGCAGGCAAGGTCGATTTATTTGCCAACCATAAAGTAATTTTGACACCGCTGCCGAGCAGTGCAGATTGGGCTGTAGAAAAACTGATTCAGCTGTGGCAAGCAGCCAAAGCGGAAGTGATTTGCATGGATGTGGAAAAGCATGATGAAGTGCTTGCCCACACCAGCCACTTGCCGCATTTAATGGCATTTAACTTGGTCGAGCAGCTTGCTAACCGAGAAGATAATTTAGATATATTTCGTTATGCTGCAGGCGGTTTTCGCGACTTTTCGCGTATTGCCGCCAGTGATCCGCAAATGTGGCATGACATCTTTTTTGCCAATAAAAAGGCGATTTTAAACGCGGTAGACGGCTTTGAAAAACAGCTTTCTGCTTTGCGTAAATTAATTGAAGATGAAAACTCTCAAGCGCTTATGGGTGTTTTAGGGCATGCTCAAGCAGCGCGGCAGCACTTCAATCATATGCTCGCCAATAAACCTTTGATGGAGAAAAACAAAGTGACGACACAGCAATTTACTATTTTACCGGGCAAGAAAAGTTTCCAAGGTAAATTTACCGTGCCAGGCGATAAATCTGTGTCACACCGCTCGATCATGTTTGGCGCGATTGCAGAAGGCACAACGCATGTGACAGGTTTCCTTGAAGGTGAAGATGCACTGGCAACTTTACAGGCGTTCCGCGATATGGGCGTGAGTATTGAAGGCCCTAAAAATGGTGAAGTGACGATTCATGGTGTAGGCATGCAGGGCTTAAAGGTGCCTGCAGGTGCGATTTACATGGGCAACTCGGGCACATCAATGCGCTTGCTGTCAGGCATGCTGTCTGCACAGGCTTTTGATTCTGTCATGACAGGTGATGCGTCATTATCGAAACGCCCGATGGAGCGTATTGCTCAGCCTCTACGCGCGATGGGCGCACAGATTCAAACAACGGGTGAGCGCGGTACGCCACCAGTATCGATTGCTGGCAGTCAGCCTTTAAAGGGAATTCAATATGATTTGCCTATGGCTTCTGCTCAAGTGAAATCAGGCATTCTTTTAGCGGGTCTGTGGGCAGAAGGCGAGACGTCAGTGACTGAGCCAGAACCGACACGTGACCATACAGAGCGTATGCTTCGTGCCTTTGGCTATGAAGTGAAAACTGAGGGTAACCGTATTTCACTGCAAGGCGGCGGCAAGCTGGTTGGCGCAAACATCCAAGTGCCATCAGATATTTCTTCGGCTGCTTTTTTTATGGTTGGCGCTGCGATTACTGAAAATGCAGATGTGACTTTGGAAGCTGTGGGAACGAATCCAACACGTACCGGTGTTATTGAAATTTTAAAACAAATGGGTGCAGACATTACGGTTGAAAATGAGCGTATTGCAGGCGGTGAGCCAATTGCAGACATCCGTATTCGCGGTACGCGCACACTTAAAGGCATTCATATGCCAGAAGATCAAGTGCCGTTAGCAATTGATGAGTTCCCAGCGTTATTTATTGCTGCTGCCTGTGCAGAAGGTCAAACTGTATTGACTGGCGCGGCTGAGCTTCGCGTGAAAGAGTCTGACCGTATTCAAGTCATGGCAGATGGCTTAAAAATTATGGGCATAGACTGTACGCCTACAGATGACGGCATCATTATTGAAGGTAAAGGCAAATCAGGTGAATGGGGTGCTGTATTTACTGGCGGCGAAATTGAATCTCATCATGACCACCGTATTGCGATGAGTTTCTCTATGGCAGGTTTGCGTACTTCTGGTGAAATCAAAATTGTCGGCACAGAAACAGTTGCAACGAGTTTCCCAACCTTTACCGAACTGGCGAATCAAGCAGGCCTGTCTATTCAGGTTGATGAATAAAAAACCGCTAAAATTGTATATTTGTTAGACAACAGCCAAGCAAACGCTTGGCTGTTGTGTTTTTATTGCTTATGCTAAAACCATACAACAATAAAGCCTTTGGGTTCCTCAATGAAAAAATTACAATTTGCAGCCAACTGTGAACATCATCAGGCGAATCAATCTGATTCAGCCGCAGCGCAAAAGCAGGTGGCAAATCTGCTGGCAAGCAAGCTGGGGCAATATGGTTTTGAGGCATTGCCGCAGGGCAGTGACCGTGTTGCTGTGAGTGTAGATAATCATGAACTGCCGCTTTCTGTGACTTGCCAAGGGCATAATACTGAAGGGCATTTAGTATGTGAAATTACCTCTTACCCAGATGAAGAACAAGATTGGCTTGACCGTATTACAGAACAAAGTTTACTGAATCAATTGGCGCAGGCAGTGGAAAACACTTTAAAAGAAGATGCAGCCTTTAGTGAATTTAAATGGAAGAACGGTGACTCTAACTAAGCGATAAAGATAAATGAAATCAATAATATGACAACATCGAGGTTTGCTCTCTATCTCGCAATCGCACTATATATCACGTCTTTATGTTTACCTGCCGTAGATGGCGGAATTGGTATTGAGATTGTTTTTGCTGCAATTTTAGGGCATATCCTACTCATCGGTATTCCATTTAGCTTTCCTGTTTGGGCAAATTTATTATTTTATTTGGCGGTGAAGAAATACATTCAACATCAAAAACACCCCAGTGGTGAACTATTTCACGATGGCATTGTTTGGGCTGTTGTTGGTTTTATGCTGATGATTGTTGGCTTTTCATTTGCCTTGACTAAGGGGGGGCAAATTGGAGCATTGTTGTGGCTGTTGTCAGGTATTTTCCTGATATTAGCTTTTATTTTTCAAAAAATACCGATATGGCTGGCGAGTTTAATTTTACTGATTACTGTATGTATCGGTGCAGTGATGACGGTGAAAATATTTAATAACGCTATAAATGTTGCTCAGTACCAATTACGTCCGTCATTAAAGATTGCATCTACACTATTTGATAAAAAGTAAACCGATTTACCTGTGCCGAAATTAATGCAAGTGGTCCAAAATCATCAGGATAGGGCAAAAGGTACGGGACATTCACCTCCTCCGAAAGATAAAAATGCAGTTGATCTTGCAATTTTAGCAGGTCAACGTATAGAGATTCAGTTTGATGACATGGCAACAACTTCGCTGAATGACTCATCGAATATAGTCTGTAAAATGGACGCTCAGCGGCAATATTTTATCGGCTATCCAAAAATATTTTGGGAAAATGGTTATGAATGGCAGCATATTGGTAATAATTGGGAGTTTGGACTCGCTATTGGACGTGCTAAGGACAACGATACGTCGATACTTTACCGTAGTACACGATTGGGTGATCGGCATACACGTTTAGAACTGATTAACAAAAATAATCACCAAATTTTGTATACACAAGATTTACTGATTCAGCCCTTTCGGAATGGCTGTTTTTATTTGCCTAGCGCGTATTCTTCAGAAATTGAGTCAGCATTTTCATTGCTTCAGAATAATGAGCTTCCATACCGGCAACGTGCTGCTCAAATGCAGGCGCAATCGAGTTTTGCAGAAACTTTAGATACAGCTTGTCAGTGGAAATTGATCCGCCCTAATGAATATTTGTTTGAGGGGAAAAAAATTCGCATAATGACGGATAAAGCACTTCGACCACGCTTCTTATGTTCTAAGCATTATGCTGCAGTCGCTTTTATGTCAAGGATAGGTTTTACGAAAACTGGCTATATGGAGATTATGATTTTAAATCGAGAGACATTGGAGTCAGTAGGGTGCCGTAGAGAATTTGATTCAGAATTGAATGTTGAACAACGGCAGCAATATCAAAAGGGTGAGTTTCATTTGGAACGCATTCAGATCAAAGAACGATCTTCAGAAACTCAATGTCTGCCTGTGCAGTTTTATTTTTCAGATGGAACGATGCAACAAGGTGACTGATAAAACTCTTTTAAGGTGAAGTCGAGGCTTGGGGTTGTAAAATTAATGTATGTGCAGATGAAAGATGGCCATGATTTCAGAAAATTGAAACCTAAAATTTGATGAAGCAATTGGTATAAGCTGTAGAAAATACCCTAAAAAAAGATGCTTTATCCAGTGAGTTTAAGTGGAAAAATACTTAAATCTCTGGTGAATGATATAAAAAAGGCTGATGGTGAGTCATCAGCCTTTTTATTAACAGCCAGTTAATTTCTCAGGCTGAGGTTTTTCATTTGGAAAGAATATTGGGCGCAGCTTCACGCCAATACTGTTGCCAATAAACGCAAAGATCAGCCATAGCCAGCCATGTAAACTGCCTGAAGCAATGCCGCTGAAATATGCGCCAATGTTGCAGCCATAGGCTAAGCGGGCGCCATAGCCCAGCATTAAGCCGCCAACCACAGCAGCAATAACTGAACGCATTGGAATATTTAAATTGGGCGCGAATTTGCCTGCAAGGCTTGCTGCCAGTAAAGCGCCGAGCATAATGCCGAAATTCATCATGGATGTGATGTCAAACCACAGTGACTCACTTAATGCTTTGGCATTTGCTGGGTTTTGCCAGTAGTCCCAAGAAGCAACATCAATACCGGCAAAGCTTGCTGTTTTTGCGGCCCAAACCGCAAGTGCAGATGTTACGCCCCACGGGCGGCCTGCAAGCGCTAATGTTGCAAAGTTAAGCAAGCTAAGAATAATGCCGCCCCAGATTAGAGGCCAAGGGCCGCGCAGAAAACGTTTCCAGCCATGTGCTGTGCTGGCAGGTTCTGCTTCTAATGAACCGTGACGTTTTTTCTCAAAGTAAATGGTGGCTAAGGCAATTGTTGCGAAAAGAACAAAGTTTAATATGAGCGCTGGAATGACACCTAGGCTGGTGACAATAGAAATAGGCGCAAGATGCGGTAAATTAAACCACCAGTCTAAATGCGAAGTGGCAATAAGTGAGCCTAAGCAAAAGAAGACGAGTGTGATGAGCATGCGTGAGCTGCCGCCGCCTGCAGTGTAGAGCGTACCCGATGCACAGCCGCCGCCTAATTGCATGCCAATACCGAATATAAAAGCGCCAATAACGACAGATGTTGATACTGGACTGACTAAGCCTTTAACTGGGCTGCCAAATAGTTCGCCAGCACCTAAGGCTGGGAAAAATAAAAGAACAGCCAGAGCCAGCATAATCATTTGAGCGCGCAGGCCGCGTCCGCGTCTTTCTTTAATGAATACACGCCAGCTTGAAGTAAAACCAAATGAAGCATGGTATAGGGTCATACCTAAAGCGCCGCCAATTAAAAAGAGCAGGGCTTGGTTTATACCAACGATTTGATAAGCGCCAATGGTGCCAATAATAAGCAGGATAAGCGCAACATATGCTGAGCGCTGTGAGCGGTCAGCTTTTGCAGCAATAACAGACATGGGAGATGTATGACAAAAATAAAGGCGTATTCTAAATGATCTAAAAATGAAATGGCGCTCATATAAAGGGCAGAAGAGCTGATATTGATTTGAATTTTATATTATATATATGAGTAATATTAATAAGCTGATTGTATTTTTTATACCCAGCACAAGCAATATGCTGGGTATAAAAAACCCATCTGAAGATGGGTTTAATATTTAGCTTAATGACAAAAAGCGTGTCATTGCAATACGCAGCTGTTTTAAATAGCCAGTAAAGAAGTGGTTTGCCCCTGGCAATACGGTGACTAAATGGCGCTGCGGTTTAGACCACTGAATCATGTCCGATAATAAGGTAACATCATCTGCTTCACCATGAATGAAAAGAATGTCGCCTTTAATATGCGGCGTTACATAGTGGCGTACACCTGCAACAGTATTTGTAGGCAGGCCGCATAAAATTGTTTGTACTGGCTGAAGTTCGACGGGCAGCATCGCATAGCTTTTTGCCATAACGTGTGCGCCAAAACTGAAACCGCCCGCATAGAATTTTTTCCCATCATGCTGGCTTCGCGCGTATTTAATCACTTCTAAAGTATCAGCTGTTTCACCATTGCCTTCATCATGCACGCCAGCACTTTGGCCTGAACCGCGGAAACTTGGGCGATATACAGCACAGCCGCGTTCTAAAAACATCTGGGCCAATAAAGCAGGAACTTTATGCTGCGGTGTACCGCCTTGCAATGGGTGTGGGTGGGTAACTACCGCGAATCCTTTCACTTCACCTTGTGGGTAATCAACAAAAACTTCAATTTGGCCAGCCGGGCCTTGAAGGAAAATTTGTTCAGACATAGGTAAATCGATCAATAACGGGAGAATGCATTATTCTACCGATAATGCTCAGTAAAAACACAGATTGGAAATAAAATAAGTCTACTGTTATAGTTTGTTTACTTATATTTTAATCAATTATTTTATGCTTGCTCTTATTTCTCCAGCAAAAACCTTAGATTATGATTCTGTTTTACCTACAGATAATTACACTTTACCAAGACTGCTAGATCATTCACAAGAACTTATAGACGTAAGTCGTAAATTGTCTGCCTCGGACATCGCCAATTTGATGAGTGTGAGTGAAAAAATTGCAGTTTTAAATACAGCGCGTTTTCGTGACTGGCAGCCAGAGTTTAATTTATCCAATGCGCGTCAAGCTATTTTTGCATTTAAAGGTGATGTTTACACGGGGTTAGATGCTTATCACCTGAACAATAGTGATGTGGGATATGCTCAGCAGCATTTGCGTATGCTATCGGGTTTATATGGTTTACTGCGTCCATTGGATTTGATGATGCCGTACCGTCTGGAAATGGGAACTAAGCTGAAAAATACCCGCGGTCAAAACTTATATGAGTTTTGGGGGATGAATATTACGCAGCTGATTAATAACGATCTGCAGCAGGCGGGCAGTGCGCTGCTGGTGAATCTGGCTTCAGATGAATACTATAAATCTGTTAAAGAAAGTAAAATTGAGGCAGAAATTATTAAACCCGTTTTCTTAGATCAGAAAAATGGTAAATACAAAGTTATTAGCTTTTATGCGAAGAAAGCCCGGGGCTTGATGGCGCGTTATATTATTGAAAATAGAATTGAACAGGTGGAAGATCTGAAATCATTTTCAGCAGATGGTTATTATTTTGATGCAGAGAGTTCATTAAAAGGTGAGTTGACTTTTAAACGTGACGAGCAGGCTGTATAAAACAGCCGCTTTTATGTATTTCGTCAGAAAAACAGCCTTTGGGCTGTTTTTTATTTTTTACTTGGATGAAAAAACTTGTATATTTTTTTTGTTTTTAATCAATTGTTTAAGTTTTTTGAAAATGCTTTAGCCTTTTTAAAGAGGTTTTTATGATGCTTAAATAGTTACGAAAATTGTACTTAAAGTTTAAATTTTCTTGTTTAAATTGATATAAATGTGAACCAAGTCGCACTTTTGTTATTCAATTTGTTATCATAAGTAAAGTTTCATAGAAAAATAAAATTAAGTTATGAAAACCTTAGTTATTTCATTATTTCTTTTTATTGTTGGCAGCTTAGGTGTTTTTGTGTATTGCAGTGCAGAGGAAAAACGCCAGCAAGCAGTGAGCCAGCTGATAAAAGAAGAGCGCAGCTACAACCTGCATCATACATCTGCGGTACAGGCTAATTTGCCAAAGGAGCCCCAGCGTTTGATAGGGAGGGAGCTTTAGCGATTCATCATTTTTAAGATGATAGGGTTTTATAGAACTTTCAATAAAACCAATATGTTAAATTTACTAAAAATGATTAACCAGAAATTTTGGAAACATTTGAAAATCAATGTGTTATAATTTGCATCGCATAGTGTAAAAGCATAATGAATCTTTACTAGGTTGATGATTTTACAGAATTAAATGAGCTGCATAGTTAATGTGCGGCTTTTTTGTTTGCATTTTTTAAGTAAATCTATTTTTAATATTATCTTATTGAATGCATTCAAATTATTCTTCATTTTTGAAATATGTCAGTATTTATACGCTGCTGTAATTTCCACAACATTAGGCATTAAGCAAAAATATCTAATGTTGTGGAATGCTTAGGCATAAAGTTTACTTCATAGGGGCTAGGTCATGACGACTCCTAATCCGTCTTCTCAAAGTGTTCTAGAGCGTTTGTTTAAGCTGAGTGAAAATAAAACCAGCTTTAGAACAGAGGTATTAGCGGGTGTAACAACATTTCTTACAATGTGCTACATCATTATTGTCAATCCAATGATTTTGTCTGAAACAGGCATGGATCATGGGGCTGTCTTTGCGGCAACGTGTTTGGCAGCTGCAATTGGCTGTCTTGTGATGGGGTTGATTGCAAACTATCCTATCGCACTTGCACCGGGCATGGGCTTAAATGCGTACTTCACGTATTCCGTTTGTTTGGGTATGGATGTGCCTTGGCAAACAGCGCTTGCTGCGGTGTTTGTATCAGGACTGGTCTTTATTGCAATTAGCATGTTTAAGATCCGAGAGGCAATTGTCAACGCTATTCCTATGTCGCTTAAGCTGGCAATTGGCGGCGGTATTGGCTTGTTCCTCGCACTTGTTGCTTTGAAAAATGCAGGAATTATTGTCAAAAATGATGCAACTTTGGTTGGCTTGGGCGATTTAAGCCAGCCTTCTGTTATTTTTGCATTATTGGGTTTTTTACTTGTTGTTGTGATGCATCAGTTTAAAGTGCGCGGTGCAATTATCATCAGTATTTTGGCTGTAACTGCTCTTGCAACAGTATTGGGTTATAATGAATTCCAAGGTGTTGTTGGCCAAATTCCTTCAATTGCTCCAACATTCATGCAAATGAATTTTGAGGGGCTGTTTACAGCAAGCTTAATTGGTGTCATTTTTGTCTTCTTCTTGGTAGATTTATTTGACTCAACAGGAACCTTGGTTGGCGTTTCACACCGTGCGGGCTTGTTGAAGGATGGTAAATTGCCGCGCTTGAAAAAGGCATTATTTGCCGATTCTACAGCAATTGTGGCAGGTGCTGCTTTAGGTACATCTTCAACGACTCCATATATTGAGTCATCGGCGGGTGTGGCCGCTGGCGGCCGTACAGGTTTAACGGCGGTCGTGGTTGCTGTGCTGTTTATCCTATGTTTATTCTTGGCTCCGCTTGCACAATCTGTTCCAGGCTTTGCTACTGCGCCAGCACTGCTGTTTGTCGGTGTGCTGATGATTCAGGGTATTGTTCATATTGAATGGGATGATATTACGGAAGCAGTACCTGCATTTTTAACCATCGTATTTATGCCGTTCACATATTCAATTGCAGACGGTATTGCGATGGGCTTTATCAGCTATGCACTGATTAAATTGCTTACGGGCAAGGCGAAAACTGTTCCATATATGGTATGGATTATTGCTGTGCTTTGGGCACTTAAATTTGCGATGTTTGGCGGTTAATTCATTAAAATTGCATAAAGGGTGTAAACTCGGTTTACGCCCTTTTTTATTTTTTTCGAGGATTAGAAATGAATCAATTAGAGCTAATTCGCGCTCTCCCAAAAGCTGAACTTCATGTGCATATTGAGGGGACATTTGAACCTGAATTGATGTTTGCGATCGCACAGCGTAACCATATTGATATTCCGTACAAATCGGTGGAAGAAGTAAAACAAGCTTATAATTTTCATAATTTACAGTCATTTTTAGATATCTATTATGCTGGCGCTAATGTCTTGGTCTATGAGCAAGACTTTTATGATCTCGCGTGGGCCTATTTTGAAAAATGTGCAGAGGATCATGTTGTACATACAGAAATGTTTTTTGATCCGCAGACGCATACTGACCGCGGTGTCGCATTTAAAACAGTAATTGACGGTTTGCAGCGGGCTTGTGATGATGCCAAAAGCAAGCTGGGGATTAGCTCACATTTAATTATGTGTTTCTTGCGTCATTTAAGTGAGGAAGCAGCATTTGAAACCTTAGCGCAAGCTTTGCCTTATAAGGAACAGATCATAGGTGTAGGGCTTGATTCTAGCGAAGTTGGACATCCGCCATCTAAATTTGAGCGTGTCTTTGCTAAAGCGCGTGAGGCGGGTTTCTTAATTGTCGCGCATGCAGGTGAAGAAGGTCCGCCAGAATATGTATGGGAAGCTTTAGATTTACTGAAAGTAAACCGTATTGACCATGGCGTCCGCTCTGAAGAAGATGAGGCTTTGATGCAGCGTCTTATTGCTGAAAAAATGCCGTTAACGGTTTGTCCGCTGTCTAACTTAAAGTTGTGCGTAGTAGAAGATATGGCTGATCATAATATTCGCCGCCTGCTGCAGCAGGGTGTGCATGTGACTGTAAATTCAGATGATCCATCTTACTTTGGCGGCTATATGAATGATAATTTTATTGCAATTAGTGAGGCATTAGACCTAACAGCAGATGAGTTAAAACAGTTGGCAATCAATTCTTTTGAAGCGTCTTTTATTGATGATACGCAAAAAAACCATTGGAAAAATCAAATTTTAGCTTTAGCGTAATTTGCGTTAGCATCAGCGGCAAAAGGCGGCATGAGCTGCCTTTTTTTGAGAGTAAAGAATGAAATATGTGTTGAATATGGTGCTGGCATCACTGCTGTCAGCTGCTGCAATTCAGGCCAATGCGCAGCAAAGTACTGCAGTGAAAATACTGAAGCCGGTCATCGAGCGCCAGTGCGCAATTGAGTTAAATGATTCAAGAGCGTGGAAAGCATCCAGTTATTTAATGACTGAAGCCAATAAACAAGCTTTTGAAAAAGAAGTTTGCAGCTGTGTAGGTGAAAATGCCCTGAATGATGTTGGTGTGATGGAAATTGCGCAAGCAATGCTGACAGAAGAAGCCAAAAATGAGCTGGTGCGTAAGGCAGTGCTGAATAGTATTAAGAGCTGTGTATTGCAGAGTAAAAAATAAAGCGCCGCAGCGCTTTATTTTTTTGTATGTTTGTTTTTATTTTGGCTGGCGGGTCATGCTGCGCAGTACATTGTCTTTATCTATAAAGTGATGCTTTAATGCTGCGAGTACATGGCCGATGATCAACAGTGCAGCTGCCCAAGAAATGTAAATATGCAGCGGTTTCACAATTGCTAGAAGCTCTGGATTATCCTGTATTAAGCGCGGTATTTCAAATAAATACAAGACGGGTGCTGGATGGCCGGCGCTCCAGCTGAATAAACAGCCTGTAATTGGCAGAGCCAGTAAGATGAAGTAAAGGCCTAGATGACCTAAATGCGCAAGCTTTTGCATCAGTGGCGACATGCTGTCAGGCAGTTTGGGCGCTGGGTGTGTATAACGCCAAAAAAGGCGGATCACAATTAAAAAGATCAGCGTTGTTGCAATGTTCTTATGCAGGGTGATCACTTGGCCTTTAAAACTGCCGTCATTGTCATAACTGAGAAAATTGTCGCTATAGAAGCCAATAATCCATGCAGCTATAAATATAATGGCCATAATCCAATGCAGTGCTTGTGCCGTACGGGTGTAGTATTCAGTCTTGTTGTTCATTTTTTACATGCAGTAATGAAGCTGGTTTGTCATGCTAAAGCAATTTTATATGCGGAAATAGCATGCTTTTGAAACTCAGTGTTGATAAATCGGAACGCTGAGAGTTGTTTAAATGTGCATCTAAAATCAAAATAAAAAATAGCGGTTTATTCGTGTGGTGAATTTGGGCAAAATAGCGCGTCTTTGAAACAAAATAAGGAATAAAAGTGAAAAAATTGATCGCGCTTCTTGCACCTCTTTCTTTGGCTTTAACTGCATGTGTATCTACGGGTACTGCGACGGGCACAGGCGCAGCAGCAAATGCGCCAACAGCAAACAGCTTGGCTGTGGCGGCAATTAAGATTGGTGTGCAGGCAAAGTGTGTGACTGAGCTTCAAGACAATAAATACTGGACAACAGCTTCACGTGTTTTGACTGAAACTCAAAAACAAAGCTACCAAACGGAAGTATGCGGCTGTGTTGGCGATAAAGTTACGACAAGTGTAACGGCAGCTGAATTGGTTGTGGCTGCAATGGATAAAGCATCTCAAGCCAACTTGATCTCTAAAGTTGTGACAAACAGCTTAAATGCTTGCGTAGTTGAAAAGTTCAAATCATAATTTGAGCTGAATATTTTAAATGAAGCGGCCTTTGAGTCGCTTTATTTTTTTGAAGGAAAAAACATGCTGATTGCAGGTGCAGATGAAGCAGGGCGCGGACCACTTGTTGGTTCTGTTGTGGCTGCTGCAGTTATTTTAGATCCAAACAATCCAATTGAAGGTTTGAATGATTCTAAGAAGCTGACAGAAAAAAAGCGTGAAAAGCTATTTGCAGAAATTCAAGAGAAGGCTTTAGCTTGGGCAATTGCGGAATGCTCGGCTGCTGAAATTGATGAATACAATATATTGCAGGCTTCATTGCTGGCCATGAAAAAGGCTGTAGAGAAGCTTGGCATTCAGCCAGACCACTTGCTGGTTGATGGCAATAAAGTACCTCAGGGGCTTGCCATGAGCTGTGATGCGGTCGTTGGCGGTGATGCGCTGCATGCTGAGATTTCAGCGGCCAGTATTTTAGCTAAAGTGCAGCGTGACAGGGATATGCTTGTACTGGATGCGAAATACCCGCAATATGGTTTTGCGAAGCATAAGGGATATCCTACTAAAGCGCACTTTGCTGCCATTGCGGAGTATGGGGTAATTGATGAGCACCGCCGCAGTTTTGGTCCTGTACGCAAGGTGCTGGAGCAGCAGGCGCAGTAAAATGTATTTCGAATATTGATAATGCAAATAAATTTAAAGCGGCTGAAAAGCCGCTTTATATTTTCACGTACTTTAATCTTAACGATTAAAATTACTCTGTGAATGATTATCTTCTTCAAAAGAAGGTTGATAATCTTGATCGAGGTGCTGCAAATGTTCGTGCATAGCGCGTTCATGTTGAATTCTTTGGTAAATTTCTTCACGATGAACGGATACTTCTTTTGGAGCATTTACACCTATACGAACCTGATTGCCTTTAACACCAAGTACAGTCACGCTGACTTGGTCCCCAATCATCAATGTTTCTCCAACGCGTCGAGTCAGAATCAGCATGTTTATCTCCTTGCAAAACGCTAAACCTGCAATTGATCTAGAATGTGAAAGCACAACTTGAAAAGCAAAAGAAAACTTACTAAAAGGCAGTAACGATCGATGTTACAGATCTAATTTTAATAAATTTTCTAAAAATCCTCAGCGCTAATATAACAGAGCCACTATAAAAAAAACTATAGTGGCTCTGCTTTATTTGTAATGTTTTTCAAAACTTGTCTGACAATGACAATTTTTGACACATTAATTACGCACGTACGCTTGACTCACCGTGTTCACGGTCTAAGCCAAATGCTGTATGCAGTGAACGTACAGCAAGTTCTAGATAATTTTCTTCAATGATGACAGAAATTTTGATTTCTGAAGTTGAGATCATCAAGATGTTGATGCCTTCATCCGCTAGAGCAGTAAACATTTTGCTGGCAACGCCTGCGTGTGAACGCATGCCTACACCAACGATAGACACTTTTACGATGTCACCGCGAGTTGCGACTTCACGTGCGCCAATCGCTTGAGCTGTTTCTTCAAGGATCTTTTTCGCTTTCGCAAGTTCACTGCGGTTTACTGTGAAAGTGAAGTCAGTTGTACCGTCTTCTTCAACATTCTGGATAATCATATCCACTTCAATGTTGGCAGCGCCAATTGGTTTTAAAATTTTAGAAGCGATGCCTGGTTCATCAGGAACACCAAGAATAGTTAATTTAGCTTCGTCACGGTTAAATGCGATACCAGAGATAATTGGCTGTTCCATGTTGTCTTCCAATTCAGTCGTAATAAGTGTACCAACGTTCTTTTTGAACTCTTCGTCAAATGCGCCATCATTGTCGTTATCAAAGCTTGATAATACGCGCAGCGGCACTTGATATTTACCAGCAAATTCTACAGAGCGGATTTGAAGGACTTTAGAACCAAGAGAAGCCATTTCCAGCATTTCTTCAAAAGAAATACGGTCAACTTTCTTCGCTTTTGGTGCAACACGCGGGTCAGTGGTATATACGCCATCAACGTCTGTATAAATTTGGCATTCATCAGCTTTCAGCGCAGCAGCTAAAGCAACACCTGAAGTGTCTGAACCGCCGCGGCCTAAAGTTGTGGTATTGCCATTTTCATCAAAACCTTGGAAGCCGGCAACGACAATGACACGGCCAGCATCCAGATGTGAAGTCATTACGTCTGTATCAATTGACTCGATACGGGCTTTGGTGAATGAGCTGTCGGTTTTAATACCGACTTGACGGCCAGTAAGTGATTTAGCTTCTACGCCAATAGAGTTCAGCGCCATTGCTAACATTGAAATCGTAACCTGTTCACCCGTAGATACCATTTGGTCTAATTCACGTGGGTCTGGGGTTTCGGTAATGGCTTTCGCTAAAGCAAGCAGGCGGTTGGTTTCGCCACTCATTGCAGACACAACTACCACTACCTTGTGGCCGTGGTCATGCCAGCGCTTTACACGACGAGCAACATTTAAAATGCGCTCTGGAGTACCCATAGAGGTACCGCCATATTTTTGAACGATTAATGCCATAGTTGTTCCATATAAACCATGACCCTGAATGGACTGTTCAGGGTCAGTTACACAAAAAGTGAAGTTATTATTTTGCTTCAAGCCAAGCAGTTAGATCTGCCATCACTGTTGCAAACTTCTCGTTTAGTGGCGCGCCACCTTGTGCTAAGTCAGGTTTGCCACCACCTTTGCCGCCTAGCTCAGCTGCTAAGTGTTTGATGATGTCACCTGCTTTAATAGAAGCAGTAAAGTCTTTGGCTACAGATGCGATCAGGCTGACTTTGTCACCTTCAACACCTGCAAGTACAATCACTGCATTTTCTAATTTTGATTTCACGCCGTCGTGCAGGTTGCGAAGAGTTTTCGCGTCCATGTTTTGAACAGCCGTGATAAGTGTTGCACGGCCTGCAATCGTTTGAACTTGATCAAGAAGTTCCGCGGCTTGAAGGCTGGCAAGTTTTTGGTTCAATTGTTCGATTTGTTTCGCTAGGCTTGATGCTGTATCGACTAAAGCTTCAACTTTTTCTAAAGTTTGATCTTTTTGCGCTTTTAGCAAACCGTTAATTGTATTGATGTCACGATCCGCTTTTTGCGCAGCTTCAATAGCTTTAGTGCCGGTCACTGCTTCGATACGGCGTACACCTGCTGCGACACCGCCTTCAGAAGTAATTTTGAACAGGCCGATGTCACCTGTACGTTTTACGTGAATACCGCCGCATAGTTCGATTGAGAAGTTTTTCTCTTCAATAATTGAACCCATTGAAAGTACACGAACTTCTTCACCGTATTTCTCGCCGAACAGCATCATCGCGCCTTTTGCTTTCGCAGATTCGATGTCTAGAAGCTCAGTAGAAACAGCAGTGTTGGCAATCACTTCAGCGTTTACAAGACGTTCAATTTCTTGAAGCTGTTCAAATGACACAGGCTGGTCATTCGCAAAGTCAAAACGTAAAATGTCAGATGCAACCAATGAACCTTTTTGCTGTACGTGCTCGCCCAAAATTTGACGTAACGCAGCATGTAGAAGGTGAGTTGCAGAGTGGTTGCGTGCAGTTGCCGCGCGGATATCTGCTTTTACTGTCGCTTCAACATTTTGAGTGACTTTTAGGTTGCCCATCGTCACGATGCCTTGGTGTACAAATGCGCCGCCAGATTTTTTCGTATCTTGAACTTCGAAGATACCAGTATCATTTTTGAAGATACCAGTATCACCGATTTGACCGCCGCTTTCTGCATAGAAAGGCGTTTGGTTTAATACGATTAAAGCTTCATCGCCTTCAACGGCTTCATCAACTTGCTCGCCATCTTTGTAGATTGCGATGATTTGGCCTTCGCCTGCAGTTGCGTCATAACCGTCAAACTGAGTTTCGCCTTCAACTTTTACAACAGCGTTGTAGTCAATTGCGAATTTACCTGCATCGCGCGCGCGTTGACGCTGAGCAGCCATTTCAACTTCAAAGCCAGCTTCATCAATGGTTAAATCGCGTTCACGTGCGATGTCAGCAGTTAAGTCGGTTGGGAAGCCGTAAGTGTCGTAAAGTTTGAAAACAACTTCGCCTAGAATCACAGAACCTTTAAGCTGCGCCAATTCGCCTTCAAGCAATTTCAAACCTTGCTCTAAAGTTTTTGCGAACTGTTCTTCTTCTTTCAGAAGTTGTGCTTCGATACGCGCTTTTTGTGCTTCAAGTTCAGGATAAGCTGCACCCATCACTTCAATGAGTGGCTGAAGTGTCTTGTAGAAGAATGAGCCTGTAGCGCCCAGCTTGTTGCCATGACGTACTGCACGGCGGATAATACGGCGCAATACATAGCCGCGGCCTTCGTTCGAAGGATTTACACCGTCAGCGATTAAGAAAGAACATGAGCGTGCATGGTCAGCAACTACTTTAAGTGAAGCAGGGTATTGAACCGGTGTGCCTTTTTCAGCAGCTTCTGCTTCTAAAGCAGATGTGTCTAAGCCGATCACTTCTGCTGCACCTTTCAGTACGTGCTGGAATAGATCGATTTCGTAGTTTGAGTTTACGTGCTGCAGAACAGCAGAAATACGTTCTAAGCCCATACCTGTATCAACAGATGGAGCTGGAAGAGGGTGCAGCACGCCGTCAGCAGTACGGTTGAACTGCATGAATACGTTGTTCCAGATTTCAATGAAACGGTCGCCATCTTCTTCAGGTGTGCCCGGTAAGCCGCCCCAAATATGGTCGCCATGGTCAAAGAAAATTTCAGAACATGGGCCGCAAGGACCTGTATCGCCCATTGCCCAGAAGTTATCTGATGCGTATTGACCGCCTTTGTTGTCGCCAATACGGATAATGCGGGATTCGTCTAGGCCAATTTCTTTGTTCCAGATGTCGAATGCTTCGTCATCAGTATGGTAAACAGTGGCATATAATTTATCTTTTGGCAGGCCTAACCATTTTTCATTGGTTAGGAAATCCCACGCAAATTTAATTGCATCACGCTTGAAGTAGTCGCCAAACGAGAAGTTGCCCAGCATTTCGAAGAAAGTATGGTGACGCGCTGTATAACCGACATTGTCTAAGTCGTTATGTTTGCCGCCTGCACGCACACATTTTTGTGATGATACTGCACGTACATAATCACGTTTTTCTAGACCTAAGAAACAGTCTTTGAACTGGTTCATGCCAGCGTTGGTAAATAATAATGTTGGGTCGTTGGCCGGAACCAGAGAACTCGACGCGACACGTGTATGCCCTTGCGATTCAAAATAGCTTAAAAAAGCTTCGCGAATTTCAGCGGATGTCATAAAACGAGTACTCACAACCAAGTCACTCCATAAATCTCGTATTTGGCTAATAGCATGTCAAGCAAGTCCCATATTTATAAAGCTGGCTTGAAATACTGGCTTAAAATTTTAAAACGACAAATTATAACGGAAAAAGCTACTGCGACCAATGATTTTAATTGAACTGTATGATTTTTTATGGAAATGCCAAATGCGGCGGTAAAATTCTAAATGCGCAGAAAATAGCTATTTTTGACTATTAGCAGAGTGTATTATTTTTCTTTCATAATTTATGTTTAAAAATTAAGGCGCTTGAAAACCTATCTGTAAAGATGTTTTAGGTGTATATGGCTGTTTTATAATGAATAAAATTGAATATTCGCTGAATAAGCCATACACGAATTAATGATAACGGTTTAAAGCCGAAATCTATTAACATATAGAGGCTTTAGTTATCGTTTTCATTTAAAGGATGGGTCATGCAGCGAGTTGCAATTAATGGGTTCGGGCGAATTGGGCGTAATGTGCTGCGTGCATGGTTTGAAAACCCGAAAGACTTCCATTTTGAAATTATTGCAATTAATGATGTTGCGGATGTAGACACGCTGATCCATCTTTTTAAATACGATACCGCGCATGGCCGTTTTGCTGGACACGTTGAACTGCAAGAGATTGACGGCAGACACTATTTGAATATTCAGCATCATGACGCTAGGCTTCAGGTAGAAGTGCTGCGCAGTCCTGTTCCTGCACAGTTGCCGTGGAAAGCGCTAAATATTGATGTTGTGCTGGAATGTACAGGGTTATTCCGTTCACGTGAAGCGGCAACGCAGCATATTTTGGCGGGCGCGAAACGGGTGATTATTGGCGCTGCGCCTTTTGATACAGTAGATGCCGCTATTGTTTATGGTATCAATCACACCGATGTTAAAGCTGCAGACCAGATCATTTCCAGCGTATCTTGTACGACTCAGGCGCTGGTGCCGCTGGTGAAAATTATAGATGATGCTTTTGGCATAGATACGGCGATGATGACTGAGATTCATGCTGTAACTGCGGATCAATCCGTTTTGGACCATGCGCACCGTGATTTGCGCAGAGCGCGCGCTTCTGGTCAAAATATTATTCCAACCACGTCTTCAGCATTGGGCGCTTTAAAGCAAGTGATGCCAAAAATGGCTGGCCGTATAGATGGTTACTCTATTCGTGTACCGACCATTAATGTGGCAGCAATTGATCTGACTTTTGTTTCGCAGTCTGATATCAGTACACAATCTATCAATCATATTTTGAAGAGAGCAGCAGAGCATCAATTTGCAGAGATTATGCAAGTGACAGATGAGCCGCTGGTTTCCAGTGATTTTAATCACTCACCTTATTCTTTAATTGTGGATCTAACTCAAACGATGGCTGTAGGCAAACAGGCAAAAGTCTTTGCGTGGTATGACAATGAATGGGGGTATGCAAACCGTCTGCTGGACTTGTGTGAGTCGTTTACGGCTGCATAAATGGGCTGTAAGCTGTAATTAAAAGAAAATAATGCCTGACGTTTTTGGGTTGGGTAGTGTTGTTTTAAAAGCGCGGCAGCGTGATTTTTGCAGAAAATACAACTGGCAGGATCGTAGTCTGCCATTTACTTCTAAATGTACTTATTCTTTAGATAAATCAGCTTATTTCTTTTTATTTTGGTTAAGATAAGCAGATATGGAATATAAATAAGAGAAATTCAAATGATTTTACTGTGGGGATTTGTATTTTTACTGGCTTTAGCTGTGATCTTTCTGATTTGGATGCAGTTTAAGTCACAGGATGAAGAAGGCGCTGCCCATTTTGAGCAGGCTCAGCTGGAGCAAAAAGTCTTAAATTTGGAAGAAAACCTGAAAAAAACATTAGAAATTATGCAGGATCTGGCAAAAAAAATGCATACTCAGCAAGAAGTGCTGGATCAAACTACGCATAAACTGCAGCAGGTTGAGCTGCAAAATGCAGAACTGGTGACATTAATGACGAAGATTGTTACCCCTAAGGACTAACATAGCTGTTTGCAGCATAAAGAAGCCCAGTATTTGACTGGGCTTCTTTATATCTGGCGCATTTTATAAAAAGCTATATAAATGCATAGCGCAGCAATGCTGCTGAAAGCATGCTGATTGCGACCGTAGGCAGTAAAGAAAAATGCGCCGCGGCAATCACTGTAATGATCATGGCAATAATATTGGCTGGATGATCCTGCACGAAATAGGGTGCAATAATGGAAATGAGCACACATCCTGGGGTGGCTTCAAGGATTTGGCGGTGTTTGCTGCTGAGGGTTTTATGTTTCAGCAGCATATAGCCTAAAACACGGGTCAAATAAGTCGTGAGAGCAATAAATAAAATCGCGATAACGGTTTGAGCATGAATCAAGACTGATCTCCAGCAAAGAAGAACGCAGATGCAATGCCGCTGACTGCTCCGATAGGCACATGCCAGCCAGCTGGCAAATATAAATATGCTAAAGCAGCGGCAATTAAACTGACCAGCCAAGGTCTTGCAGCGTGTATACCTTTCCACATGCCGCGCAGCAAGATAAGAAATACGGCTGGAAAGGCCATATCAAAGCCAAAACGCTGAATATCACCTAAAAAGGGTCCGATAACAGCACCAAGCGTGGTGAAGCTGATCCACATGAGATATAGCGCAAAGCAAATACCTGCATAAAACATCATGCTGAATGCCTGCTGCAGCTGCAGACGCTGTTTATTTTTCTCTGCATCAGCCAGTCCTAAAGCCCAGCTTTCATCACACATAAAAAAGAGTGCGGTATACACTTGTTTATTTGGCAAGTGTTTCAGGTAGGGCACAAGACTGGCCCCCATCAGCAAATGGCGGCTGTTGACTAAAAATGTCAGAAACATCAGTATGAGTATGTTGGGCGGGCTGGTCCACATTTCTAGAATGGCAAATTCAGAGCCGCCTGCAAAGTTTAGGCCAGTGAGAAGGGACAGTTCTAAAACGCTGAAACCTTTTTGAGCGGCTTGTGCGCCTAAGACTAAGGCAAAAGGAATAATGCCAATTAAAATAGGCAGTGAAGCTTTCAGCCCGCGTAAGAATTCTGTGCGGCCATAGCTGCCGGTCGTGTTTTGAATATTATTTGCTGAAGTGTTTTGAAAGCCCAACATGATATTTGTCTGCATAGATACGCAATGGCAGATATTTTATGATTCATTCAATGAAATAGGTGATTGAATTTGGCTTATTATTTTGCAGCTGCGCAATTTTATTGCTAACTTAAGCTCAATAAAGAAATATAAATGCGGCAGGGTTATGGATCAGTTAGATAAGCGTATTTTGCAGGCGCTGCAGCAAAATGGAAAACTGCAGAATAATGAGCTGGCTCAGCAGGTTGGGCTTTCTGCATCACCGTGCCTGCGGAGGGTCAAACAATTAGAAGATGAGGGCTACATAGAAAAATATGTTGCGCTGCTGAACCCGCAAAAAATGAATTTAGGCCTGACCGTTTTTGCGCGTATTTGGTTAAAAGGGCAAGATGCTGAAACGGTAAATGCTTTTGTTGATGCCATTCGAAAGATGCCAGAAGTCGTAGAATGTCAGCTGATGGCAGGGGATTGTGATTTCTTTTTAAGAATTGTAGTGGCTGATTTAGACGCTTATAGGCGTTTTCAAATTGAACGTTTAAATAAAATCAGCAGCATACAAAATGTAAAAACAGAAATACCGCTGCAGAAAGTAAAGCAAACGACTGAATTGCCTTTATATTAGACTTGGCTGCAGTTTCTTATGTTCGATGAGTCTTAGCCTGTAAAGCAGCTCATTGATAAGATGAACATAGGTAAGTGTGTGTGGGAGACCTGATTTTTCATGCCTTGATTGCGGTCATGACCTGAGTTGTTTTTAGATTTTAAGTCTATAAGCCGATCTTGGCCTATTTTGAAAAATGGGACAGAAATAAGAGCAGATAGCGCGTGATGGATTTAAATGAGTTTAATTTTGGCTTTAAAAAATATATGATTCAAAGCAAAAGTCTAATGCACAGCTAAGTTGATCGTGATAGACTAGGAGAAATCGGGTGTGCTCCCGATTTTTTTATGCGGATTACTTCCGCGCTGACAAGAATTTAGGTTTACAACATGCCCATTTCAGAGACATGGTTATTACCTGATGGTGTAGCTGATGTATTACCAGAACAAGCGCAAGTAATTGAAACGTTGCGCCGTGACGCCTTGGATTTCCTCGCATCTCGAGGTTATCAGCTGGTGTACACGCCATTCATTGAATACATTGAATCTCTATCTTCTCTTTCAGAATCGAATCAAGATTTAGACTTAGCCACTTTTAAGGTAATCGACCAGCTTTCTGGCCGTTTGCTTGGTGTGCGTGCCGATATGACACCGCAAGTGGCTCGTATTGATGCGCATGTACATCCAGTAGAAGGCGTGGCCCGTTATTGCTACGCAGGTACTGTTTTACATACTAAACCGCAGGGTTTTAATACCACTCGCGCGCCGTTGCAGTTAGGTGCAGAATTATTTGGTTCAGACAGCCTTGATGCTGATGTAGAAATGCTGGATGTCATGCTGAGCTTGATTAAAACTTCAGGCCATCCTGACAGCATCCACTTAGATTTAGGCCATGTTGGCTTATTCCGCAGCTTGGTTAAGCATGCGGGCTTAAGTAAAAGTGTTGAACGCCAACTGTCTGATTTATATCAGCGCAAAGCTTTGCCTGAACTTGCCGAGTTCACGCAAGAACTGAACTTCGGTGCAGATTTTTATGCATTAGGCCGTTATGCTAGTGATTTAGATGCGCTGCAAGCAAACCTGAGCGCTGAAATTTTTGCAGATGCAGCTTTCAAGCAGGCATTTGATTCAGTGAAAGCGACACAGTCTGAAATTCAGGCGCGCTGGCCAAATCTGCACATCGGTATTGATATCGTAGAACTTCGTTCGTATCACTACCATACAGGTTTAATGTATGCGGTATATGCGCCAAACCGCGCAGCGCCATTAGCTCAGGGCGGCCGTTATGACGGTGTGGGCCAACACTTTGGCCGTGCACGTCCTGCGACAGGTTTCTCTTGCGATTTGTATGCGTTATGCGCTGGAAAATTCAAGAAAATTGAACAAATTGCTGCGCCTAAGGGTACAGATAAAGCATTGCTGGATGCGATTGCTGCACTGCGTGCGCAAGGTTCAAATGTTATTCAGCTGCTTGGCAGCGATGATTTAACTTCTGTTCCGCATGCAACTCACCAGCTGGTGAATGCTGCTGGTGAATGGAAAGTCGAAAAGCTTTAATCGCAAAGCTGAATGTTCATGTCATTCAGCATTGTATTCAATTTTAACAGCATGATGTAATGAGGCTATTATGGGCAAGAATGTTGTGGTACTTGGTACCCAATGGGGCGACGAAGGTAAAGGCAAGATCGTCGACCTGCTCACAGATCAAGCGACTGCGGTAGTACGTTATCAAGGCGGACACAACGCAGGTCATACTCTCGTGGTTGGTGGTAAGAAAACTGTATTACACCTCATTCCATCTGGCATTTTACGTGAAAACGTATTGTGCTTAATTGGCAATGGTGTTGTGCTTTCACCAGATGCGCTTATTAAAGAGATGGGTATTCTTGAAAAAGAAGGCGTGCCAGTTAAAGAGCGTTTACGTATTTCGCCAAACTGTCCGTTAATCCTTCCGAATCACATTGCGCTTGACCAAGCACGCGAGAAAAAACGCGGCAATGCTAAAATTGGTACGACTGGCCGCGGTATTGGCCCTGCGTACGAAGACAAAGTTGCGCGCCGTGCAGTACGTGTAGCTGATTTGGTTCGCGGCGGTGATCATCTTAAAGCGCAATTACAAGAGCTTCTTGAATACCATAACTTCCAATTGACTCAATTCTACGGCGTAGAAGCGGTTAAATTGGAAGATGTTCTTTCGCTTTGCGACCAATGGCGTGAAGTTGTTGCTCCATTAGTAATGGATGTAACAGGTGAGCTTCATAAGTACCGTAAAGCTGGCGAAAACATCATGTTTGAAGGCGCGCAAGGTTCACTTCTTGACGTTGACCACGGTACATATCCGTATGTGACTTCTTCAAACACGACTGCTGGCGGCGTAAGTTCTGGTTCAGGTCTTGGTCCGTTGCACCTTGACTATGTGCTGGGTATTACGAAAGCGTACACAACACGTGTAGGCGCAGGCCCATTCCCAACTGAGCTGGTATATGATGCCGCTGCTGATGTGGGTGACGCGATTGGTAAACACCTAGGTACAGTTGGTTCGGAATTTGGCGCGTCTACTGGCCGTCAACGCCGCTGCGGCTGGTTTGATGCTGAAATCCTTCGCCGTTCTGTAGAAGTAAACTCACTTTCTGGTATTTGCTTAACTAAACTTGACGTTCTTGACGGTTTAGACGAAGTAAAAATCTGTGTAGGCTATGAAGCTGCGGATTCAGGCTGTGTAGGTTCTTCTGATGCGCTTGCATTTGAAACTTTAAAACCAATCTACGAATCTATGCCAGGCTGGTCTGAGTCTACTTTCGGCGCGAAATCACTTGATCAATTGCCGCAAGCTGCAATTAACTATGTGAAACGTCTTGAGCAATTGATTGAATGTCCAATCGACATCATTTCAACTGGCCCTGACCGTGAAGAAACAATCGTTCTTCGCCATCCATTTGATGCGTAAGCAATACGTTCTAAAAAAGCTCCTTCGGGAGCTTTTTTATTGGCCTGTCATTAATATTTTAAATAAAAGCCTGATTATATTTTGATTTTTAGAAAAAATTAAATCATAATGCGCGCTCATAATTAAGCCAGCCTAGATGCTGGTATGAAAATATATAAAAATTAGAGTTTGGTATATAGAATGATGAATAAAAAATTAGTATTGGCATTTGGCGCTGCTGCGATTTTATCTGGCTGTACGGCAGTAGCTGAACTGACAGGCAATGATTCTGCAACATTAAATATGAACGCTGCACAAGATTATCAAGAACTTGTAGATGATGCGAAATCGCAAAAAGCTTTAGATACATCTTCGGCAACTTATAAGCGCATCAATGCGGTTTTTCTGAAAATGAAACCTTTTGCAGATCAAGCAAATAAAACAGGTCAGCCATTTGACTGGAAGTTAAGCGTTTTACGTTCGGATGAATTAAATGCTTTTGTCATGCCTGGCGGCAAAGTTGTGTTTTTTACCGGTATTGTAAATACTTTAAAACTGACAGATGCTGAAATTGCGGCAATCATGGGGCATGAAATGACGCATGCGCTAGAGGAACATAGCAAGCGCGGGGCAGGGGCAAATACTATTACTGATATGGCTGTTAAATTGGGTAAAAGCTATGGCGGCGATAAGTTAGGAAACTATGGCGCAAGTGCATTAGATATTGCGGGTAAATATGGAGTAGGGCTGCCTTATTCACGCAGTCTTGAATCTGCAGCTGACCGCGGTGGTTTAATGTTAATGGCGCAAGCAGGTTATAACCCTGAAGCGGCTACAAGTGTTTGGCAAAAAATGAATAAAATTGACAGCACTGGCAATAGCGGTGTACAGAAATTTACTTCTACACACCCATCAAATAATGATCGTATTGTGAATTTAAATAAAAATATGGTTGAAGCTCAAAAAGTTTATACTGCTGCTGTTAAAAAATAATTTTATGAAACAGTAGAATGCAAAGAAAAAGCCCGATTTAATCGGGCTTTTTTTATTCATGTGACCGACTAAAGTTATGTATGAATAAGCTGTTCAATCAGTTTGAGCTTGTTAGAATGTTGTCATAATTTGAATGAACAGTATGATCAGCTATGCATAATAATATTTCAGCGACCATGTTTTATTCGCTGCTGTTTGCAATGGGCGGCGCGCCTACAATCGCAATGATGATGATTAAATCACAGCAGGTAAATCCAGATGTGCTGTATCAGATTTTTATTGGACTGACGATTATGATTGCTTGTGTGCTGGTCCCAGTGATGCTGCTGCAGAATGCATATCTATTTTTTAAGCGTAAGGATGAGCGCCTTGAACAAAAAATTATTCCGCTCAGAAAATTTTATTTGCTGCTGAATGCAGGCTGTTTAGTATTTTGGCTGTACATTCAGTTTTCGGGCTAACAATATTTACATAAATTAAATGATTTTGTTGTTTAAGTTTATTTAACCTCCTAAATCTAAAGAATATACTGTGGCATATTTAATACAGCGTTAATGATTTTCCGGAGTAGCTTAAAAAATGAATAAAAATATACTATTGGGCCTTTGCGCTGCCAGCGCAATGACGCTTTCAGGCTGCACAACAATTGCAGATATAGCAGGTGCAGATACAGCGACTTTAAATGCAACAGCAACACAAGGTTTTAATAAGACCGTACAGGAAGCAAACAGCAATAAAACTTTAGATACCAGCTCTACGACTTATAAGCGTGTTTATGCTGTATTTAATAAATTAAAGCCTTATGCAGATCAAATGAACCAGACCAGCTCTCGTTTTGACTGGCAGCTTGCTGTATTAAAGTCGGATCAGGTGAATGCTTATGTAGCGCCGGGCGGCAAAGTTGTGTTTTATACAGGTATTGTCAATAAATTGAATCTGACGGATGCTGAAATTGCAGCCATCATGGGTCATGAGATGGTGCATGCATTAGAAGAACATTCTAAGCAAAAAATTGGCGCGCAGGCATTGACTGATATTGCCTTAGGCGTAGGTTTAAGTGCAGCGGGTGTTGGTCAAATGGGTACAGCAGCAGCGCAGTTAGGCAGCCAAATAGGTGTAGGCTTGCCATATTCCCGCAGTTTAGAAAGCCGTGCGGATCAGGGCGGTTTAATGCTGATGGCGCGTGCAGGATATAATCCTCAGGCTGCAATTACGCTTTGGGAAAAAATGGGCAAAATGTCAGGTTCTGGCAATGGCGCAACGTTCTTATCAACGCATCCGTCAAATACACAGCGTATTGAGGCAATGCGTAAAAACTTGCCTGCAGCGCAGCAGATTTATAATCAGCGCCGCTAATCGTGCGGCATAAAAAAAGCAGAGCCTAGGCCCTGCTTTTTTTTATGCTTATTTATTGTTAAACAGCACTATAAAAAAAAGGCAAAGTAAAAACTTTGCCTTTATCACTTGAGATCAAGAGATCTTAGTGGTGGTGACCGCCTGCGCCGTGTACGTGACCGTGGTCAAGCTCTTCTTGAGATGCTTCACGGATTTCAACGATTTCAACTTCGAAAGTTAAATCTTGGCCAGCTAGCGGGAAGTTAGCATCTACAACAACGTTGTCGCCTTCAACAGCTTTAACTGTAACGATTTGAACGCCGTCATCAGTTTGTGCTTGGAATTGCATGCCTGCTTGAATGTTATCAACGCCTTGGAACATTTGAGCAGGAACTTCTTGAACTAGTTCAGGGTTGTATTCGCCATAACCTTCAGCAGCAGGAACAGTTACTGTGAATTTTTCACCAACAGTTTTGCCTAGTAATGCATTTTCAAGGCCAGGGATGATGTTGCCTGCACCGTGCAAATATGCAAGTGGTTCACCTTGAGATTGGTCAAGAGTTTCACCTTCTGCATTAGTCAATGTGTAGTGGAATGAAACCACAAGGTTATTTGCAATAGCAGTCATGTTATTGATCCGTTCAATTTTTTAAGGGGTACATCATAAATTGAAAATGCAATTTTGTAGACCGATATTGTCAAAAAAATGCATTTTTTCATTTCTTCTGATGCTTTTTTCATTAATGGGGGCCATTTTGAATATTTCAATGCAATTTTATTTTTGGTGTAATTTTTCGTGTAACAAAATCTTTAGCTGTCAGCAGGCCTGCATGCGTGTAGCCGTAAATAGCTGCTTGGTGCATACGGTACAGCGATACGTACATGGATTTTGCAACAAAGCCCTGCACATTCACTTGGCCTAAAAGTTCACCGACTGCTTTATTTTTACTTAAGGAGACGAGTGAGCCCTTATCTGAAAATTCAAACATTGGCAGCTGTTTGCCTTTAATTCGGGCTTTCAGAGCTTCTGCAAGGAAAGCTGCCTGCTGGCTGGCAACTTGAGCTCTAGGGCCAAGTACAGGCTCATCTGCACGCGGCTGACAGTGGGCACAGTCGCCAAATGCAAAAATATTTGGATCTGATTTGGTCTGCAAAGTAGCATAAACGTCTAAGCGGCCCATACGGTCTTGGTTAAAGCCCTTAAGATTTGCAATGACCTCTGGCGCTTTAATGCCAGCAGCCCAGACTTTTATGGCTGCTGGAATACTGCTGCCGTCATTAAAGTAAATGCGTTCAGCATCGACTTTTTCTACGCGCTTGCCAGTGAGCACATCAATTTTCATGTGTGTCAGCTGCTTGTGCGCATGTTCAGCAATTTGTTCTGGCAAGGCTGGCAAAATACGCTCTGAACCTTCAATCAGTGTAATACTGACTTTTTTAGGGTGGATTTTATTGAGGCCATATTTATAAAAATTGATTTTGGCTTGTACCAGTTCTGCAGATAATTCGACACCAGTCGCGCCTGCGCCAATGATTGCAATATTCAGTTCGTGTTCTGCTGTTTGGTTTTGCGCATCTAAATATAAATGCAGCAGATCTTGCTGGAAAACTTCTGCTTGCTGCAGGCTGTCCAAATAGTGGCAGTATTCTTGTACGCCTGCTGTACCGAAGTCATTGGAGACCGATCCTACAGCTAAAACCAGCGTATCGTAATCGAGTAAAAGCGTTTGGCCTTCTGTGCCGTATTTTCCAGTTTGAACAGTGTGCAGCTGAACTTGTTTTGCCGCTGGCAGTACATCCACTAATTTTCCAAGCACGAATTCATAATGATGCTTAGCAGCATGAGCGTAGTAATTGGTCGCTTCGTCATTTGCATTCATGGTGCCGGCTGCAATTTCATGCAGCAGCGGTTTCCAGACATGATTGAGTTTTAAGTCTACAAGGGTGATTTGCGCTTTTTTAGTTTTGCCTAAAGTGCTGCCGAGCATTGTTGCCAGCTCTAAACCGCCGGCACCGCCGCCAACGATAATAATTTTGTGTAATGCTGAATGTTCTGTATTTAACGTCTGCGGCATTGCATGACCCATTTATTTTTATAACAAAAAGGAAGATAGCATATTGCATGCCATCTTCCGTTTTTGTTTGTATCTGCTGAGTGCGGCAGCTGTTTTTATTTAACTGGGTAGGTTTTTAGTTCGGCATCAGCAGAAAATAAGCCAAAAACACTTTTAATCCACATAAATAGTCGTTCAAAAATATTGGCTTCTTCAATGTTGACTTCATCTTCAATGTCAAAGCTGCGGATGAGCTGATCATTTTGATAAACATCAATAGTTGCAAGCTTAATCACTTGTGAAAGCGGCGCAGTGAGCAGCTTTTCATTGATTTTTACGTCTAGGCTGGTTTCTGTGTGCTGCAGCGGTTCAATGCTTTGCATCAAGCCGTTTCCTGTGTCCAGCATCATGCGCTGGTGCAATGGATCAAAAGCATTTAAGTCAAATTGAAAAGCTGGATCTGCCAGTGAGGCGGTAATCATTTGCGGCTGCTGAGTTTCGACTTTAAACATTTTTAAAGTGGATTTAACGACAGGCAGTTCTGCAATGAGCTGTTTGTCTTTTAGGACTTGTTCATTGCGGGTATATACATAACCGATATTCATTAGTTTATGTGCAATTTCAGCGCGTTTGAGAGCGCTTTTAGTGCCTAGCACAACGACGACTAAGCGGCGGTCCGGTTCATTGTAGCGGCCTGTAGGGCGGTTTGCTGTTAAGGCGAGATTGTAGCCGGCTGCTTTGGTAAAGCCAGTTTTCATCCCGTCTACGCTTGGGTCTTGTTTCAGCAGTACATTGGTTGCGCGGTGGAAGTGTTTATTGTAGCTAAAGCTTTGCTGTTTTGAATAATTTAAATAGTCTGGTGTTTCTTTGACTATTGCAGCGGCTAAGCGGGCAAGATCTGAGGCTGAAGAGTAGTGCTCTGGCATGGTAATACCCGGCGGATTTTCAAAATGAGTATCGTTCATACCGAGCGCTTTAGCTTCCAGATTCATACGTGCAACAAAATTTGGCACGCTGCCTGAAATTTTTTCAGCCAAACTGACTGCTGCATCATTGGCAGACATGATGACCAAGCCTGCAATGAGCTGATCAATTGAAATCTGTTCGCCTTCTTTTAAGTACATTTGAGACTCATCCCATTGTACTAATTTCACTACCGGTGTTGCTGTCAGAATTTCGTCTTTACGCAGTTTTCCAGCTTGGATTTCCTTCAGCGCAATATAAGCAACCATCATTTTTGTGAGGGATGCAGGAGCGCGGCGTACATGACTGTTATGTTCTGCAATAACTTGACCAGACTGAGGGTCTAAAATAGTCCAAGCCTCTGCCTCTACTGTTTCTGGCTTAATATCCAGCAGGGCAGCATTCACCATCGTGGAGCACAAAGCAATAAGTGCTGCGATCAGATATATCACGCGTTTCAATGAAGTTCCTTAGCCTTTCCTTAGGCAAATAAGCGATAAAAATTTTAGGCATGCTATGCCTTTTTTGAAGTGCTGGCTAGTGTTAATTGCAGACAAATAACACAGTTCGGCACTGTATGATTAAAAAAATGTTAAGCTAGCAATCAAGTTATCTATTTTAATTTTGTATTGCCCATTATGCTGCATTATCAAATCGAATTTGACGATTATCGTCAGCACCTCCTGCATGTCACAGTCCGCTTTTTAGCTGATCCAACACAAGTGCTTTCACTGCCGACTTGGATTCCGGGAAGCTATTTAATTCGTGAGTTTTCTAAGCATATCGAATCGGTGCGTGCCTATGATGAAGAAGGCCGTCTGCTGCAAATCCAGAAATTTGAAAAAAATAAATGGCGTTTATTCAACACAGATCATGAGCTGATTACGGTTGAATATGATGTCTATGCTTATGACTTATCTGTACGCGGCGCTTATGTAGATGAAAATCGTTTATATGTAAATCCAGCCTGTGCTTGTTTAGGTCTGGAAGGCCAAGAGCATAAAGCTGTTGAGGTGGAAATTTTCCTGCCGGATGAGTTAAAGCATTTCCAAATTGCGACTGGTTTAAAAACCCGCAGTTTAGTGAAGGGCCGTTTTACTTTAGAAGCGGCCAATTATGCTGAATTGATTGATGCGCCTTTTGAGCTTGCCGATCAGACCCGTTTTAGTTTTGAAGCAAATGGCATTGCGCATGAGTTTGTTGTTTCAGGCAAACATGCGATGAATGCAGCCCGCATGCAGCAGGACATTGAAAAAATTTGCAGTACAGAAATTTCAATGTTCGGTTCTGCGCCTTTTAAAGACTATACCTTTATGACCATTGCAACGGGCAATAGCTATGGCGGTTTAGAGCATCCAAACAGTACAAGTCTAATCACGCCGCGCGATGACTTGCCAAAGGCGGATGAACCCGCTGAACCTTCAGAAGAATATCAGCGCTTCTTAGGGCTGTGCAGTCATGAATATTTTCATTCATGGTTAGTGAAATTCATCCGTCCTGAAAACTTCGTAAATTATAATTTGAATAAAGAAGGCTACACCTCTTTATTATGGATTTTTGAAGGTTTCACATCATATTATGATGATTTGATTTTGCTGCGCAGCGGTGTCATTTCTCAAAGTTCATATATCAAACTGCTTAAAGCGCAAATTGACCGTTATTTACAAAATCCGGGCCGTTTTATTCAGTCTGTATCTGAGTCTAGTTTTGATGCATGGGTGAAATTCTACCGTCAGGATGAAAATTCAAATAATGCAGGTACGAGCTACTACAATAAAGGCTGTTTAGTCGCGCTGTGTTTAGACTTAGGTTTGCGTTTGCGCGGTTCAAGTTTAGATGCGCTGATGCGTAAGCTGTATGAAAATGCGCAAAATGGCATGCAAGTGCATGAGCGTACAATCGTAGAGCTTTGTAATGAACTGACTGGCGATAACTGGATTGAGCAAATTAACCATCTGATTAACACCACAGATGAGCTCCCATTAGACCAGCTGTTCCCTGAGTTTGGCTTAAGCTACACGCTGAAAAATGATCAGTCATTGCCATTTGGTTTAAAGCTTGCTGATAAGCCTGAAGGTGTTGCTGTCGTTTCTGCTCGCCGTGATAGTCTAGGTGTTCAAGCAGGCCTTTCAGCAAATGATGTGATTGTTGCGATTGATGGTTTAAAAGCGACGGCTAAACTGATTGAAAAATATGCGAAGCAAGAAGGTGTTTTCATTGTTCATGCTTTCCGCCGTGATGAGCTGATGACATTTGAAGTTCAGGCTGGCGGTTCAGACTTAACCGAAGTTGAGCTAAAAGTTGAAGATCAGGCTAAAGCTGAAAAGTGGCTGAATGCTTAATTTGCATAAGTTATAAAAGACGACGTAAAACCGATGCTTAGGCGTCGGTTTTTTATGTAAGAAATATTAGATGCACTTGATAGAAATCATAAAAAATTGGGGCAGCAATATGTGCAGAAGAGCTTATTGGGTTAAATGAGCTATTAATTTTTGCTGGTTTTTATGATGAAGGAAATGATTTTCGTCAAATCAAATGATATTTTACTTTAAGCTAAATTTTTGATAAAAACGCAGCTGTAAATGTTAGCCTAAGCTTTAAGAGGCGTCTAGAGCAATGCGAAAGCCTGTGTTAAAATGCGCCAAAAAATAAATAAGGAAAAATAACAATGTCTAAAGCTTTAATTACTCTTGGTGCGAAAACGACGCATGGCGGTATTGTTGCTGAAGTTGAGAGTTCATTTTTGATTAATGGCATAGCCGTACATTTAAATGGCATGAAGCACTTTTGTCCTAAATGTAAGGCGGTTGTTGCTGCAATTGCAACGGATATGAGCACCACAGTGAAAGGCCGGGCCATTATCCGCGCTGGAGATCAAACAACTTGCGGAGCATCTTTTCTGCCGCAGCAGCAGTTGGCAGTTTCTGCAAAGTAAATTATTTTTCACTCCCGAACAAAATATGCTTGATGTTTTAAGCGGTAATTCGGTCAGGGAGTGAGGGAAGGCTCAGCGGATCTTAGCTTCATCCAAGTGACGCGCACCTTCCAAAATCATGCGAATCATCAGCATAGTTTGTTCAGCAACTTCTGTACGCTCAGCTGCAGGCATATCAATCACTTTAGCGCCCATATTAAACACCAGCTGCGTAATGGCTTTGGCTGCAATTTCTGGGTGAGCTAATTTGCTGTTATTCAGTTTTTCCAGTAAGACAAGGTCTTCTTTAAGTTCCTGCTGAAAAAAGTTTAGCTGACGCTCAACGGCTTGTTTGTAGGAAATTGAACCCGTATAGCCCTCACGAAGCAGCAGGCTTAGGTTGCCTGTGTCGGCATTCAGCTGTTCAATAAACACTTCTACAGAGCTGCGGATAATGCTGTTTTGTTTAGATGCTTTCAGACGCGCTTCATGCAAAATTTGACGCAAAACAACACCAGCACGGTCAATGAGTTCAATTGCCAATTCATCAATATCTTTAAAATGACGGTAAAAGCTGTTTGGCGCAATGCCAGCTTCACGTGCAACTTCACGCAAGCTCAAAGAGGCAATACTTTTTTGCGGGCCAATCAGATTTAACGCGGCCTGAAATAATTCTTCTTTTGTAATTGTGGCTTTACGGCCTACAGTGCGCACTGAGCTAACTGTTTCAAGGGGAGTTTGTTCTTGGAGCATAGAGCCTATATTCGCTTTCAATTCAGACCTTAGAGCCATCATGTTAGATGTATAGAAACGATAACACATTATCAGAAAGGCTTATAGTGTTTGGTGAGGAATGATTTAAGCACGAGTGTATATACAAATATATATACATGTGTATAATAAATACAAACTCTATGAGATGTATATGACCATGCATGTGCTGACTAAAGTAAAACAGCCCTTCAATTTCTTCACTGAAAGTGTGATTGACCTTGATGCTGTCAATTTTTGGCTGCAGAAAATCAACCCGCTTTGGTCAAGCAATAAAGCATTGGGCAAAATTGTTCAAAAGGATATTGCTGCTGATGATATGGTCAGCGTGATGATTCAGATCAACCGTAATTTTAAATTTGGACAGGCAGGGCAGCATCATCCAGTTTTTGTTGCAGTGAACGGCATCCGCTATGAACGTACATATAGTTTGACCCGTTTAAATGCGCAGCATGTCTTGCTGACAGTGAAAAAAGTGAATGCGGGCATTGTCAGCACATGGTTTTCAGAACAGGCTGAAGTAGGACAGTTGGTTGAGTTTGGTCTGCCGTATGGTGAAATGACCGTGCCCAAAACCGCTTCGCCTCTTGTACTTTTGGCAGCGGGCAGCGGTATTACGCCAATGCTGAGCCTGATTAAAGAAATGAGTAAAACACAGCAATTAAAAGAACAGCCTGTGAAGCTCATGTATTGGGTGAAAAATAAGAGCGATGCTGCTTTTCTAGCGCGCTTTGAAAACATCGCATCGCATTATGCAAACTTCAGTTTTCACGTATTTTATACCCAAGCTTTGCCAGCGGACGCACGTGTGAATGCGTCACATGCGGCCTTGGTCACAGATCTTGCAAACAGTATTGTTTATGCATGCGGTCCGTCAGGTTTTACAGCCGCTGCAGAAGAGCATTTTGCTGCTGCTCAAAATGTGCAGACAGAAGCATTCAGTATGAGCGCATTGGTTAATGATGATATTGGCTTTGTTAATGTGACTTTGCTGCAAACCAATAAAGTTGTCTCTATTCCTAAAGGTGTCCCAATTTTAGCGGCGCTGGAACAGCAGAATATTAAGCCTAAGCATGGCTGCCGTATGGGGATATGCAACAAATGCGCATGCAATAAAGCAGAAGGCGCAACAAAAAATTTAGTCAATGGCGCACAAAATACAGAGCGGGGCAACTTGCTGAAACTCTGTGTGAGCTCGGCTCAGACTGATCTTGTGATTGATTTATAAGGTAGGACCATTTTTATGAATATGCCTGTAAAAATTGAATATTTTAAGAACCCGAAAAACAGTGAATTAACACAAAGCCAGCTGGATGAACTGGCGCGTGAGCTGGATGCAATTAAACAAGAAGTGCTGGATGATATTGGTGAGAAAGATGCCGAATACATCCGCCGTGTTTATGCAGCTGTCCGTTATTCATCATTGGCTGGCCGCGCTTTATTATTTGCAGGCTGGTTCCCGCCAGCATGGCTGCTGGGCACAGGGCTATTAGGCTTTTCCAAAATTATGGAAAATATGGAGCTTGGCCACAATGTCATGCATGGTCAGTATGACTGGATGAATGATCCAAAATTCAATGGTCAGACCTATGAGTGGGATATTGTCGGGACTTCAGACAACTGGCGTCAGACACATAACTTTAAGCACCATACTTATACCAATATTAAAGGGCTGGATGATGACATTGGCTATGGTCTTGTCCGTTTGTTCCCAGAGCAGCGCTGGAAGCCCGGCTATTTGCTGCAGCCGATTTACAGTATTCCATTTTGTCTGCTGTTCCAGTGGGGCGTTGCAATTCAAAATTTGGAATTGGGTAAATACTTCAAAGGCCGCAAGAGCAAAGAGCAAACCCAAGAAGAATGGCGTCCGATGCAGCGTAAAATCTCTAAACAGCTGTTTAAAGATTATGTGTTCTTTCCGCTGATTGCAGGTCCTGCCGCGCTGCCTGTTCTGACGGGCAATCTGGTTGCAAACGGGATCCGTAATATTTGGACCTTCAGTATTATTTTCTGCGGCCATTTCACTAAAGATGTGGAAGTGTTTCCAAAGTCAGTACTGCAAAATGAAAGCCGCGGCCATTGGTATATGCGTCAAATTCGCGGTTCTTCGAACTTAACGGGTTCAGAGGCTTTTCATATTTTGACAGGCCATTTAAGCCATCAAATTGAGCATCATTTATATCCGGATGTACCAGCGCGCCGTTACCGTAAAATGGCGCCAAAAGTTCAGGCTGTGTGTGAAAAATATGGCTTGAACTATAATAATGCCAGTTTAGTCAAACAGTACGGCAGTGTAATTAAGCGTATTGTGAAATATGCATTTCCATTTAAAAAGTAAATTGAAAAGCCCTGCATATGCAGGGCTTTTGTTCGGATACTAAAAACCTCTCATTTGAGAATCTAAGAGTTATGCAGATAAGCTTTGTGCTAAGGCGGGCAGGTTTTTATCCTCACCAACCATATAGCGGTGATCGGCTAAATCCAGCATAGCAAGATCTTCATGGCTGTTGCCATAGGCATAAACACTGTCAAAATCATGCAAATTATACTTTTCTAAAATACGAGACCGTTTTTGTTCGCCGCTGCAGTCAGCAGTGATATAAGATCCTGTCATTTTACTGTTCTTGATTTCAACTTCTGAGCAAATCAAATCAATGCCTAAGAGGCTGCAAACGGGCTTTAAATAGAGGTCCACCGAGGCTGAAACCAGCGCCACTTGATGGCCAAGCTGCTGATGCTGCTGCATCTGCTGCAGCAAGTCTGGATTTAAATACTGCATCAGCTCTTGTGCATACGCATTTGCCAGTTCATGGATATCTGCGGCATCAGTATTTTTAAACATTGCACTGTACAATTTGGGGCGCATAGCGTGGGCAGGATATACATTTAAGTAGTAGCCCTGAATCCACGGTAAAATTTTTAAGCCTTGACGCACAATATGGCGCTTAGATAATGAGTAAAAAATGAACCCAGTGAAGCTGTCTTTGCTGCAAAGTGTTCCGTCAAAATCAAATAAAGCTAGATTTTTAAATGCTTGATTCGGGTCATGCATGTTTGATAGCGTCCATTTACTCGCGAGGCGAACCAATTGGTATTGTAGTCACGGCTGAGTTTCGGCCCTGAAATCACAACTTCCGGCATCATGGCGTAAAATGGCTTTTTACCAGTTTTTTCTTGGTATAGCTTGCTTACAGCACGATAGGTAGCAGTATCCTCAAAGTTTAATTCTTTTTCCTTTTTCAAATCTGAACGGATTTGCTTCGGTGTGAGAATGACGTTGTGATCAGAAAATACTTTTAAGATTTCCTGTTCAGATGAACTCTTTGCCGCTATAGGCGAGTTATCTTTTTTGTAAAGCAGCAAATCGCCGTCCAGATCTAAATCAGCGCCTGAAATGCTGTTAAGCATGCTTTGGAATGCGGCATTTCGGCTCGAATATTTTCCAGAGTTATAATCTGCAAAACGGTAAAGCGGTTTGTCATAGTCAGCGGGATACATCATCAGACGGTGAATGCCATAGTATAGGCCGCCGTACTGTGAATACATATCTGTACGCAGGTCAGCCATGCTGCCGCCTTGACGTTTATGATCTTTGGCATAGCTGAGCAGTACCTGCATTGATCCCAATGTTGTAATCGGGTTCAGCTTTTCACTGATGTCCTGACCTAACAGCTTTGCCGTGCCTGTTAAGGCGCTGACATGATAATGCTTTGCCATATAGTCAAAGATTTCACGATAAAGTTCATCCAGCTGGCGTTCGGTTTTCACACGGCCCATTTGGCTTAAGTAATTGTCTTCAGGACTTGGCTGATTTTTTAAAACTTCTTGAAAATAACCTGCAATTACACCGCCAATATTGTCACCCAATTTGGCTTTGAATTTTTCTTCCAGCTGGTCTTGCACCTCTTTGACAGCTTTAGCGCCTAAGCCTGCCACTTGCGGATCTGCATGAAAGTTGGACTCTTGATCTACTACAGCCACAATCGTACAGACATTTTCCTTGGTTTGAGGAATGCCGAGCTGCTCAGTAATGTCATAAATATCTTTAGCCCATGAGCTGCGGTCATTGACGCGGCTAGGAATGGCTTTGCGGATGTGTTCGGCATCTAGAGTCGGTTCATCATCTTTAGACCACCATGAGCCATTGCCGCAGGCGCTTAAGCCGATAGAAACTGCTAAAACAGAAAGCGTTTTTACACAAGCAGAGTAAGCAAAAGATTTTTTCATATTGACGTAGACATGTTCCCAAACTAGAGGCCAAAGAGGCTGACGCAGTATACTATGATCATTCTTCATCCGCTGAAAAATTATCTGAATGACTGTGGTGAGCGCTGCTTAAACTGCCTTGCCAAAACTGCAGTATCGGCAGATTATTGCTTTAAAAGCTGCGCATAATATTGAAAATAACATAACCATTTTCAGCTGCATAGCGCCATGAAAAGCGCAATTTTAAGACCAGCGCTAAGTAGGGAATAGGTGAGCCTTTTCCAGCTGGCTATTGGCTTATATGGTGATAGATATTAAATTTTCCAGTGCTGCCAGCCGCTGTTTTTAAGAACTGGCATTGGATGGCTGCATCTGTTTCATTGGCGCTGCTGTATTTTACTTCAGGCGGGAGGAACTGGAGATTTTGGACAGAAAGCTTTAGACTTGCGTCTGCAAAAGCTTTTTTAGGCAAAGCAGCATTATTTTGAACTGTAACGCCGTCTTGAATATGATCTCATTCTTAATCGGTCTATATATATGGCTTTAGCTATACTGAGGTCTAAATCGCTTTCGGCTTTTGCGTTTTATTGGGTAAAATTGGAAAAATTTAATGGCGCAGCATACAGTAATTCAAGAATTGTTTGATAAACCACTCAGTAAAAAACTGTGGGTTGCGCCAATGGCGGGTGTAACAGACCGTCCGTTTCGAACGTTGTGCAAGTACTTTGGTGCGGGTCATGCGGTCAGTGAAATGATGACTGCAGACAAAACGCTGCGCATGAGTAAAAAAAGTTTATACCGTGCAAATTTTGATGGCGAAATTGCTCCGATTTCCGCACAAATTGCTGGTTCAGACCCTCTGGAACTTGCAGAAGCTGCGCGCTACCAAGTTGCAAATGGCGCTCAAATTGTCGATATCAACATGGGCTGCCCTGCGAAAAAAGTTTGCAATAAATTGGCTGGTTCTGCCTTGCTGAAAGATGAAGATTTGGTTGCTCGAATTTTGGATGAGGTCGTTGCGGCTGTGGACGTGCCCGTAACATTGAAAACCCGTCTAGGTTTTTTAAATGGCCATGAAAATATTATGCGTGTTGCAAAACGTGCAGAGGAAGCGGGTATTGCTGCTTTAGCGCTGCATGGACGTACACGTGAAGATATGTATTTAAATACGGCTCGCTATAGTTTAATTCGCGAAGTCAAAAACCTGATTAATATTCCTGTAATTGCAAACGGGGATATTGATAGTCCAGAAAAAGCCAAATATGTATTGGACTATACAGGCGCAGATGCTGTGATGATTGGGCGTGCAGCTCAAGGCCGTCCGTGGATTTTTCGTGAAATTGCGCATTATTTAGAAACGGGTGAACACTTGGCAGCGCCTGAGATTGAAGAAGTGAAAACTGTGTTATTGGGACATTTGGCTGAACTGTATGAGTTTTATGGTGAATATTCTGGCTGCAGGATTTCACGTAAACATATTGCTTGGTATACCAAAGGTTTGCGTTCAAGCAACGAGTTCCGCCAAAATATGTATAAAGAAGATTCTACCGCAGCGCAATTTAAAGTTGTAGAAGCATACTTTAATGAGCTGCTTGCACATGGAGAGATTATGAGTGATGTGCAGGCCGAGGCTGTGAATTTACTTGAAGTCTAATATGGTTTAAGCGCTGTACTAAAAAAGCCCTATGTAATTTTGCATAGGGCTTTTTTTTATGATGCTTAAGACGATGGCAAGCTGTTTGCACTGTTTGCATCAGGTGCAGCTGTATTTTGCTGTTCTGCTGAATGCGGAACATTTGTTTGCTGTGAGTGATCTTTGCTATCCAGTGTTACTCCAAGCAATACTAAAACTAAAAGCGCAACCGCCATACAATTCCCCAATTTTAATTTTTGTTTAATGTTTACTTGTTTAAACATGATATTACATAAAATTACAATGTGGAATATTAGACAAAAAATAAAAATCAGAGGAATTGCATCGGTATGCAGTATTATTTATGTGATTTAGGTTGTATCTTATGAGTCTAAATCTTGGAGCATTTCCAAAACAAGCTGGTTAATAAGATCAGCTGCTTCCAAAGCGCGAATTTGCATCACATTGCTGCCTGCCCAAAATGCGCCAAAACCGTGATCTTGATTTTTGGCTGCAAGCGCGTGCAATTGTTTACCCATGTCATAAGCATATGGATAAGCTGGAACGCTTGGACGTGCTGGCAAATCTACTGCTATATGCCATTGGTTAATTAAACCGCGAGCAGGCCGTCCTGAAATACTGTCAGTAATTTGTGTCACTGGCTGCTGGAATAAGGCTTGACGGTATGCCTCATTTGCATTGGAACTTTTACATTGCACAAATGCTGTTCCAAGCTGTACTGCATCTGCACCTAAATCTAAGAGCTGTTTTGCCTGATGGCCATTCATAATGCCGCCAGCAGCAACGATTGGAAGATGACAATGCTGTTTCAGCAGCTTTACCAAGTCTGCAGTCAAGAGCGCGCTGTCCAAATGCTGATTGAATATACCGCGGTGTCCGCCTGCTTCTATTCCTTGAGCAATAATAATATCAATACCGGCAGCTTCGATAGCTTTTGCTTCTGCAAGGCTGGTTGCCGTGACCATGGTAACAATATTGGCATTTTTTAACGCTTGAATTTGATGTGCATGCGGAATGCCGAAATGAAAGCTGACAGCTTTAGGCTTTGTTTCTAGCACCAGCTGCAGGAAATCATCCTGATCTAAAAAACTTGGGTAAATGCAATTTAGAGCAGCAGGCGGCTCAGCACCATATTTTTCAAACTGAGGTTTTAAATATTGAGCCCATTGCGCTGTAATGCCGTTATTTAGGCTAGAGCTTTGATGGCAAAAAAAGTTGAGATGAATAGGCTGATCAGTTAAATTTTGAGTTTGCAAAATTTGTTCGCGGGCAGCACTGACGCTGCTGGCGCCTAAGCCTAAAGAACCTAAACCGCCTTGATTGGACACTTCAGCAGCAAGCTGCGGAGTTGATACGCCAGCCATGGGTGCTAGAAAAATAGGGTGCTTAATGCCTAAGCGCTCAAGTAATTGCATGTGTATTTTCTCCTTTTTTCTTTCGTTTTTGACTGGATGGTATGATTCAGAGATATCCTTTGCTGATATAAGTCCGCATATTTCGAACATAAGCCAGTATATATATCATTTTGAAAATACCATCATTTTTTATCATACGCATGTAATTGGCATAGCAAAAGCTTTTACTTTGGCTTAAAACTTTTAACGGCGATTTTTTTATGCATAATGGAGCGAAAATTTGTATTGTGTTGGGTTTGAAATGAAGCCATTCATGGCAGCCGCTTTAATTGGCAGTATTTTTTTAGTTGGATGTGTTGAAGATAATACGCCTGCGCAAGCATTAAATCCTGAGTTGTATAGTGTTCAAAATGCTTCACAATTACAGCAAAAAATAGCAGATTTAAATGTAAAGCTTGCTGATGACTATATGCAAATGAAGCAGATGTATGGTTATGCATTTTCCAATACATTTGCTTTAAATGCGGATGATTTGAAAACGCTTAATGCTCAGGCAGTAAGTGCGACAGCATTGAAGCCAGTGAAAGAACATTATTGCTCGATGATGAACGGTTATTTTAATGAATTATACCGTTATGGGCATTTCAATCAGAATTTGATGGATGATGTGGTTCTGAATAATGCATCGGCTGTTGGTTTGGCTGATCATTTTAAAAATGCTGCGTCTTTTTATCAATTTGTGATGGAAGAACACAGTACATACAAACAAGCGCAGCAGCTGATGGGGTTTGGCTGTAATTTACGCGGTGCTTTAAGCCCAGTCTAAGCGAAAGTGACGGCGCTAAATAGGCGCTGTATTGAAGAATGAGCCGATCCAGCTGGAAAATAGCATGGCAGCAATGCCCCAAAGCGTTACACGTAAACTGCCTTTGAGCACAGATGTACCTGCCGCATAGCTGGATAATGCACCGAGCAGCACAAGTGACAATACACCGACAATGGCGACAGCAGCTTCAATATTGTGTTCTGAGCTAAGCAAGATAGCCAGCATTGGCAGTAATGCGCCGGAAGAGAATGCTAAGGCAGAGGAAATGGCTGCTTGTACGGGTTTGGCTGCTGTGTTGTCATGTATACCTATTTCATCTCGTGCATGCGCTGCTAATGCATCATGCGCGGTGAGTTGAACTGCAACATCATGAGCCAGTTCAGGGCTTAGCCCGCGGGTTATATAAATTTGTGTTAATTCTTTTAATTCAGCCTCAGGCTGATGCTTCAAGGCTTTGTGTTCCATTGCCAAGTCAGCTTTTTCTATATCTTCTTGTGATTTGACTGAAATGTATTCGCCAGCAGCCATAGATACAGCGCCAGAGATCAAGCCCGCTACACAGGTAATGAGGAGGGTTTGAGATGAAGCGCCGCTGGCTGCCAGTCCCATAATTAAGCTAGTCACTGAGATAATGCCGTCATTGGCGCCTAAAACAGAGGCCCGAAGCCAGCCAGTACGATGAATATAATGATGTTCTGAGTGGTGTGCAGAAGGCATGTATTAACTCAAGTTGCTGTTATTTTAATGGAATTATAGCTGATGAAGGCTTTAAATATAATAACAGTTCAAATTTAAAAAGCCCTCATTTTGAGGGCTTTTTAAATCAGTTATTGCTGAGCTTTTTCTTTCACATCAGCTGCGCCTTGTTCAATTGCGCCTGCAGCCGCTGCAGTTGCATCTTTAGCAGCTTCTTTAGCATCGTGCGCTGCTGCTTCAGCATGGTCAGCGGCATTATCTGCAGCTGTAGCCGTTGCAGTTGCTGCATCATCTACTGCAGCAGCAGTTGCTGTCGCTGCATCAGATGTCGCAGCCGCAATATCATGGCCTGCTTGGTCCGCAGCATTTTCTAAGTGTTCGCCTGTGGTTGCGCCCGTTTCAGGCGCTTTGTCTTTATTACAGCCAACCAGCGCAACAGTTGCAGCTAAACCTAGAGCAATAAGTAATTTATTCATTGTGTTCATCCTTTTGTTGTTATACCCGTAGCAAGGGTTGGCTCAATATTAGCTGAAAATACGATCAAAAAAAGAGCTAAAATTGTTGATTAAGTGTAATTTTTATCAAACCCTATTGAAGGATGAGATGGAAAAGCCAGCTTTATTTGTACAGGTTTATTGAGCTAAGAAATCTTCAATTGAATTTGCGGCAAGGGAGATAAAGTCACTGTATTCATGGCGCCGCAAGTATATTTCTTCACTTAATTGCAAACTCTCTTCAGCCCGCATTAATAAATAATCACCCGTATGATTGTATGCAATAGCAATGCTATTTTCGGGAAAGCCTTCGATTTCACGTATGGTTTTATTTTCGGCAATCAGATGATTCATTGTACGTTTTGTTCTTTTCACATCGCTGGTGTCTTGGAAGGAAAAAAGCCACCATGGTTCTATATCATCGCCATCTTCATATTCATCAGAAAAGCTGATGCCAAATTCACCGCCATTTTCAATTTGCATTTTGGCTTTATATTTTTTAGGAAACGTAAATCCTAACTGCTGTTCAGCTGCGGTAATAAATTTTTCATCTAATGGAAAGGGCATAATTTTTTTCTTGATTTATAAGTGATGCACTTATGTTTATGCTATGGGTTAATTATAGTCAAGATAATCAATTGGAAATATTTAGGCTATAAAAAAGCCTGCAGTGAATGCAGGCTTTTTTATAAGGACTTAATCTGTAAAGATTAAAGGCCAGCAGCAGCTTTAAGCGCTTCCGCTTTGTCTGTTTTTTCCCATGTAAATGCAGTGTCTGAACCTTCACGGCCGAAGTGACCATAAGATGCAGTTTGCTGATACATTGGCTGGATCAAATCAAGCATGCGAGTGATGCCGTACGGACGCAAGTCAAAGTGTTCACGTACAAGGGCAATAATCAAATCTTCAGAAACTTTCGCAGTGTTGAAAGTATTGATAGAAATAGAAGTTGGTTCTGCAACACCAATTGCATAAGACACTTGAATTTCACATTTGTCAGCCAAACCGGCAGCCACAATGTTTTTAGCAACATAACGGCCTGCATAAGCAGCAGAACGGTCAACTTTTGATGGATCTTTACCAGAGAACGCGCCGCCGCCGTGACGAGCCATACCGCCGTATGTGTCTACAATAATTTTACGGCCTGTTAAACCGCAGTCACCTACAGGGCCGCCAATAACGAACATGCCTGTTGGGTTAATGTGGAATTTAGTTCCTGCATGGAACATATCAGCAGGAATCACTTTCTTCACGATTTCCTCAATTACAGCTTCTTTAAGCTGAGCTTGAGTAATTTTTGGGTCGTGCTGCGTTGAAAGTACAACTGCGTCTAAGCGAACTGGCTTGCCATTTTCATAAGCAAATGTCACTTGGCTTTTTGCATCCGGACGTAACCAAGCCAATTTTCCTTGTTTACGCAGTTCAGCTTGTTTTTCCATTAAGCGATGCGCATATGAAATAGGTGCTGGCATGAGCACATCAGTTTCACGGCTTGCATAACCAAACATTAAGCCTTGGTCGCCCGCACCTTGATCTTCAGGTTTTTGACGGTCAACACCCTGAGCAATTTCAGGAGACTGTTTACCGATCATGTTGATCACGGCACATGTTGAACCGTCAAAGCCAAGATCTGAATGGTGGTACCCAATGCCATTTACGGTGTTGCGAACAATCGCTTCAAAGTCAACATTTGCAGTTGTTGTGATTTCACCGGCAAGTACAACCGCACCCGTTTTTACAAGCGTTTCACAAGCAACCCGTGCATATGGGTCTTCTTTTAAGATTGCATCCAAAATAGCATCACTGATTTGGTCAGCCATTTTATCCGGATGGCCTTCGCTTACAGATTCCGAGGTAAATACAGCGTACTCGCGCATAAGTCCTATCACAGTTAAATTTAAAGACGCAACATGTTACATCGAGAAAGCGTTTAGGACTAGCTCAACATGACCAAATTGGATGAAATTAATTCATTTCAATGACTTTTTAATTGATATAAGCATCTAAAAAATTGATATGGCGCACTTATATCTTAATTTAACTTTTAGAATGAGATCAAACGGAGTGTTTTCTGATGGGTATGTTCAAAAATATAATTTCATCGTGATAGGCTTAATTGGGGTTTTAAGTTGATAAATTATAAGAAAAAAACGTTAATAAGCCTTTTAAGGCTTACTTATCTGTTCTGTGAATGCTGTGAACTGCGGCACTATGACAGTAGGCGGCAGCTTCTCATTTAATTTATAAAATAAAACATGTTAAGCACGGGCTTTACAGTTCAGTATACAAATGACTGATTTTGATATTGCGCAGAATGAGGAAGCCTAATGAAACTATTAGGCTTTACCGTCTATTGAAATGATGATGGGCAGAGCAATTATTGGTATTTGGACTGCAATTGCCGCGCTCTTTCCGTATAAAACGCCATTGTATGTAAAATAATCGACACGTGTAAGCTTGAAATTGAGCAATAAGCATCCAAAATATAAGGGGGGCAGGAATAATTCGTGAAAATTTGCCCGTGAGGCTTTACCCCTTCTGCTTTTTTTAAGACAATATAGATATCTTTGAATTCTATTCATCTTACTCTATTAAACCATTTGTTTGGACGCTAACTTATGACGACCCCACTTAATGAACGCCGTATTGCAAATGCAATACGTGTATTGGCAATGGATGCTGTGCAGAAAGCTAATTCAGGCCATCCAGGCGCGCCAATGGGGATGGCAGATATTGCTGATGTCGTTTGGCGTGAATTTTTAAGCCATAACCCAACGAATCCAAACTGGGCGAACCGTGACCGTTTTGTATTGTCTAACGGGCATGGTTCAATGCTTCAATACGCACTTCTTCATTTGACAGGCTATGATCTTTCAATTGAAGATTTAAAAGCATTCCGCCAATTGCATTCTAAAACTCCGGGTCACCCAGAGCTTGGCTATGCACCTGGTATCGAAACAACGACTGGTCCTTTAGGTCAAGGTATTGCCAATGCTGTTGGTTTTGCACTTGCTGAAAAAACTTTAGCAGCGCAATTCAACAAAGAAGACATTTCAGTTGTGGATCATTTCACTTACTGCTTCCTAGGTGACGGCTGTTTAATGGAAGGTGTTTCACATGAAGCATGTTCATTGGCAGGCACTCTAGGCCTAGGTAAACTTGTTGCTTACTATGACGACAACGGCATTTCAATTGACGGTGAAGTAGAAGGCTGGTTCTCTGATGACACAGAACAGCGTTTCTTAGCTTATGGCTGGCAAGTACTTAAAGTTGATGGTCACGATGCTGATGCATTACGTGCAGCAACACTTGAAGCAAAAGCTGAAACTAAAAAGCCAACAATCATTATTTGTAAAACGATTATTGGTTTAGGTTCGCCAAACAAACAAGGTAAAGAAGATTGCCATGGTGCACCGCTGGGTAATGACGAAATTGCTTTGACTCGTGAAGCGCTAGGCTGGACTGAAGGTCCATTCGAAATTCCTGCTGACGTTTATGCAGCTTGGGATGCAAAAGCAAAAGGTACTGAAGCTGAACAGGCTTGGAACGAAACTTTTGCAGCCTATGCAGCCAAATATCCAACTGAAGCTGCGGAACTTAAACGCCGTATTTCTGGTGATTTGCCTGCTGATTTCGCTGCTGCTGCTGATGCTTACATCGCAAAAGTAAATGCAAAAGCTGAAACTATTGCAACGCGTAAAGCAAGTCAAAATGCAATTCAAGCGTTTGCGCCATTACTTCCTGAAATTTTAGGCGGTTCTGCTGACTTGGCGGGTTCTAACCTGACACTTTGGAAAGGTGCAGAAGGTGTTCAAGACAACGCTGCGGGCAACTACGTACACTACGGCGTGCGTGAATTCGGTATGACTGCAATTGCTAACGGCGTTGCGCTTCACGGCGGTTTCATTCCTTACGTAGCAACATTCTTAATGTTTATGGAATATGCGCGTAATGCAGTGCGTATGTCTGCATTGATGAAGCAGCGTGTCATTCACGTTTATACACACGATTCTATCGGTCTTGGTGAAGATGGCCCTACGCATCAGCCAATCGAGCAAATTGCTTCTTTACGCGGTACGCCAAACTTAAACACTTGGCGTCCATGTGACACTGTAGAAGCAGCAATTTCTTGGAAATCTGCACTTTTACGTTCAGAAGGCCCAACAGCATTAATCTTCTCTCGTCAAAACTTGCCATTCCAAACACGCACGGCTGCTCAAATTGAGAATGCCGCGAAAGGCGGTTATGTGCTTGCTGAAGAAAAAGGCGAATTAAAAGCAATCATCATTGCAACAGGCTCTGAAGTTTCACTTGCAATGGATGCTTATGCACAGCTTGAAGGCGTGCGTGTTGTTTCTATGCCGTGTGCTGAAGAATTCGTGAAGCAAGATGCTGCTTACCGTGAAGCGGTTCTTCCATCAAACATCCGCGCACGTGTAGCAGTTGAAGCGGCTCACGTAGACTACTGGTGGAAGTTTGTAGGTTTAGACGGCCGTGTTGTTGGCATGACAACTTATGGCGAATCTGCTCCTGCGAAAGACTTGTATCAGCACTTCGGTATTACTGCTGAAGCTGTAGTTGCTGCGGTTAAAGAAATCACTGCTTAATTTAGACATTAAACAGTCTTAAAAGGCGCCTCATCATAGGGGCGTCTTTTATTTTTATGAAATATGTACCGCACATCGTAAATATGATGAGTGTAATTGAGGTGATGTCATGAGTTTATATGATCAAATTAATGATGAAATTGTACTAATGGATGCTGGTGAGCAGAAATGGATTGGTGCTGATTTGCCATTAGAAGCAATGGTTGCTGTTGAATTGCTGCTGCAGGATTTGGCAGAAGACAAGCAGATTAAAGTTCGCCGTAAAAACCATGAAAAGCAAACAGGTATGAAGTTAGTTGACCGAATTTTGGTAGAAAAACTATAAATTTGACTGATGCATACTTTTGTATAAAAGCTTTGCTGGCGGTATTCAGTAAAGCTTTTTTTATGCCTATGCGTTATCTTACGAGTTCAAATAGATAAAAACAGTGATATTCGTGAGGACTTTAGATATAAAAATACTGCCATTAAATCAGATTCATAAGCAAGATTGACTGGCCCTGTGGCAGGGCTATCAGCAGTTTTACCAAGCGCAGCTGTCAGAGCGTATTTCAGACCAGACGTGGCTAAAGCTGACAGATGAGCAATGTACTCATATGTACGGCTTTGCGGCATTAATAAATGGTAAGGCCGCTGGTATTGTACATGTGATTGAGCATGACAGCTGCTGGAGTATTCAGCCTTATGCTTATTTGCAAGACTTATATACAGATGAGCTATATCGTGGACAGGGGATTGCCCGAAAGCTGATTGAGCAAGTGCATTTATATACTCAGGAACGGTCATGTGATCGCGTGTATTGGCTGACTCAGCAAGATAATGCGACTGCACAGCGGCTCTACGATCAAATCGCCAAAAAGACAGGTTTTATTCAATACCGTATTTAATCAAAAAGCCCTTGATGAAAAGGGCTTTTTGATTAGAGGTACACCGCTGCTGGCTTAAGAGTTTTCTGAAACTTTAAAGTTTTTAGCAGGATCTGCGTCTTGCTGAATTGTCCATTCACCTGCAACACGGAAAGATGCGGCTGAAGCATAAGTGTCTTCCATAAACTGGAAGTAAGTAATTAAGCCATTTTTAACTGTTGCTTTAATGGAAAAGGGTGATGTAAAAGTGCATTTTGCATGTACTGAGGTATAGGTAAATTGACCAAATACGGCAACGGTTTCACCTTCAGATAAGATATCAGAGATTTGGAAATCGTCTACATTCCAATATGTGCCCACCTTAGAAAAGGTATCCACATACACATCACGGCCTACAGCCGTGCCGCACCATGGTTCAATTTGCTTCAATTCTGGGTTGCTAAAGTTGAGTGAACTATAAGCTGCATCTTCAGCGACTAATTTTTCTGCTGCGTTTGCGACCAGTGCTTTATTTGTATTGTATAAAAAAGCAAGCACAACATCTTTAGGCTGTTTGGTTTGTAATGCTTTTTCGATTGCCTTTAAGTGATCTGACATAGTATTTCAACTTTTTATCAATATGATGAATTTATTCTATACATGATAAATGAGGGATAAAGAGCGGATAGTAATCAACAGTATCCTAAGAACAGGAAAATATACTTTCTTGTAAATTCATTTTTATTTTAAATTTATGGTTTTTCTAGCTTTGGCAGACTGCTGGAAATGGGTCATATTTTTAAAGACAGCACTTAGCTATACATTATTTATCTTGAAAGAGTGTGCTTCGAAATATACTCAGCCGCTTGTTTGACAAGATGAAAAGGGCTGTGGAATTGAGCAGATCAAATTAAAGTTGGCTGTTACAAATGTATCGTTCTAAAGCTGCAACAAATCGTTTTATCTTTAACAGTGAAATTTACGTAAAACAGTTTAGACTGAACCTTATTAGAAATGGTGAGATAAAAAATGAACTTTAAAGCATTAGTGATTGGTTTGGCTGCAGTATCGGTTTCAGCAGCAGTTTTGGCTAAACCGACAGCATATCAAATTGACCCTACGCATACAGCGACTGTATTTACTTGGAACCACTTCGGTTTTTCTACACCGTCAGCAAATTTCAGTGATATTCAGGGCACAATCAATGTTGATAATGCAAAACCCGAGGCATCTTCAGTAAATGTTACGATTCCGCTTTCAAGCTTAAATACAAACGTGAAAGCTTTGGATGATCATTTAAAAGCTGCAGATTTCTTTGACGCTGCCAAATACCCGAATATTACTTTTAAAAGTACGAAAGTTCAGGCTTTAGGCCAGAACAAATACAAAATTACAGGCAATTTGACGGTTAAAGACGTGACTAAGCCTGTGGTGCTGGATGCTGTTCTGAATAAGCAAGGCGAGCACCCTATGACTAAAGCTCAGTCCATTGGCTTTAATGCGACGACTTCTTTTGACCGTTCTGCATTTGGCGTAGGTGCGTATGTGCCGAATGTAGGAGATAAGATCACTGTCAATATTACAACTGAAGCCAGTGTTTCTTCTTCTAAGTAATTAAATCAATAGTTTGCGCTGATTGGTCATCCTTTCAGCGCAATGTTCTATCTCTTATGCTGTGCTTGAAAGTCAGTATTTTGACTGCATTTGCGATCAAACAATTAAGATCTGCTGATATTGCCGTGTAAAAAATAATTAATATAGGTCTAAGCGTCTACTTCATTCTCTGCCGTTTTGAGATTTTTCTCCTAAATAATTTAAGTTTATTGATCAGAAAGACTCAGATGTCATGCTCTGCAAAAATGCAGCTCAATTAAAATTTTATATGAATTTATGAAGTGAAAGCTTGCAGCTTTCACTTGAATATTTAGAGGCTATTTTTTTAAACTCATGAAGTCTTTATAATTTTAAAGTAGTTTTTGTGTAAAAATATGTGATATTTCCAGTTTTGAATAATAACATTGCCATTTTGTAAAAAATGAAACGATATTATGAATAATTTTCAAATTTTGAGTGAATCATTAGATAACGCTGAATTGTTAAAAAAATTACATCATGCTATTGACGAATCTCGCCTTCCAATTATTTCAAAAGATGATCTAAATGATCAAACAATTGAAATTGAGAAGTATTTTAAGGGGGATGAATTCAGTAATCTGCATGCAAAAAAGAAGTTGGCAAATATAGGAACTGGGCTTTTAGCTCTTCCTGTTTTAATTTACTGCTTATTTCTTTTTGGAAGCCGCTTTGCAAATAATTTTGGATTTAACATTAATGCAGCAGAATTTAATCATTCCTTATTAATGTGGGTCATAAACTACTTGTGGGTTGTTATCATTTATGCTTTGGGGTTTATTGGGCTGGTTGCATATTTCTATAAGTTAAATAAGCAAACTAATGAGAAAATGTACTCAATAGCTAACAAGCTATTTACGATGCTGAATTAAAAAACTTCTTCAAACCACCAAAAGGCGGTTTTTCTATTGGATAGGCTATGGATGAAAAAAGATTATGTTTAGAAAACTCTAAAATACCTATTTTATATCATCCTGATCATGAAGTTTTAAATAGCTAGAGGGGGCTGCTTAGGATTGGTTGGCAGATTGTTTCTGCGCACAGGGGGCAGTTGCTTGAAGGTCATTGAGTTATTTTCATTGTAGCTGCCGCTTGCTGCGTCATTTCCTTCACTGTTTCCCAAACAGAGGCTTGCATATGCTAGGGCTGCAGATCATAGCCTGCTCAGTGATGCACCTTATTGGCGTTTATGTCTGCAAGCTTAAAATATTTATCAGCAAGCGCTTTTTTATGAGTGGCTTAATCGCGGTTTAAAATTAGCAAGCAGCCGAAACTGATAAAAATCCCGCCAGTGATCCCGTCAATTTTTTTACTGAATTTCTGATATGCTGCGGTAATTTTAGGTGCAGAAAACAAAAAAGCGACAGCTGCGAACCAAAGCAGGCTTTCAGTAAAGACCAGCAGCAGTAAGGTGCTTTGCTGCATCAGGTTAGCATCGGTATTAATTGCAATTGCAAACACACTGCTGAAATAAACCAGCGCTTTCGGGTTCGCCATATTTGTGAAAAAGCCCTGCATCAGTAATTTTTTTCGAGATTTTTCAATTGGCATAGCAGGGTTTTGAGCATCGAAGGCTGCATTTTTGCTTAGGGCAGACTGGAATAGCTGAACGCCTAAATAACATAAATATAGGCCGCCGCAGACCATGAGCACCTGCTGCAGCCATGCAATTTTTTGAAATAGAAAATGCAGGCCGCTCATTGCGCATATTGACCAAAGCAAAATGCTGCATGATATGCCTAGGGCTGCGCTTAGAGCATGTGATCTAGATTGACGTATGGCGCTTTGAGTGACAAAAAAGAAATCCGGGCCAGGGGAAACCAAAGCAAAAAAATGAATTATTGCGATACTAATCAGGGCAGTCATGGATGGCTGTATAAAATTGTTTTTTAATATTGGATGAAATATAACACATAACGATTAAACACATTTAAAAATCAGAAATGCTGTAATGGTTTATAAATGTGTTTTTTATCAGTGTATTAAGTTAGCTTGATG
>NZ_RAXV01000019.1 GCF_003611465.1 Acinetobacter tianfuensis
TGCTTAAAAAATAATTCAGCCAAACACTTATAAGAATTTAATTAATTGAATTAAGTGTATGTCCTGTATTGGCCTTCCTACATTTAAATGCAGTGGATATTGTTCTGTCTGCAATGTTCTTTGATATCCTCTTCTCAGATAATAATCGATTAATTCTTTGCGTAAATGCAGTACGTACATCACAATTTGTATGATCTCATTGCGCATTTTGATGCGCCCTTCAGCAAAATCAAGCAAGGTTTTGCCTAAACCTTTATTTTGCAGTTCAGGCAAAACAGCAAAAGTACCTATTTCTGCAGTATTCGCTTCAAATTGAATACCGATACAGCCCAATATTAGATGATGCGGCATTTCATCCTGAGCACATCCCTCTATCTCTTCCAATACCCACAATTCGAAATCTATTTTTGCTAAAAGACAATCCAGCTGCAGTGCATCAATACGATCACCATCAACCATGCTGCACTCGCTCGTCCAGCTTTGACTATTTTGGCTGCGGTAAGCTGAATTAATTAAATCCTGCAATTGCGCCACATCATGCAGTTCTGCTTTTCTATAATGAAACATCGTTATTATTTCTAAATTTTTTCTTATCTTAAAACAAAAAACCAGACCGAAGTCTGGTTATTGTATAAAAATTTAATTTTTTAGATCGGTTCAAATGGCTGAACTACATCAGCATTTTGCGCACGCTGACGCATGAAATGATCCATCAGCACAATTGCCAGCATTGCTTCTGCAATTGGTGTTGCACGAACACCTACACAAGGATCATGACGGCCTTTCGTCAGTACATCAGTATCTTCACGGGTAATCGTGATTGTTTTGCCCGGCGTAGTGATTGATGCTGTCGGTTTTAATGCAATCGCGACACGGATGTCTTGGCCGCTAGAAATACCGCCTAAAATACCGCCGGCATGGTTTGCAAGGAAACCATCCGTGGTTAATTCATCACGTGTTTCATGGCCAAATTGTTCCGCAACGCCAAAACCATCGCCAATTTCGACACCTTTCACCGCGTTAATTGACATCATCGCATGCGCAATATCTGCATCTAAACGGTCAAATACTGGTTCACCCCAGCCTACAGGCACCTTGGAAGCAATGATTTCAAGTTTCGCGCCGCAGCTGGTGCCTTGCTCACGAAGAGACGTTACAAGCGCTTCAAAACGCGGGACTGCATCAGCATCACCGCAGAAGAATGGATTGTTCGGAACTTCATTCCAGTCCAATTTCTCTGCTTTTTCTGTACCGATTTGCGTTACATGACCGCGGATTTCAATGCCGAATTTCTCAAACAAGAATTTCTTTGCAATAGCGCCTGCTGCCACACGCATTGCTGTTTCACGAGCGCTAGATCGGCCACCGCCGCGGTAGTCACGAAAACCATACTTTTGTGTATAGGTATAGTCCGCATGACCCGGACGGAAAGTTTGCGCAATATTGCCATAATCTTTCGATTTTTGGTCTGTATTGCGGATGAGCAAACCAATCGATGTTCCTGTCGTTTTACCTTCAAAAACACCTGAAATAATTTCAACTTCATCAGGTTCTTTACGCTGCGTTGCAAATTTAGACGTTCCGGGTTTACGGCGGTCCAAATCTTTTTGCAAATCTGCTTCACATAGTTCAATTCCTGACGGCACACCATCTACGATTGCCATCAGGCCTGCGCCATGAGATTCACCACAAGTCGTTACACGGAAGAGTTGCCCTATACTATTGCCTGCCATGTCAAACGACTCCTTATGCTTGAATAGATTGAATAAATAAATCTCTGTATTGACGGCACTGCGCTGCTGTCAATGCGAAAATTCCTGTGCCGCCTTTTTGGAACTGAAGCCAGTAAAAATCTACAGTGTTGAAGTTTTGGCGCATTGCCCACTCAGAATTGCCCACTTCAATTACGATCAGGCCGTCTTCTGTTAAATAATCTGCCGCCTGAGCCAGCATTTTACGTACTAGATCTAAACCGTCTTGACCTGCTGCAAGCGCCATTTCTGGTTCATGGTGGAATTCTTCAGGCAAATCAGCCATGTCCTCTGCATCAACATATGGAGGATTCGAAACGATTAAATCATATTGGTTTTCAGCTGGGATTTTTGCAAATAAATCAGATTCAAGTAATGCAACATTGAATTGTTGATTATGGTGTTCACAGTTGATCTGTGCCACTTCCAATGCATCTTTAGAAAGATCTGTCGCATCCACTTCCGCTTCAGGGAAAGCATATGCCAACGCAATGGCGATACAGCCTGAACCAGTGCACATATCTAAAATGCGGCGCGGCATTTTAGGATTAGAATTTTCAGGAAGGTTATTTACACCTTCACGTGGCAAATGATTTTCATCTAAACAGTACGGCGCAAAACGGTTTTGAATCAATTCTGCAATAGGTGAACGCGGAATCAGTACGCGCTCATCCACATAGTATGGCTTGCCGTCGAAATAGGCCAAATTTAAAAGATAAGAAGTTGGCACTTTTTCATTGATACGGCGCTCAAGCAAAGCTAGAAATTCAGCCGCTTCGCTTGGCAAAAGTTTCGCCTCTAAAATTTCAGAATCGGCATTCCAATCCAAAGACAGCGTTTGTAAAACCAGCGCGGAACTTTCAGCAAAATAATCTTCTGTACCTTGGCCTAAATGTGCATCGTATTGACGTAATGCTGTCACACCAAAACGGATAAAGTCACGAATGGTGCTAAGATTTTCAGCGGCTTCCTGCAATTGTTCAGGGCTAATAGTCAGTCGATCCACTTAAGGCGTCTCCAAGGTCATATTTTTAAAACGCCTTATGATACCTCAGTTTTCATTTTTTTATTTTAAAAATCACTTCATTATTTTGTTGTTCAAACGCACTTCCATCATATCTGCATGAGAAACGGTCATTTGCAATGCGCAGCTGGAATTGAACCCATTATACGCTTTTATTTTTTTGCCAGCCGTTTGACATGCATTGCCGCGCTGCTGATGCCACTGCGCTTTAGATTGCTTGATAAGCGCCTGCTCAGCTGGATTTGCTGTTTTTGCCGTTAATTTATACACTTTCTTTAGACGCTTATTCTGCACCTTAAGCTCTTTAATCTGACAAGTACGAATTGACTCTGAATGACTTCCTGCTTTACGCATACAGCCCTCATAATCTTTTGAAAAGCTTAAAGCATAAGCTTGTGCAGAAATCCCAGCACAGCACATCAGCAGCGTCATGATTAAAGGTTTCATTGAATTCCCCAAGACAATAAACACATTGTTATAAATTTATTCTGCATTTATAACATTTTTTAAATTACTTTAGCATGATTGAAATGAAATATTTCAGCACCATATTAGGTGGTGTAATTTTATGGATTAAAGCCGTATGAGCTACAAGCACAATAATCTGATGGCAATGCGTCAACGCTATTGGGATGATACCGAATCCTCTCATGTCAATGCAGAAAAAGCCCTGTTCCAGCAATTGCTGGTAGAAACAGAGATCTTTCCAGCTGCAAATTTGGACGATGCCAAACAGCTGTTTTTCAGCTTACCCAGCATTATTTTAATTCAAGGCTATGCCAAAGGCTTTAATCATGAAGCTGTGCAGAATCTCATACGGCAGCATATTAATACCCACCGTGATGCTTTACAGCAAAAGCAGGATGTAAAAATTAAGTTTAAAATTTAGTTTGCGCGGCTTTACTGCACTGCGGCCTGAATCGTCTGCTATTAATTCAGCAGGTTAAACTTTTTTAATACGTGAAGACAGGGTAAGATTCGCTACAATACATATTTCTGCGACTTGCTGATTAAAGGATAGCGCTTAATGTCAGATCAGAACGATAAGCTTAAACAACTTAAAACTTCATCTATAGACCGACGCTTATCGATTGCAAAGGCATCTTTGCTCGCGGGCACACGCTGGGCTGCCTCCAGTGCAACTTCAATATTCTCAAATGAAGAAGAAAAAGAACGTAAACGTAAAAAAGCCACGAAAGAGCAAGCCGAATATCTCGTTGCTGAAATTGGCAAGCTAAAAGGTTCAATTGTAAAAATTGGCCAAATGATGGCTTTATACGGTGAACATTTTCTGCCTGAAGAAATTACTCAAGCGCTAAATACACTAAATAATCAAACAGTAGCGCTGGATTGGCCTGCAATTAAAAAACAGCTGCAAGACCAGCTCGGCTCTAAATTAGATGACTTAACGATTGACCATGAGCCTTTAGGCACTGCGTCACTGGCGCAAGTACACAGAGCCACCCGTAAATCAGACGGCTTGGAACTGGTTTTAAAAGTTCAATACCCGGGTGTTGCCGATGCAATTGATTCGGACATGAACTTATTTAAAAACATGCTGAAATTGACACGCATGGTGCCGCAAACACGTGAATTCGACCAATGGTTCGAAGAAGTCCGTGAAATGATGCACCGCGAAGTCGATTATAAAATTGAAGCTGAAACGACACGCCGTTTTGGCGCACGCCTAAAAGAAGATCCGCGCTATATCGTACCGCAGATTATTGACAGCTATTGCACACAGCAAGTGCTGTGCATGACCTTTGAACGCGGTGTGCCGATTAACAGCCCAGTTATGCTGTCTTTACCGCAAGAACGCCGTAATGCCTTAGGTGAAGCATCACTTGAAATTGCTGTACGTGAAATCTTTGAATGGGGTGAAATGCAGACTGACCCGAACTTCGGCAATTATCTTGTACGCCTAGGTGACGGTGAAAGCATAAAAGATAAAATTGTTTTGCTGGACTTTGGCGCAATCCGCCAGTTTGACAGCAACCTACTAAGTGTAGCGCGTAATTTAATTAATGCCGGTTTCGACCATGATGCGGAAAAAATGGTTGCAGCCATGACAGGCTATGATTTTTTTGATGCGATGCCTTTAAGCATTAAACCCGACATGGCTAAAGTGTTTTTATTGGCAACAGAAGCTTTCAGCAGCCCATTAAACAATCCAAATCTGCCAGCCGGGATTATGGATGAGCATATGCGTTATGACTGGAAAAAAAGCCAGCTGCATAGCCGCGTCATGCAGCAAGCATCAAAATCTATGGCTTCACGCTATTTCAGCGTGCCGCCCAAAGAGTTCATGTTCATTAGCCGTAAATTTATCGGCGCCTATACATTTATGACGGTCATTGAAGCAAAAACCAATGTTCGCAGCATGATCAAAAAATATCATTAATTCCGTTTAGACTTGAATGACGCAATGTCATTCAAGTCAATTTAACTTAAATTTTAATTTAAAAAAAATAAAAATACTAAATATAAAACAATATCTTAATAAATAAATCATCCTATTAAAAACCATTCATCCAAGTCAATAAACACTGTCAAAACTGACATAGTTTTTTCATGCCGCAAGTGTCAGCATAAAAAGTACAAGAACACCCTCTAGGAATAATAAATATGAGCGACATGGTGAATAAAGCACAAGGATTCGGACTGTCATTGCTGACCAAAATTGCTGGCAGCGATGTATTAGACCAATTAAAGCTTCGCAAATTTATGGAAAAGTCGCTTTATCAAGGTTCAAAAGCAGGCTTTAAAACCCTAACCAAAACGCAAAAAGTGTTTAAGCCGCAATCTAATCCTGCAAAACACAGACTGCCAAACCAAACAAAGTCCCTGTTTGACTTAAACTTAAGTGAAGAGCAGCAGATCTTAAGCGACTCTATGGCACAGTTTGCAGCCGAAGTCCTTCGTCCTTTAGCGCACCAAGCCGATCATGAAGAAAAATTCCCGCCAAGCCTTTTACAGTACAGCATTGATCTTGGATTAAACTTTTACGCCCTGCCAGAAGACTTGGGCGGTGTTGCTGCAGAAAAAAATATTATCAGCAATATGCTGATTGCAGAACGTTTAGCACACGGCGACTTCAGTTTGACCGCTGGCCTGCTGTCCACATTCAGCGTCATTAATGCAATTACACAGTGGGGGTCTGCAGCTGTTCAAGCCAAATATCTGCCAAACTTTGCAGAGGACAGTGAGCTGCAGGCAAGCTTTGCCGTACAGGAAAACACCCCCGCATTTAATCCATTTGTTCTCAAAACCCAAGCACATGATACAGACGGCAATTACAGCATTACTGGCGAAAAAACAGCCGTTCTGCTCGGCGAATCCGCTGATCTTTTTTTAGTCAGCGCCATGCTGAATGGGCAACCAGAAGTTTTTACCGTTACACGCGACAGCTCGATACAAATTAAAAAGTCACCAGCAATGGGTCTAAAACCAACGGAAACAGTGACTTTATCATTTAAAAACACTCCTGCTGAACGCCTTGCCGACGATGATTTTAATTACAGCAGCTTCCTCGACTTAGGCAACCTGATGTGGTGCGCTATGGCTGTGGGTACATGCACAGCCGTAAAAGAATATTGCATCCAATACGCCAATGAACGGATCGCTTTTGGTGAGCCTATCTCACACCGTCAAAGCGTTGCATTTATAATTGCTGACATGGCAATCGAAATTGATGCTATGCGCATGCTGGTTTTAAATGCCGCCAGCCTTGCTGAAGCAGGAAAGCCATTTCACCGAGAAGCCTACTTAGCCCGTATTCTTTGCGCTGAAAAATCGATGACTATTGGCACAGACGGTGTGCAGCTGCTTGGCGGCCATGGGTTTACCAAAGAGCATCCCGTAGAGCGCTGGTACCGCGATTTGCGGGCTGTCGGCATTATGCAATCTGGCTTGCATGCTTAAATAAAAGAATAATAAGGAATAATCTCATGAATTTACAAAATCCTAAAAAGTTTAAAATGCTGATCGATCAGGCACATGAAGTTGCGCTTAATGTGCTGCGTCCAATTTCACGCAAATACGACAAAGCTGAACATGCTTATCCCAAAGAGCTCGATATGCTTTCATCTTTGGTTGACGGCATGAATGAAGGCGGTGACGGCATGAATGCAGGCGCTGCTGTGAATAAACGCGGCGATACTGATACCAGCAATAAAAATGGCGTTAACATGTCAACCGCTCTGAGCGTCGTTGAAATGTGTTATGGCGATACTGGCCTGCTGCTGACCATGCCGCGTCAAGGCCTTGGCAATTCAGCAATTGCAGCTGTAGCCAATGATGAGCAGCTTGAACGCTTAAACGGGACGTGGGCTGCGATGGCCATTACTGAGCCCGGCTGCGGTTCAGACTCTGCTGCAATCCGCACCACGGCAATAAAAGACGGTGATGATTACATCCTGAATGGCGAGAAAATTTTTGTAACCTCTGGCGAGCGCGCTGACTCCGTTGTTGTTTGGGCAACGCTAGATAAACAATTAGGCCGTGCTGCTATTAAATCCTTTGTCGTTGAAAAAGGCACTCCAGGTATGACCGTAGAACGCCTAGAGCACAAACTGGGGATTAAAGCTTCTGATACAGCAGTCATCCGCTTTATAGACTGCCGCGTACCTGCCCGCAACTTATTAGGCAATGCTGAAATTGATGTTGCCAAAGGGTTTGCTGGTGTCATGGAAACCTTTGACAACACCCGTCCGCTTGTTGCCGCAATGGCTGTCGGCTGTGCAAAAGCATCACTTGAGCGCATTAAAGAAATTTTTAAAGATGAGCTCAGCGCAGATTATGCTGTGCCTTATTTACAGACCTCGAACATTGCTGCGCAGGTTTACCAAATGGAGGCCGAATGGGAAGCTGCCCGCCTGCTGATGTTAAAGGCTGCGTGGATGGCTGACAATAAAAAACCAAACTCACGCGAAGCATCTATTGCAAAAGCCAAAGCAGGCCGTGTGGGCAATAAAATTACATTAAAATGTGTAGAACTGGCAGCATGCGCTGGCTATAACGAAGAAGAACTGCTCGAAAAATGGGCCCGTGATTCTAAAATTTTAGATATTTTTGAAGGCACACAGCAAATTCAGCAGCTGATCATTGCCCGCAGAGAACTTGGCAAAACATCCAGCGAATTAAAATAAACACTTTAATTTATATATTTCATTGAAATATATGTAATAAAACAACATGAAAGCGGTCTTTTTTGGTATAAAAAAGACCGCTTTTAATTTATCTCCATTGAACAACACATGTACAGCATCCGCCCTATTCAAAAACAAGATAATGCATCTATCGCAGACGTCATTCGCCAAGTTTCTAAGGAATTTGGCCTAGCGCCTGAATCAGGATTTGCTGTAGCAGATCCCATCCTTGATGATTTATATACGGTCTATCAGCAGCCCAATGCAAGATACTGGGTAATCCAAGACGAAAGCGGCACGATTTTTGGCGGCGGCGGTATTTCACCGCTTAAAGGTGATGCAGACTTGCTTGAAATTCAAAAAATGTATTTTAATGAAGTCATCCGCGGACAAGGGTTTGCTAAGCAGCTGCTGGAGTTGGCCTTTATATTTGCAAAAAGCACGAAGGCACAAGCTTGCTATTTAGAAACAACTCAATCCCTATGGCAAGCGGTTAAATTATATGAAAAATTAGGCTTTAAACACTTGGAAGCCCCCAAAGGCAATACTGGACATAGCCATGCTTGTGAAATTTGGATGCTAAAAACCCTTGCATAGAGAAAACTGGCTAATCTGCAGCCAGTTCTGAGCTTTTTATTTGCCCCCTCAAAAACAGCAAATACAGTCAAAGCGCTATGCAGTCATCTGACTGAACATAATTCATTCATTGCATTAACATTTTGCAATAATTGCCCAGTAGAGCAGTTCTTGACGAGCACAGCTCAAACGGCATAATGTTCGCCAGTTATTATGTAAATGGATATTGTTTTGCAGTTAAGTCAGCGTTTTAAAAACACGATTAGCCTCTCCGAGCGTTCTGTCCCTGTATTGAAGCACGCTCTCTTATTTGTAACTTTAGGGCTGATGGCAGGCTGTTCATCACTCGGCGGCAACTCACTGGAAAAACGCTCTGCAAAACTCTCTGCCGGCATTCAGCGCGCCTATACTGTAGCGCCAAATACAGCTAATCGGGTTGCGCCAATGATTATTCAAAGTGCTGAACGCTACAGTATGGACCCAATTCTCATGGCCGCTGTAATCCGCCAAGAGTCCAGCTACCGTCCAACAGTAACGTCACCAGCAGGCGCTGTCGGCTATACACAAATTATTCCGCGTTATTGGCAGCAAACATGCCCTGGTGACTTATTTGATGAAGCAGTGAACATCAATTGCGGTACTTATATTCTATCCCGCTATTCACAGCAGGCTGGTGATATTAAAACAGGATTGGCTTATTACAATGTTGGGCCAAGCGGTTATAAAAATAATCGTGCGATGAAAAAACAAGGTCAACGCTACGCTAAGCAAGTCAAAGAACACAAAAAACAGCTAGAAAATCACCTTTAAATATTATTTAGGCTGAAGCTAGAGTATCAAAATACAACACTTCAGCCTCTTCATTGCGCCAAATAATCAACATTCTTAACTAAGAAGCCTCACGCTATCAAAAATAACATCTATAAAAACAATATATTTTTGTATGAAATATAAAAATTAAGTTTATTTTAACAAAAATTTACACTTATTTTTATTAAAGCGCATGTTATGCCAGTTCAGTAAATATACACATTTGTCTGAATTTACCACACTTAAAGCGCCACCCTCTACAATTCAAAGCACATTATGATAACCACTAAGCATTTTTTGACCGTAAAGTGACAAAAAATTGTCATATTATGACGCCTTGTGTTTTACCCCTTTGTGTATGACTATTCATGAGATATATTTATTTTTGCAAATAAATTATCAACTTTTTTTGATAACTAGGGGGCAACTCATGGCTAAAGTAACTTTAGATATTCTGACAGAAATTGACGGTTTTGTAGCAGCAGCACTTGTAGATAGTGAAAGCGGTTTAGCGCTAGCAACCCAAGGCGGAAATCAAATTGATTTAGAATTTGCTGCAGCAGGAAATACAGAAGTCATCCGCGCAAAACGCAAAGTTGCTAAATCATTAAATCTAAACGATACAATCGAAGATATTTTGATTACTTTAGGTAAACAGTATCATTTGATCCGCCCGCTTGATTCAAATGACGCACTATTCCTCTATCTTGTACTCGACCGCCAAAAATCAAACTTGGCAATGGCTCGTCATGAGTTAAAACGTTTTGAAAAAGAATTGGATTTCTCTTAATCCTTCACAAGGCTATTGCATAAGGCAATAGCCTTCGCTTCTGCTTATAAGAATATCACCATGAAACATCCAATTTATATTTCATTTTTTGGTCTGGGCCTTTCTGTTATCCGTGAATTAAAGAATATTATTTCACAGCAGTTCAGCTTTCATCACGATATCCATTGGACAAATATTGCAGACAAAAAACTGCAAGTGCTGCTGATTAATGACGACTATGTAGATGTCAGCCACCTTAAAACTCTTGATTTATCTAAATTAGCAGTTTTAAAACTATACAAAGATGATAGCCGTGCAGGACAAATTCTGGATGACATACTTTATCTGCCCTTAAAAGCACCTGATCAATTCATTACATGGCTTAATAAACAGCTAGATTCAACTGTTCAAAGCATTTCCCGCTGCACCTCAAATTAAGGAATCTGCCCCCGCACCTGCAGCAGCTGTCAAAATCAAACCGCTAATCAGCCCTGCTGCCATACAAAAAGCATTTAATAAAATGCACCAAAGCTCTACAAACAGCACCAAATTTATTATTAAAAATAAAGATGTTAACTTTGCGATACTTGATACAGAACAAAAAGAGTTTTTCTTAAATACAAAAGTTGAAATTGAACATTGGGACGGTTTCGAAATCACACCTGCAGATATCAACCAAATTGTCTCCTTTAAGCACCGCTTTAAAGCCGTAGATTTAAATACTGGCATTTGGCAATTTGTCTGGGATTACCTAGCCGATGACAGCCTGAATTTCCCATTGGCATATCAATTGCTGCATTGGCCACAGCCAACAGCCTCACAAAGCAGAAGCGAAGTTTTAAAAATTTCGGCCTACTTTAGCCATGGCTGCACAGTACGCTATATTCAGGATAAAACCCAATTCAGCAAACAGCGCATAGAACGCTTTATTTTCAGCTGTGAAATGGCTCAGATGATTGAAACCCTTGCAGCCCCGAGAATGACTTCATCAACAGAGTCTGCTGCAGCCAATCAGGCTGAAAACAGCGCTAAACGCAGCTTCTTCAGCAAATTACGATTAAAACTAGGCTTATAAGGTACTCTAATGATCTTACAGCAATATAAAATTGTTTTTGCCGGCACAATGGGGGCAGGCAAAACCTCTGCAATTAAAGCGCTTTCAAACATTGAAGTTCTGTCTACCGAAGCAGTAAATACAGATACTGCAGCGCATAGCAAACAGTTCACAACCGTAGGTATTGACTATGGTGAACTGACCTTAGATGACGGTATTAAAGTCGGCTTATATGGCACTCCAGGCCAAGAGCGTTTCGATTTTATGTGGAATGTCATTTGCAAAGGCGCACTCGGCACAATCATTTTAATTGACCACACCGCTCATGATCCAATTGATGAGCTGAACTACTACCTGGATTACTTTAAAACCATCAGTCAAAATATTGTTATCGGCATTACCCATACAGATTTAAAGTCCGCACAAAGCACCGCAATCTATCGGCAATGGGAAGATTTGCACCGCCACCAGCACCATACACTTTTTTTTGTAGATGCCCGTAAAAAAGATGACATCTTATTGCTTATAGAAGCATTAATCACCAAAGCTGAAGTTGCACTAAGTGTTTAAGAGTCCCCTATGTCTTTAAATCTTTTAAAACGTACTGCGCCAAGTGAACTTGTTGCGTATGCAGAGTCCGAATTAAAACAAATTCTTGCTGATGTCTCACATGTTGATGCCTTGATGCTCTGCTCAACAGATGGGTTTGAACTTGCATTTGTATATAAAAAAAATATGCACCATACCAGCAAACTGGCTGCGGTCAGCAGTTCAATACTGGCCATGGTGCAAGCTTTTCTGTCAGAAATTAATTTGCACGGCTGTCAAAGCATTACATTAGATGCAAAAAACGGAAAGGCTATCCTCTCCACAGCACCGCACCCTCAATACCCGCTCATCATCGTCACGTTAGCTGGAAATGATGTTCTTTTAGGGCAACTGCTTTATGCAATCAAAAAAGCCAGTGCAAATATTACAGCCTTCCAAAATACTTAACTCATTGCAGAAACAATCTACAGCCTTCATTGCTGAAACAGCTCTATCCTCTCCTGCCAAATGTTAAAACAAAAAAAGCAACACTATTTCTAGCGTTGCTTTTTTCTAATCTGGCTAAGATCGTTTTTATATGTAGAATGGCTTTAACTAAACCATAACTTTAACTTTCAAGTGCTTTTATGCTGGACTAATCACATAAAAATAAACAATCAAAAATGAAAGCAAAGCTACAGAGAGCGCTAAATATGTACCTACAGTATTAAAACTTTTAACGAATTTAAGAAGATCCATAAAAACACTTACCGACTCAAATTTTCAAAAAACTACAGTTATATTGATAATTTCTCACTACATAGACATTATTTGTAGCTTTTTTTACACCAAATTACAATTTAGTGGAAAATCCAGTGAACTGCCAACCATGAATATTACTTTATGTGCTTTCATACACAATACGACACTCTTACTGTAATATTAAATAATATTTACACTCATATTTGTGTATTATTTTGTTTATTTTTATAACTGCTCGTAATAACTGCAATAAAACTGACATAAAAAAATACCCCGTGCTTATCACAAGAGGTTTTTTTAAACTACTGATTTTTCTATTAATTAATCGCAATTACTTTCACAATAATTGTTTGTGAATCCTCAAACTCTTCTGTAATCTGGACTCGCTTCAACTCTTTGCTTTTTACTTTAAATATATGATTTTGATATGTGATTTCTGCTGGAATCTGATCAAAATATTGGCTGCCAGCATCAATTTCTTCTTGAAAAAGCGGAGTGCCTAATTGGTAATCCATGCTTTTTAATACGACATACTTAACCGTTGTTTTCATTGCTGCATCCTACTTTCTATACACACTTTATTTTTATTTTTACCACTCTTTCAAAAGAAGTAAAACTCTTTTCTATTCATTTTGAACATTGTTTAAACAGTCACCACCCTCAAGCCAAAACCCTTTCCTGCAAAATATTAAAAAATCCGAATATGATTAAAAAACACACATTAAATTGCTACACTTAACAGAATTTCACATTTTTCTAAACTTATGAAATATGCTCTTTTAACAACGTGCTGCGCACTGCTTGAACAGCGCAAACTGACCACCGCATTTATTGAAAGCGCCAGCTCAGGGTACTTGGCAAGCCAGTTTTCAATCTATAAGAATAGCGGTGCTGATATTTTACTAGGCGGTCTTGTCAGTTATGACCCCAGTATTAAAATTGATATTCTCAAAATTAGCCCCTCACTGATCAATCAATACACAGCCGAATCAGCAGAAGTCACCCAAGCCATGGCAGTCCATGGAAAAAATCTATTTGTGCATGCAGACATTATTGTGTCTTGTACAGGCCTGCTTAAACCAGGCGGCAGCGCTACCGCTGAAAAACCAGAAGGAACGTTTTATATCGCCATTCTGTTTAAAAATAAAATTTATAGTTATCAATACTTCATAGAGGGCTCTGCTTTAGAGCGCCTAGACAGCTTAACACTCAATACAGCAGAAAATATTTTAGCGATTTTAAAAGCAGAATAAATCATACATAAGCTTCATATTTTTATCAGTATTTCACTTGCATACTTGATAGAAATAAATTGCAAAAGGAGTTTACGATGTTAATACGGCAATTAAATACTTTAACAATACTGGCTCTATTTTCATGCTCCGCCTTTGCAACAGTAGGAGGCTCTCAAACAATTGAAGTCTTGGGCTATGATAAAACTGAGCAAAAAGTCTATTTACTGCGGCATTTTGAAGATGGCCGCGGCAGGTTGCCTCAACTTTATTACTATCAATTTAATCAGAAAAAAACTGAACCGAAACTTATTGAAGTCAAGTCAATCTATATCAACCCCAAAACCCGCAAAGTGGATTACGACCAAGACGGCATTCAGTTTGAGAAAGATTTAAATCAAATAAAAAAACGCCTTCAGCCACTCACTGCGCAAAATTTAAAAGGCACACAGCTGCATATTTTGAAAAAAACTGTAAAACAAGTACCGCACATTTATGAACCCAATATCACTATGTCCGAGTATCGTTACCAATATCAAATAAGCTCAGGTCAGTATCGTAGTGGCACACAAACAGCTGTCAGTTACAAACCGAATCTGAAAATTCATCAAGCTTTTTTAATCCCAAACCAACCTTATAAAATGGTTTCAACTCAATACCTTGCTTTTCCTGAAGAAACGGGATATACCACAGAAACCCCTGTTTTATTACGCAAAAAATAAGATCCCATAGAGTATTGAGTGATGCCTTCTCCATTTTCTGTTTTGATGACGATTTCAGCACTGTGTATCGCACCTATAACTTTCGCACAACAATATTACAATGTGCATTTAGAAGTTTTAGGCTATTCAAAAAAATCAAAACGTTTTTATGTTTTAAGATCTCCAGTCCATAGCCAATCTACAGCAGTGCTATATTATTATGATCTTAAACGCGCTGAATATTATTTTTCCAAATCTGACAACAGCATTGCGCAAGCGGATGACCCTGCTGTATTTGAACAACAACTCACCGCACTCAAAAAAGAGCTTGAACCTTTGATTCCAGTAGATACAAAAAAAATAAAATTAAATATTTTACAACAAGATGAAACAAAAAGAGAGTCTGACTTCCCCACATTATATTCGACACAATTTGTACTGAATACAGAGAAATTTCAAACTCAGCCACAATATCTGGTTCATTACACTCCTGACATCCGACTTCAACAAGCTTATGTACTTCCTAAACGAAAAGGTATTTTAGCGACCTTTAGCTCACTGACTTACCCATTTGATGAGGGTTTCCAGCGTGAAGAAAGTGTGATTTTATTGCCTGCTTTATCTAAATAAATTCAATACGCTATCCAAATAAATAAAGCCTCTTTCGAGGCTTTATTTAGTTCAGAATCAACAATAATTTGTCATTCATTATGCTGCTGAACGTTCTGCAATTGGCACAACTTTACGCAGTTCTGGACCCGTATAATCTGCACTTGGGCGAATAATGCGGTTGTCCGCACGTTGCTCCATCACGTGCGCAGCCCAACCTGTGACACGGCTCATCACAAAGATTGGCGTGAATAGTTTGGTTGCAATATCCATAAAGTGATATGCAGAAGCATGGAAGAAGTCGGCATTACAGAATAATTTTTTCTCACGCCACATTACTTCTTCACAGCGTACAGAGACTGGGTAAAGTACTGTATCGCCTACGTCTTTTGCGAGTTTTTCAGACCAGATTTTGATGATGCCATTACGCGGATCATTGTCTTTATAGATTGCATGACCGAAGCCCATGATTTTTTCTTTACGCTCAAGTTTGCCCAACATTTCACGTTCAGCTTCTTCAGGCGAGGTCCAGTTTTCAATCATTTCCATCGCTGCTTCGTTGGCGCCGCCATGCAATGGACCGCGAAGTGAACCAATTGCACCTGTGATACATGAATGCATATCTGACAATGTCGATGCACACACACGCGCTGTGAATGTAGATGCGTTAAATTCATGCTCTGCATAAAGAATCAGCGATACATTCATCACTTGTTCATGCAATTCATTTGGTTTTTCACCGCGTAATAAATGCAGGAATTGAGCACCGATAGAATCGTCATCGGTATTTTCTTCAATACGTACGCCATCATGGCTGAAACGGTACCAGTAGCAAATGATCGCTGGCAATGTCGCCAAAATACGATCTGCAACGTCTTGCTGCTCATCAAATGATTTTTCAGTTTCAAGGTTACCCAACATTGAAACACCTGTACGCATGACATCCATTGGATGTGAATCCGCAGGGATACGTTCAAGGACTTCTTTCAAGGCTTGCGGCAATTGACGCAGTGATTTTAATTTTGCTTTATAAGTCGCAAGTTGTTCTGCTGTCGGCAATTCGCCAAAGAAAATCAGATAAGCAACTTCTTCGAATTGGCAATTTTCAGCAAGGTCTTGCACATCATAACCACGATAAGTTAAGCCTGCGCCACTCTTACCGACTGTTGATAATGCTGTTTTACCTGCAACTTGTCCGCGCAGTCCTGCGCCTGTAAGTACTTTTCCTTCAGCCATTTTTATTTTCCTTCAGTGAATAGTTTGTCTAAGGTGTTTTCGAAAGTATGATAATCAAGAAATTCATATAGCTCTTTACGTTGTTGCATGGTATCTAACACATTCACTTGTGTACCATTTTCACGAATAGAACGGAAAACTTCGAGTGCAGCTTTTTGCATCGCACGGGTTGCTGACAATGGATAAAGCACCATTGAAATGCCTTGCTCACCCAATTCTTGAGTAGTGTAATACGGCGTATCACCAAATTCAGTAATGTTGGCAAGTACAGGAACACCGACTGCATCGCAGACTGTTTTATACATGGTAATGTCTGTCATTGCTTCAGCGAAGATTGCATCTGCGCCTGCTTCTACGCATGCACATGCACGGTCGATCACCGCTTGCAAACCTTCTTTTTGTAATGCATCGGTACGTGCCATCACCACAAAGTTTGAATCAGTTTTAGCATCTACCGCAGCTTTGATACGGTCTACCATTTCTTGTTGAGAAACAATTTCTTTGTTAGGGCGATGACCGCAACGCTTTTGTGCAACTTGGTCTTCAATATGTACTGCTGCTGCGCCTGCTGCAATCATTTGTTTCACAGTACGAGCAATGTTAAATGCGCCACCCCAACCAGTATCAATATCGACAAGTAACGGTGTGTCTACACGTTCGGTAATACGACGGACGTCTTCTAATACGTTGTCTAAGCTGGTCATGCCTAAATCAGGTAAGCCATATGAATAGTTTGCAACACCAGCACCCGAAAGATAAATCGCTTTGTAACCGACTTGTTTCGCCATCATCGCTGCATAAGCGTTGACTGTACCAATGATTTGTAATGGTTTTTCCACTTCCAGTGCTTGTCTAAATCTTAAGCCTGCAGACGTTTCTTGTGTCATATTCCCTTCCACAGTGGTCACTTGTTGTTTATTGAGTTTTGAGTATAACCATAAATATTTTAGCCGCTATGACCATTTAGAATTTTTACTCTAAAACTTTAGTCAAATATTTTTAAAATCTATAATATTATTTCGTTACAGCATAATTACATGGCCGCGGCGCGAATACGGAAACTTATACAATTTTTTGATATAATTGAAGATCCTTTATAAATGAACATGATTATTTCCAACATGCAAGATTTAGCTCAGTTAGAATCCATCGCACTTGACTTACCGCAAACAAAACGCGGTCATGAGCGTTGCGTTGCGCTTTTAGAAAGCGCTGCTGAACTATTTCTAGAACATGGATATGATGCTGTTTCTTTAGATGATATTGTGAACCATGCCGGCGGTTCTAAAGCTTCCATTTATAAATATTTTGGCCATAAAGAAGGCCTCTTTAAATCTATTTGCGACTATCGCCGTGATCAATTTTTTAAAGATATTTTTATGCCATTTAACCCCCAAGTTTCTAGCTTTAGAAATTACCTCATTCAAACCTTAATCAATTTTCAAGAACATTTAAAACAGCCAGAAAAAGCGGCTTTTATGCGTTTAATTTTGGAACAAAGTCAACGTAATTCTGAAATTGCGCAGCATATCCATGAACATGGCCCTAAAAAAATACAATTGGCCATTGCTGGCTGGCTTGAAATAGCCCACAAAAATGGAATATTACATTGTGAAAATCCATTATTTTCCTCTCAATTTTATTTTGGCATCTTAAGGGATATAGAGTGGAAAATTCTTATGGGCTTGCCGCAAGACGAAAGCGATCAAGAAAACACCAACTATATTGAATATTGCGTAGATCGCTTTCTTGATGGCCATCAAAAGCCTTAATTGTTTTGCAATCGTATATCTAGATAGTATAGAGTAGCCAATTCCATATTTTTTCCTTTAACCAACCAACAACTAATTGTTGTTTATTTTTTGATTCAGCAATTATTGTGGAGTAGCCATGGCTCTACGTCACTTCCTCACTTTACGCGATTTATCGACTTTAGAACTTAACCAAATTTTGCAGCGCGCCATTGAACTGAAGCGCAAGCAGCACGACAACGAAGTTTTTCAGCCATTTGTTGGCAAAGTTATGGGCATGATTTTTGAAAAATCGAGCACACGTACACGCGTATCGTTTGAAGCTGGCATGACTCAGTTCGGCGGCAGCGCAATCTTCCTGTCATCTCGCGACACTCAGTTAGGCCGCGGTGAACCCATTGAAGATTCAGCTCGTGTAATATCAAGCATGCTTGATATCGTAATGATCCGCACTTTTGGTCATGACATAGTAGAACGCTTTGCTTCTTACTCTAAAGTTCCAGTCATCAATGCATTAACCGATGACCATCACCCTTGCCAACTGTTAGCTGATATGCAGACTTTTATTGAACATCGCGGTTCAATTGAAGGTAAAACCGTTGCTTGGATTGGTGACGGTAACAACATGTGCAACTCATACATTGAAGCTGCGCACATGTGGGGCTTTAAACTGAAAATTGCTGCGCCTAAAGGCTATGAGCCTCAAGAAAAGTTTCTCTCTGAATTTGCTCACTGCGTTGAGCTGGTTGATTCTGCTGAAGATGCAGCTGTCAATGCTGACCTAATTGTTACTGACGTTTGGGCAAGCATGGGGCAAGAGGAAGAACAAAAAATCCGTGAAAAAGCATTTGCAGACTACCAAGTTAACGAACGCCTAATGGACCTTGCTCATTCAGACTGCTTATTTATGCACTGTTTACCAGCACACCGCGGCGAAGAAATTTCTGAAAACCTTCTAGAGCATAAAAATGCTGTTGTTTGGGATGAAGCAGAAAACCGCTTACACGCTCAAAAAGCATTGGTAGAATTCTTAATTAACGAAAACCTTAAAAAAGACTAAGGTTTTCGTTGAATAAAAAGCACCTTCGGGTGCTTTTTTTCATGCTTCATCGCTATAATCAAAACATAATTTAAAATTTTGACAGTGATAATCTTTATGTATTTAAAAACTATTGGTGTATGCCTAACCACCATTTTAGGCTCCGCCCTTTGCCAAATTCAAGCATCCGAATTTGATCAATATTTACAATCTAAACAGATTATTGATGCTCAATTTAAAATTCAGCAGCCTAAAGAACTTGATGAACTGCTCAGCGTTTTAAGTGCCGAAGATTCTAAAACTTTACCCTTAGAAATTGACAATAATACAATCATTGAACAGCTTAATTTATCTTCCCAAAAAACTGAATTAACAGGCATGATTATCACACCTGATTTTGCACAGTTTGAGCAAGATCTTGGATCTAAAGAAGTTCAGAAACTCATTAAGAAAAATTTAATACAGAACTGCCCTATTTTCTTTGAGCATGAATATCAGAAAAGAAATCCCTATTTGGTCGAGTTCGATTTAAGTTCAGAGAAAAACCACTACAAACTTGAATTAAAGCAAAAAGATTGCGGTATTTAATCATCGGCAAATATCCTATTTGCTATATGGATAGGCTTCTGCAACAATTCCTGAATATTTCAGAAGCCTGCTCACGATAATAATGCATCATAAAAAACTTAAAATAAGTTTGGCCACCCTATTCCTCTTATTTATTTTTATTCAATTATTCCAATATAAACAATACCTTGATATCAAATTAGATTTATATTCAAGTTATGGAACCATGACCACAGAAAAGGTGCAGAAGATTTTTCTTCTGCCGCAACAAGCCCAAGCCAGTTATAAGGCCATCATTGCAATACCTGGACTGACTGCCACAATAGATAAATGTAGTTTTTTACAGCTTCCTTGCTTGCATAGAAATTTCATCACTGTGCCCATTCAAGGCGCTGCAAATCCAGCCACTCACAGTATTGTTTTCCATATTCCTGAGTACCACCGATGGCTGTATAAGCTCAGTAATTTCAACTACTCGCTACCAAAGTCTGATCCAAAAAATAATGCTCCCTCAGTTATGGAAGGCCAGCTAGTCATTCAGACTCCTTTTACTTATGGAGGAGGAAATATACTACAACAGGCAATATCTATTGGCACAGCTTACGAAGGCCTACTCGGAACTCTAAGCTTCAGTAAACAAGGCTATGAAACACAACAACATATTGATGCTGACTTAATCGACAACGGCCAGCCTACACCTTATCAATTTGCCCGTCATCACCGTTATCTTGGTTATATGCAAAACAGTGGCATTCGACAGATAGATAATGTTCAAAGCAGTGACCATAACGCTGAATTAAAACACCGCATTCCAAATGTGGACGAAGTCTATGAGGCACAAAAAGATACAGCTCAGCTGGATCAGTTGCATTTTGAAAATTATGTCATTCGCGCCAAACTTAAAGATGTAAGCACGTGCAAGGAATATCCAAGTTTTGAATACAACATATTCTATATTAATGGAAAACTAGTGCGCTATGAATCAACACAAACAGATCAAACTAATTGCAAAACACACTATATAAGCCTTAGTCGCTTTGAAAATGGAAGTATCGACACATTTAGACACAGTATATACAACAACAAAAGCAACCAAATGCATTATGCAGAATGGCATTATCTGTGCCCTGTCAAAAGGTATTCTGTATTAGGTCAATGTGTACTTCCAAAGCCGAATGATCAAGAGATTCAAAGTATTGAAGCGGATATTCATCGCATTGTGAAATGGTTTGAACCTGTATAAATACATTCAAAGCAACCATTCACGACGAAGTTAAAAAATGTCTAGCGAATTACTCCCTGCGGCTGCAGTATAATTAATGCAGCTCCAATAAGCACAACCGCACCGCCAGCCAAATCCCAACGGCTCAGACTGACTTGATCGACATAACGCAGCCATAACAGCGCTGTAAAAATATAAATACCGCCATACGCCGCATAAATACGCCCAGATGCAGCAGGATGCAAGGTCAACAGCCAAACAAATGCCCCTAAAGCCAGTACTGTAGGCACCCACAGCCACTGACTTCGTCCTTGATTCAAAATAAGATAAGGAAAATAGCATCCTAAAATTTCCATCACCGCAGTAACTAAAAATAAAAAGAATGTCGTCAATACTTTAGTGAACGGCAGATCCAAAATTTTTAACCTTCTAAATGAGTGTAATGCAAAAAATTAAACAGACTGATACAAAATAACCCGTGAAAACACGGGTTATAGTGATTGTTGTAACGATATTAAGCTGGCTCAGCAGTTTGGTCTTCAAAAACCTCTAATTTCAAACCAATTGCCTTTCCATTTTCCTTCTTCACAGATACGGCAACATTGCCGCCATGCTCGGCCAACTCACCAAACAGGATCATTTCAGCCAGCGGTTTCTTCAAATGCTCTTGAATTAAACGCTGCATTGGACGTGCGCCCATCAGGCGGTCATAGCCATTTTCTGCCATCCACTCACGGGCATCCTGATCCACTTCCAGCAATACCTTTTTATCATCAAGCTGTGCTTGCAGTTCAGTTAAGAACTTATCCACCACATTTTCAATGACGGTTGTAGGTAAGGCTTTAAACTGAATAACGCTGTCTAAACGGTTACGGAATTCAGGCGAGAAAGCTTTTTTCATTGCATCCTGATTATCACGGCTATTGTCTTGATCCATGAAACCAATACTGACACGTGAAATGCTTTCCGCACCGATATTCGTCGTAAGAACCAGAACCACATTGCGGAAGTCCGACTTACGTCCATTGTTATCCGTCAAAGCGCCATGATCCATAATTTGCAGCAGCAAGTTAAAAACATCTGGATGCGCTTTTTCAATCTCATCCAGCAGCAATACACAATGCGGATTTTTATGAATTGCATCCGTCAGTAAACCGCCCTGATCAAAACCGACATAGCCTGGAGGTGCGCCAATTAAGCGAGATACGGCATGACGCTCCATATATTCAGACATATCAAAGCGGATCAGCTCAACACCTAACAGCTTGGCTAACTGTTTAGTAACTTCTGTTTTACCTACACCTGTAGGCCCCGCAAAGACAAAACTGCCAACAGGCTTATCTGGTGACTTCAAACCGGCACGTGACAGTTTAATCGCCGAAGATAATGCTTCAATTGCTTCATCTTGACCAAATACCACACGCTTAAGGTCTCGCTCCAAATGCTCAAGCACAGACTTGTCATCTTTAGAAACTGTTTTAGGCGGAATACGGGCAATTTTAGAAACAATATCTTCAATATTTTCCACAGTAATTGCCGTATCGTCTTGTTCAGCTTTCAGACGGCGCTGCGCACCAGCCTCATCAATCACATCAATAGCTTTATCTGGCAAGAAACGGTCATTAATGAATTTAGCAGAAAGTTCCACAGCAGAAACTAAAGCCTGATCATCATATTTCACATGGTGAAATTCTTCAAATTTCGACTTCAGACCGCGCAAAATATCAATCGTTTCTGAGATTGATGGTTCATTTACATCAACTTTCTGGAAACGGCGGGACAAAGCATGATCTTTTTCAAAAACTTGACGATATTCTTGAAAAGTTGTCGAACCGATACAGCGCAGAGAACCATTTGCGAGCGCTGGCTTAATTAAATTTGATGCATCCATCGTACTGCCCATGCTTGAGCCAGCACCAATAATCATATGGATTTCATCAATAAACAGCACTGCTTCTGGTTTTTTCTTCAATGCATTTAAAAGCTGCTTTAAACGTTTCTCGAAATCACCGCGGTATTTTGTACCCGCCACCAATGCGCCAATATCCAAACTGAATACTTCGGCATTTTCAAGCGGCTTCGGCGCTTTTCCATTCACAATCAGCCATGCCAAGCCTTCTGCAATAGACGTTTTACCGACACCCGGATCCCCGACCAAAAGCGGGTTATTTTTACGGCGGCGGCAAAGAATTTGTGCAGTGCGCTCAATTTCTTTTTCACGGCCAATCAGCGGATCTGTTTTTCCTTTTTGCGCCTCAACATTCAGGTTAGTCGTATAAAGCTCTAAAGGGCCAGCATTTGCAGATGATGATGCTTCACCATCCAGCTCTTCTATTTCTTCTTCTGGCTGCGCATCATCTTTACGCGTACCGTGTGAAAGATACTGAGTCAGTGTTAAACGGTTAATTTGATGACGTTTCAGCAAATATACAGCGAACGAGTCACGCTCAGAGTACATTGCAACTAAAATATCTGCCCCTTCAACAGTACGGTCACCGCCGCTCGACTGCACATGAAAAATTGCGCGCTGTAAAATTCGGTCGAAACTTTCTGTTGGATGCGGCGCTTGGTCGTTGTTTTCACCCAACTTAGGTGTATGCTGTTCAACGTATTCTTCTAACTCTTTACGAAGCACAATGATGTCTGCACCGCAAGCTTTGAGCGCATTCACAGCAGAGTCGTTATCGAGTAAAGCCAATAATAAATGTTCTACCGTCAGAAACTCATGTCTCTTTTGACGAGCCATGCTGACAGCCAAACGTAATGATACTTCTAATTGACGACTGAGCATGTAATCCCCTTAATCTTTTGGCTCAATCTGACAAAGCAATGGATGACCTTGTGACCGAGCATAATTATTGACTTGGTTCGCTTTTGTCTCCGCGATGTCCCGCGGGTAAACACCTGCAACACCCTTTCCTTCATAATGTACAGTTAGCATTACTTGAGTAGCTTGGTCAAGATTCATTGCAAAGTATTGTTGTAAAATTTCAATAACAAAGTCCATTGGCGTGTAGTCATCGTTCATTAAAACGACAGCATACATAGGCGGACGCTTGAATTGAGGCGGAGCAGTCATCACTGCGGCATCCGAACCGCCTTCCTCATGAGATTCATCACCGCTTAGACGCGGGCTGATATGCCAGTCAACCAACCCAGTTTGATGAAAAGAGTCTTTAATACTTGAGAGACTGATTTGAGGTTTATTGCTTCGCATATAGTTTGTTTTCACAGTTTAATTTGCATTTGCTTCAGCTTGTGGAATTTCTGAAAGAAATGCGGATTGATTTTCTACAGGCTGTCCTTTAGACCAGCTGAATCTGCGGACAACTGGCGTCGCAGGCCCATTTAAACGAACTTCAATAAAGTTAGGCGTAAAGCCTTTTGGCATTGTCCAGCGGCCTGTTAAACGCTCATTGTTTTCAAAATTGAAGTTTTTATCATCCATCGGCACAGTCATGACTTCAGTACCTTGGATTAAACGCATTTCAACCGTACCAGACGCATTGCGCTTTCCAGGATTAACTTGCATTAAATCCAGCTGGTATTCAAAGGCATTATCAGGCAGCGGTTTAATTGCTAAATGCTGTACCGCCAATGCTATACCGCCGCGCTGACGCAGCACTTCTCGGTACAGCACACCTAAATTTTCAGACTGTTCTTGTTCATCACGCGCTTTATTTACAGCCAAATACAGGTCATTTGAGTTGCTGACCGCCACATCACGCTCTTGCACGGCTGTGTTCAGCGATTTATGCATCGCTGCCAATTCAGTTTTTTGCTTTTGCACAACTTCTACCAGCTGTTCAGCATCAGCATCATAGCCGACCACTGTCAGCCCTTGCCGATGACCGACAGAATAGCCCAGCAAACCGCTGCTGACCGCAATAACCGCAGCGCCAATCGCCAAAGACATATTGGTTTGTAAAAACGTTTTTTTGCTGTCTGACGTGATATTTGAGTCTGAATTCGGCATCGCCATCTCTTATTTGATTTATTCAAGACACACATTTAAATCGAAATCTAAATGTGTGTGAAGCTCTAATACGTTTCTTATGGTAATAAACCGATGCCTTGCAAACCAGCATCTTCGGCAAAACTGAACATCAAGTTCATATTTTGCACAGCTTGGCCTGCAGCACCTTTTACTAAGTTGTCTTGTGCTGCAAGAATCACCAGTTTTTTAGGCTGAGGCTTGTACAAAGCAATGCGTAATTGATTTGCGCCGCGCACAGAACGTGTTTCCGGTGAGCTGCCTGCAGGCATAACATCTACAAAAGTTTCATTTGCATAGAATTGCTCATAAAGCGACTGTAAATCCGCTTCTGCGCCTGCATCAGTTAAATCGATATAAATCGTGCTGAGCATACCGCGAATCATCGGCACTAAGTGCGGAACGAATAAGATTTCGTTAAACACACCTTTTTGACCTGAAATATTTTCAAGCGCTTCTACAATTTCAGGATGATGGCGATGGCCTGCAACACCATAAGCTTTAAAGTTGTCTGCATTTTCAGAATAAATCATGCCAAGGCTTGCTTTACGGCCAGCACCTGAAACACCTGATTTTGCATCAATGATAATGCTTTCAGGTTTCACTAATGCGTCAGCTTTTAAAACTGGCGCCAAACCCAGCTGTACAGTTGTCGGGTAACAGCCTGGGTTGCCAATCACTGCAGCTTGTTGAATTTTGTCACGGTTTAATTCGGATAAACCATAAACTGAATCTTTTAAAATTTCAGGACATGCATGCTGCATGCCATACCATTTTTCAAACTGTTCAAGGTCTTGTAAACGGAAATCTGCCGCCAAATCAATCACTTTTGTATTTGCAGCAACCAATTCTTCTGCGTGTTTCATTGCAACACCATGCGGTGTGGCAAAGAATACAACATCACATTGTTTTAATTCATCTATATTTAGGTCTGAATAGCAAAGGTCTGTATGTCCGCGCAGGCTTGGGAACATATCATCTACACGGCGTCCATTTTCAGTACGCGAAGTTAATACTTTCACTTCCGCATTTGGGTGTCGCAGTAAAATACGCAGTAATTCAACACCTGTATAACCTGTACCGCCGACAATACCTACTGAAATCACGCTCATTACCTCTATTCAAAGTATCCATTTGATGACTGCGTAGTATGACAGGAAGTTATGGCTTTCTAAACTGTTTTGCCGAGCTATTGGCTGAATTTTATCATTTTACCTTGGCTTAAAAGCCAAGGTAAAACTAACACTGCTTTTAGCTTCGTTAAAACTTAAGCACCCATTCGCCCATCAAATATCGATAGCTATAGTCAGCGCCATAATATGAAGCACTATTACTATAACCGGCATTCAAGCGTATAAATTGGTTTTGATGGATCGGACTCTGTATATTCAGTTCCAGCAGTTTTGTCGATTGACTCGGCACATCGGCTACTTTTTCACGGCCATAACCTGCTGTCAGCCCTGCGGTCCAGCCACTAAATCTTTTACGCCAACCGATAGCGAGCATACTCTCTTCATAATCCTTAGGGTTAAAATACAAGCCAGCAACATCATCAGCATCACTTCGATACATACGATATCGCGCCTGCAACGTTAAACCTCTCTCCAGCGATGGCTGATAAATCAATTTTAAGCGGCCATGATCACGGCGGTTATCATCTGAAAACAGCTGCGCGGCTGCCAAACCGACGACTGTAACATGCGGCCCTATTTGCTGATCAACAGCGCCGCCCAAGTATGTAAAATGAATACCCTGCTCTAAAGCGGGCCGAGTTTCGACCCAGTCTCGATTAGCAAATACTTCTATAGCAGTACTTTTGCTTAAAGGTTGACGATAGCTTCCATCAAAGGCCGCTAAAGTATGATCATTTTGTTCAAATATCCCAGCTTCCAACGTCCAGCCATTTGCCGTTGCAGCTTCAACATTTTTAGCAATCAGCGATACCTTATAGGCATCACTCTGCCAATCATCAATTTTATAATTATAAGCACTGAAACGCGCCCCCAAATAATCATTTGCGTTGTCATATTGAGGAAAAATTTCTGCTGATAGTTTTTTTGTTTCGAAGCCTTCACTATCACGGCTAATGAAAAATTCTGTACCAGCTGCCCAGTCTGACGGCTGCTTTGCTGGCAACTCATCTGCCTGCGCATAGGCAGAAAGCACACACACAAAACACAATGAGAAACCAAAATTGACGTTGCTCGATTTCATTTAGTACCCCATTTTTTACGTGTTTTCAAAATTTCATCTAAATAGCCTAAAATACTTGCAGGCTGCAGCAAGAAACTATAAGCCAAAACATATACAAAAAAACCTGTTAGATTTTTACGTATTTTAAGGTCCATGGCTTTAAACATACGCTTCTCAATACTGTAATTGAGAAAACCCAATAAAAATGCCATAGGCAAGAGTGCCAAAGTCATTGGGCCTACAATCCAAAAATGACCAAAACATGCCAAAATAATGCCCGGAATAAAACCAAAGGTAAAAGCTATGTCTAACCATGGAAACAGCATATTCCAATGAATAAAGAAGGTAGATAATCGCGGCTTAATCACGACTCCTGGATGCTTAATAAAAGCTTCCATCATGCCGCGAGCCCACCGCTGACGCTGTTTCACAAACACATTTAGTTCAGAGGGCGCATTGGTAAAGACACATGCATCCTCCGAATGGCCGACACGGTAACCTGCTCTGAGTAATGCCCAAGTGAGTACAATATCTTCCCCTACACACTCAGGCCAGCCGCCGACTTCAACAAGCGCATTACGGTCATAAATTGAGAATGCACCTTGAGCAACCAAAGTCCCTTGATATAAAGGCTGTAAACGCTTTGTCGCAGCGATTCCTAAAAAATAATCCCACTCTTGCGTTTTCGTAAGTAAGTTTTGACGTGAATTTCGAACCAAAATTTTACCTGCAACCGCTCGTGTATTTGGCGGATCAGAAACATAACGTTCGACAATACATTGCAGCGCAATATTATATAAATAGGAGTCCGCATCCAATGTTAGCACCAAGTCATACTTGGCCAATTTCAACCCTTCATTTAAGGCATGGGCTTTACCCGCATTTTGCTTTAAATCTAGTAAGGTTAGCCATGGATACTGAGCTTCAGCCTGTTTTACCAGCTGCGCAGTGTGATCTTTAGATCCGTCATTAATCACAATAACTTGCAAGCCGCCAGGATAATTCTGTTGGTCCACACTTTTGAGCGTATCTAAAATAGAAGACTCTTCATTATATGCAGCAATGAGAATTGTAATATTTGGATAGATATCTAGGGCTTTGCGTTTAGGCCTTTTATCCATCACCAAACTCAATGCGGCAAAGGAGTTCATAAATCCAGGAATAATTGCAATGCCGTAAATAAAAAATATCGCCGCGACGGAGCCGATCAATTGACTTAAATCTCGAATCCAATTTTCGGCCATCCATAAAGAGAACCATGTCCAAAGACAAGCCCCAATGAAAGCTATAACAAATTTTACGCGAACAGAAATATAAAACCGTGTAGCACGACTGCTACGATCATGAATAACCATATAAATGCTTTAAGCGTCTATTATTAACGCAGAGGGAGAAGGAGAAAACAAAGCCAGAAGCATGTTTTAAAATATATAAAAGCAATTATTTAAAACACACTCGTATTTAAATAAAATGTGAGGGCTCATTTTTTTCAAACAACAATTCGTTCAAAATATACTCAGCCTTAATCGAAGCACATAATACACAAAAAACTCACAAAATAATATAAAAATGTGACTCAACTATCAGTATTAAAAATAAATTGCCTATATTTAAAGCAAAAAAAACTTAAATTAATAAAGTAAAAACTCTAAATTCAACTTATGCTATTAATTAAAAAGAAAATACAAAAATAAATACAATACACCTCTTTCATAAATCATTTTTAACTCAACTCCAAGTCATCGATTCCCGCAATTAAATTAAACTCGGCCGTTTACCTCTATTTCGATAACGTTCCGCAAGAATTTTAAAGGTTTTCAGGCGGTCAAATACATGCTCAATTCCGATTCTTCTTTTGTTGATTGCCTGATTATAGATTTTGAATTCAGGATACAATTTACAGTGTCTTTTAACGGCAATAGGCTATTAGGATACACAGCATAAATTCCCAGCTAGCCTTTATCTGCAAGGATAAAAGCCCCTAAAGGAGTCTGCCTTAAATTGCGTTTGAATAGCTCGAAATCATGCACCGAACCCCGATCAGCGCATAAATTCAGAGTTTGCTGAGTTTTATAATGAATGATGGCCTGTACTCTGAAAGTATGCGTCTTTTTCTTGCCACTATAGCTTTTCTTCTGCTTTTTAGGCCTTTGAATTGGAATTTTTGCGGCATCCACGATCACCACATTCCAGCCTATGCCTTCACCTTCAGGCAAACTCTTCGTTAAATTAAACAGATTGGACTGAATCAGACAATCTCTTCAACATAACGAAATTCCTGAGGCTGTTGGCTCTGCTCCCCGTAATTCATTGCGATGTGAATAAAGTCCAGTATTCCCGCCAATCGCTTAGACAGAACAAAACCTGATCTTCCACACTTAACTTGTGTGGTCTGCCTTAGCTGGAACATGCTTCTGCAATTGCTCAACCATTAAATAAAATGTTGTCCATGAGATGCTCGTATATCGCTTAAACTGTGTTTCAGAAAGCTTCTTTGAATCGATGTATTTCGTCTAAAAATTATGTACGAATACCAAGAAAATCAGATCACAAATATTAATCAAAAGGCTGGCCATTTTTTGATTGATGAAAGATATCTAATATCACTGTTTCATACTTACTTCTATGGGCATCTTCTGTCCTTTTCTCAGAATTTCAAACTTTACCGTATTTCCTCTTAAATAATTTGAACTTTCAACAAATGCACTGACATCATTAATATTATCATCATTCACTTTTATAATAATATCCTGCGGAAAAATAACACCTTTGGCTGGAGAGTCAGCTTGAACTTTTTTTACAATCACGCCGCCCTGAAGGCCATTATTAATTTTATCCTTAGAAGACAATATGCTGGGATAAATTCCTGTTACTGAATTATATTTATAAAAATATCGTGAGGAATATTCTGTCCTGTTCGCAAGACGATGAGGAACTGCCTCAATAGTTCCAACAGGATAACTATTTAAATCACTTTTTTGATTATCACCAATTAAAAATGGATATGAATCTGGCTTTGAATTTCTATATCTATAATAATATCCATTCTCTACAGGCGCATTACTGAAAATAACAATTTGTGCCCCCAATTGATTTCCTTTATTTTTCAGGTCCCACATGCTATCGCTGTAGCCCCTATTTGTAGATACACTTTTAAATGTTTCACTCATCACAGGAACATAGCCCTGCTCAATCAGCTCATCTGTTTTAAGATCAATATCATCAACCATCATGACTTCAGGTTTTTTTCGCCAGCTTTCCCGATCTTGAAAATTATCTGCAAAAATCGGGGCTGAACACGCAAGTAAAATTAATCCCAGAATTTTTTTATTTTTCATAACCATACACCCAATAAGTTTAGGTTTTATGAAAAATATACTAGCACCACCACCACGGCATCACACCACTTTTTAAAGTTTTCCGATGATTTTTATAGTTTGAATCATGCTTCTCCACCTCCTCCCAAAAATTCAGACTATGATCAAAGTATTTAGTATGCGCCAATTCGTGGACTGCAACATAGCGTGTGATTTCCTGCGAAAAAAGTACCAATCCGCTGTTCAGCATAATGTCGTGTTTAGCAGAACAACTGCCCCAGCGGGTTTTCGGCTGTCGAATAGCACATTCACCAAACGGCAAGCCAATTTCAAGACTTAATTGCTCCAAATACACAGGTAAATGCGCTTTTGCATAGGCAATTACAAAAGCCTTTAAGTAGCTTTCAGGCTGTCTATCACTAATGAAAAGTTGGTGATTTTGCTCATCTAAAATGAATGAATTTTTTTGGGTTTTATAAATAACCCTTAAAGGCTGCTTTAAATTAAAAATCTTCAGCTCCGTAGGCAAACTTCGGGCGATCTGCCCCACTGCAGCCTGCTGCTTCTGCCACGTATCAATCATCCATTGTTCTGATTGTTTTAGAAAATCTTGAACTTGGCGCTGTGTACAAAACTGAGGAACCGTTAATTTAATTTGAGTTGGCTCTACACGCAGTCTGAGGCGTGTTGCGCGTAATTTTCGAGTAATTTGAATTTCAGGAAGGTTTGGGGTCATTTATTCTATAATTTTATTATGAAATTTGTAGTTCCCTCTCCTTTCAGGATGAGAAACATGGTTTCGCAAGAGGGAGAGGTTGATTAATTCCCTCATCCTCTTGCGTAGCTTCGCTACTCATCCCAGAGGGAGAAGGAACTTTCAATATAAATTCAATTCAGTTTCACTTAAACTTTTGATAGAACTGTATTAAATCAAGAAACTAAACCGCTGTACGTTCTTCAATACCGTTATCGGTTGCAACAACTGCAATATCTGCTTTGTTTAATGCAAAGATACCGTTACACACAACACCCGGAATGTCATTCAAAGTCTTTTCAAGCTCTAAAGCATTTAAAATATTTAAGTTATGCACATCCAAAATTACGTTGCCGTTATCCGTTACTACACCTTCACGGTAAACCGGATCACCGCCTAAAGAGACGATTTTACGCGCCACAGCAGAACGCGCCATTGGAATTACTTCAACAGGAAGCGGAAAATCACGGCCCAATTGGTCAACCCATTTTGAATCATCTACGATACAGACGAATTTTTTCGCAATAGAGGCAACAATTTTTTCACGTGTAAGCGCCGCGCCGCCGCCTTTAATCATATGCATGTGACGGTCAATTTCATCTGCGCCATCTACATAGGCATCTAAACCGCCAACGTGGTTCATATCAACCACTTCAATGCCTAATTTCTTTAGACGCTGTGCTGTTGCTTCCGAGCTTGCAACAGCTGCTTCCAATTGAAGTTCTGGCAATAATTCAATGAGGAAGTTCACAGTACTTCCTGTACCAACACCCAAAATACCGCCCTTTGGCAAATGCTTTAATGCAGCTTTTGCGGCAGCTTGTTTCTTTTCATCTTGGGTAGCATACAGACTCATAACTTGGCTCAACTATTTTTTGACATTTGCTGCTGATTTTACAGCCCAAATGTACAGGTGTTTGTTACAATGAACACCTATTTTAAACTGTTAGATGGAAAATTAACATGCTGTCTCGTTTGGTTCGACAAATATTACAGGCAACGGTCTATGACGTTGCAATCGAAACTCCACTCGAAGCAGCGCCACGAATTAGTGAAAAACTAAATAACAACATTCGCTTTAAACGTGAAGACTTGCAACCTGTCTTTTCCTTTAAGCTGCGCGGCGCCTATAACCGTATTAGTCAATTACCGAAATCTCAGTTGGAACGTGGCGTTATTACGGCTTCTGCAGGCAACCATGCGCAAGGCGTGGCGCTGTCTGGTAAAAAGTTGGGTATCCGCGCCATTATTGTCATGCCTAAAACGACTCCCGATATTAAAGTTCAAGCGGTCAAACGCTTAGGCGGTGAAGTGGTCTTGCATGGCGACTCATTTGATGTTGCCAATAAATATGCTATTCAGCGTGCGAAGGAAGACGGCATGTCATTCATTCCGCCTTATGACGACGAGCTGGTGATGGCAGGCCAAGGTACCATTGCCAACGAAATTTTACGTCAATGGCGTGATGTTGATTATGTTTTTGTTGCTGTTGGCGGCGGCGGCTTAATTGGAGGTATCGCAGCTTACCTCGGTGATGTTGCTCCGCATGTCAAAGTTATTCCTGTGGAATATGATGAATCTGCCTGTTTAAAAGCCGCATTTGAAGCTGGTGAGCGTGTCATTCTTCCCTCTGTAGGCTTATTTGCAGACGGTACAGCTGTGGCTCAAATTGGTGAAAAACCATTTGAAGTGATTCAACTGCAAAAATCGGATAATTCTGGTCCAATCGTTGAACGCGAAGTTGTACTGGTCAATACAGACGAAATCTGCGCAGCAATTAAAGATACCTTTGATGAATGCCGTAGCATTGTAGAGCCATCTGGCGCAATGGCTTTGGCAGGCATTAAAAAATATGTGGCTGAGCATGGCCTAGAAGGCAAAAATATAGTGTCGATTGTTTGCGGCGCCAATATGAACTTCGACCGCCTGCGCTATATTGCAGAACGTACAGAACTCGGTGAACGTAAAGAAGCCATTTTTGCAGTGACCATCCCAGAAGAAAAAGGCTCATTCCTAAACTTCTGCCGTGCGTTACAAGGCCGAAATATCACTGAATTTAACTACCGTGCCAGTCATGCCAGTGCTGCACAAGTCTTTGTCGGGATTAGTTTAAAAGGCGGTGATAAAGAACGTCATGACATTTTTGAAACACTGAAAGTACAATATGATGTCGATGATTTGTCTGATGATGAAGTGGCAAAACTGCATATCCGTTATTTAATTGGCGGCCATGCAGATATTGAAAATGAACGCCTATTCCGCGTGGAATTTCCTGAGCGTCCGGGCGCATTATTAACTTTCTTAGAGCGTCTTGGCCCGACACACAATATCACCCTGTTCCACTACCGTAACCACGGTGCAGCGGAAGGCCGTGTATTAGTCGGTATGGAAGCAACAGATGCCAAACAAAACCCAGACGGTTTAGTTGAAACATTGGAAAGCATTACTTATCCATATGCTGAAATCACCAATAACTTAGGTTATCAGCGTTTCCTCAAATAAGTCCATATCGACATGAAAAAGAGCTTTCTAATGAAAGCTCTTTTTTATTGCATCACGCTGGATTACACCAAACCAGCAGGCCAAATCAATAATATGCCTTACCGCTTTGCGCATGCAAAAATGCAGGAATTAAACCTGTTAATGCCGCACGTATATCTGCACGTTCATTAATGAGCTGATGCGAACCCTCCTCCAGCATTAACAAAGTCTGTAAACGGAATTTACGGCGGATAAACTCAATATTGTAACGCCAATCGACTGTTTGGTCTTGAGCGCCCTGCGCCAGCCAAACTGGAATACGGCAAGCTGGCCGCTGCTCCATTTCCTGCATCCATTTGGACATGGCTAAAATCCAATCCATACCCATCATGCGCGGCTGCAGCGGATCTTTTAAACGCACAAAGCGCAAGAACTCTGGATTATGGTTATTGCGGCGGAAATGGCGCGGCACTTCCCGCTTAATACGGCGAATAATGCCCAAACCAACCGAATTATGCCACCACGCAGTTTTTGCAGGACGAATGAGCGGCGACAGCAGCAGTACACGGTCTACATACGGATTTTCACGGCGCTGCGCAAATGCCAACAAATGATGCATCCAAATTGCGCCGCCTGTACTTTGCCCAATGCCCAGCCACGGCTGCGGCAGCTGCGCTGCATGTTTTACATACTTATGCACCGCTTCCAATACCTGCTGATAATGATCAAAGTTTTGGATACTTGCAGGTGAACCATTACTTAAGCCATGCCCTGGTAAATCATAGGTCAGAACACTGAAGCCTTGATCGATAATTTCACGGATAATCGGCTGATAAATACCGCTATGCTCCAAATAACCATGCAGTAAAAAGACGGTACCTTTAACTTTTTGACCTTCAGTCAGCTTGGGCTGAAAAACCTGTACGTGCAATTTAAATAGCGGCATTTCAACATAGCCTTGCCAGTGCTCACAATCCAGCGCGTCTAAAGCATATAGACGGCGGTAAGACTGCAGTTCTAAACTCGGTGCATAAGGACGGTTCAAATTCAGCTTTTCCAGCTGCAGCGGCGTCGTGCTGCGGTCAGGAACCGGTAAATCCAGTTGCTTTAGTACTGCAGGATTTAAAAATGGAATATCAGACATTTAAGGCACCTCCCTGCATTCTGTACCTACCCACATATCACGCATGGCGGCCAGCATTTCATAATTGGCGCGGCGGCTATGGTCATAGTTTTTTTCACTTGGCTGCCATGCAGTCAGCTGACTTGGCATTGGCGCTTCCAGCGGCACTGTTTCAATCCCGTTCAACGCAAATAAACGGCGAGTTCTAGGCATATGATAGCGGTCCGTAATTAAGATCACTGTTGGCGCACCGCCTTTTTTCTGCAGCAGCAATGAACTGAAACGTGTATTTTCACACGTATTCATACTGCGGTCTTCCAGCAGTTTGGCATCCACATCATGCTCTTTCAGCCAGCGCTGCATATACGGCGCTTCTACACCGCTCAGCACAATAGGCAAATTGTATTTTTTCTTTACTTCCAGCGTTGTTTCCAAGCGCAGACGTGTGTATTCATTCACAATAATATCTTTGCGGTTTTTATCCAAAGTTAAACCGCCGCCAAGAACAACGATGGCATACGGATCTGCATGCTGCACAGCAGGCTTATTTTGATCTTTGATCAGTGCAATATCTTCAATGGTTTCATCATTCACCGGCTCAGAAGCAGCCAGTTCAATTTCATGCGTTTTTAGGAAGGTGACATATTTCTGCATTTGTTCTTTATCCAAATGCGTCGTAATGTCGAAAATATGCTGTGCCTGAACCTCAGACGCGCTGCTTGCCTCTGTTTCAGACTCCGCATTGACCAAGAGCGGCACTTTTGGCTTCTCCTGCTCATCTTCTTCCTTTTGATGCGCTTCATCGATCAGCTGTTGCAAAGCCTTGTAGCGCGCCTGAATCAGGGCCAAATCGGCAGTTTCTTTATTTTGCAGCGCCTCTTCCATGACCTTTAAATAGGCCTGACGCGCAATCCATAAATCTGACCCCGGCTCATAACTGTCCTGATCGCTTAAAGAAGCCATTTTTTGGCTTTGCGCTGCAACTTCATTAACCTCTACAGGCACGAAGTAGTTCAGCGCTTTCACAATCATTTGAGAATAAAAAGGCGTATAAATAAAAACTGTCAGACAGCCAAAAAATGCAAACATCAATGCTGCGATTTGCACAATTCGAACAATCCAAGGCGTTTTACGCATTATTTTTTAATCCTGATGTGAGCGGATAAGGCCTTGCTCATCAAACAGCACTGGTTCAGGCTCTAAAGCAATGCCAAATTTAGCTTTCACATCCTGCTGCACAGCTCGATAAGCTGCGCGCACATCCTGTAAAGCTGCATCGGCATAATTCACCAAAACCAGCGCTTGCTTATGGAACATACCCACCGCGCCTAGTTTTTTTCCTTTCCAGCCTGACTGATCAATCAGCCAGCCAGCAGCAATTTTTACATCGCCATTTGCCTGAGGATAATGCGGCAAATTTGGAAAGTCTTTAGCTATAGAAACATAAACTTTTTCAGAAACAACAGGATTTTTGAAAAAACTGCCTGCATTTGGATATTCTTTCGGGTCCGGAAGCTTAGACTGACGAATATGAATCACTTGCGTCTGCAGGTTTTCAGGTGTTTGCTCATCACCAACAGCTGCTTTTAAATCACCATACTGCAGCTTTAACGCAGGGTTCTTCAACAGCTTAAATGTCACACTGCAAATAATAAAACGGTTCGGATCATCTTTAAAAATACTGTGGCGGTAAGCAAAATCGCAATCTTGCGCCAAAATTTCTTTAAACTGTTTTTCATAGCGGTCATAGACGTGAACAGACTCAATAAATTCGCCTGCCTCAACGCCATATGCTCCAATATTCTGTACAGGCGATGCGCCCACTAAGCCTGGAATTAAGGCCAGATTCTGCAAGCCATATATTTTTTGAGCCGTTGTCCACAGTACAAAATCATGCCAAACCTGACCAGCGCCCACCCGAATTGTGCGGCTGTGTTCATCTTCTGCAAGGGTTTCAACCCCCATAATGTGCATATGCAGAACCAGCGCATGAATCTGCTGCGGCAAAAGCATATTGCTGCCGCCAGAAAGTATTAAAATATTGAGCTGATTGGTTTCAGCATAATTTAATGCTTCCAGCAAATCTGTTTCAGAATGAATCTTTGTGTAGTGAGATGCAACAGCATTTAGATTTAGCGTATTAAATGTTTTGAGCTGGATTTGATTTTGAATTTGCATATGACCGCTTAAACCTTTGCTTCCAATTTCATTTTTATGATTTCAACCCACGCACGGCTGCTGGATTCACATTGATCCAATACATGCTCAAAGCCTTCACTGCCGCCATAATATGGATCTGGCACTTCCTGCTCTGGAAAATTGCAGTCATGCTGGCTCATTAAGGCAACTTCTGCACGTAAAGCAGCTGCGCCAAACTCTTGCTGAGCGCGGTGCATCAAATGCTGAATATTGTCCAGATTTTCATAATCCATAGCCAAAATTAAATCAAATTTTTTGAAGTCTTGTGTTTGCAGCTGACGCGCGCGCAACGCGGATAAATCATAGCCGCGCTTTTTAGCATGCTGCTGACTGCGGCTGTCTGGGGCTTTGCCTGGATGATAATTACTGGTCCCAGCAGAATCGATCATTACATTTAAGTTTTCTGCATCACATAAGTGTCTGAGTACAGCTTCTGCTGTCGGAGACCGGCAAATATTGCCCAAGCAAACACATAACACCTGATATGGCGTTTTGGATGACATAACAACCTCAATGTTACTTTTATTTCAAGCATCTTATGTTAAGTTATTTACAGGATGAATCCTATATCAACACTCAAGAATAATGTTCATTTAAGTATAAAAAAATAAGGATAAAGCGATGAGTCAATTTCAGTTTCAAACTGTCAGCAATATTATTTCTGGTATTGGTTCAATTCAGGAACTGAAGAGCTTGCTGCGTGACTTCAGCCCTAAGCGAGTATTGCTGGTCACTGACCCCGGCATGATTCAGCGCCAGCAGCATTTGCCTATTTTAGAAATACTTGAAAACGCAAAACAAGACTATGTAATCTATTCAAATGTTCAAGCAGATCCCGCTGAACATATTGTGCTGGATGCGGTTGCATTTGCAAAATCAAATCATGCTGATCTAGTCCTTGGTTTTGGCGGCGGCAGTTCTTTAGATGTCGCAAAAGTTATTGCGATATTGGCGCACCCTCAGCAAACACAAACCTTACAAGACTTATACGGCGTAGGCAATGCCAAAAAGCCGCGCTTACCTTTAATTTTAGTACCAACCACAGCAGGCACAGGCTCTGAAGTTACCCCTATCTCTATAGTTACTACAGGTGAAACTGTAAAAACTGGAATCGTCTCTCCTGTGCTGTATGCAGATGCCGCTATTTTAGATGCTTCATTTACACAGAATTTGCCTGCTGAGATTACAGCAGCTACAGGTATAGATGCCATGGTTCATGCTATAGAAGCTTATACATCTAAAATTAAGAAAAACCCCTATGCAGATATGCTGGCGAAACAAGCACTGCGCCTGCTGAATAAAAACTTGCCGCTGGTTTTGATGGATGGACAAAATCTAGAAGCAAGGCAGAACATGCTGGTGGGCTCCATGCTTGCAGGCCAAGCCTTTGCCAATGCTCCTGTGGGCGCTGTTCATGCATTGGCTTATCCGTTGGGCGGCCATTTTCATCTATCACATGGCCACACCAATGCCTTAGTTCTAATTGAAGTTCTAAAGTTTAATGCGCCTGAAGCAAAAGCTCATTATGCGGAGCTAATGCAATGGCTTGACCCCTACAGCACAGGCTGCACCTCAGGTTTATGTGACTTATTTATTGACCATATGCAGAACCATTTAGATCAAAGCGGCCTTACACTTAAACTGCAGCAGCTCAATGTCCCGCGGCAAATGTTAGATGAGCTGGCAGATGATGCCATGCTGCAAACACGGTTACTGCAAAACAACCCTCGCGTACTGCAGCAGCATGATGCGCTGCAAATCTATAACGCTATTTATGCTTAAGCCAATACACGCTATCAACCCAGTGAACAGCTCACCCTAGCCGCCGCAGCGCAGAAAAATAGATTTTAATTTGAATGCCGGTTTATTAAGAAATTGACTGGCATTTTATTTTCTTAGATTGATGATGTTAAATCGATGCTTCTGCTATGACTCACTGCCAATCCATTGAAGATTAAAAACTTAATTGGCGATATTCATCATAGAAATTGACTTTATGAGCTTGAATTTCAATCATAAACTCAGTAAAACAATGCAAGCAATATAATAATGAACCGAAGATGAAACAAACTGCAAAATTACGCCAGCAATACCGCTTTATTTTCCCCATTCAAACCCGCTGGGCAGACAATGATATTTATGGTCACGTTAACAATGTGACTTATTACAGCTATTTTGACACAGCTGCCAATGCCTTACTTATACAAAAAGCAGACTTTGATATTCATCAATCACCTATTATTGGCCTCGTGGTCAGTTCTGCCTGCAGCTTTATGCAAGAACTGACTTATCCTGAAATTATTGAAGTTGGCGTCGCAATTAGCAAAATTGGCAATTCATCAGTGACTTATGATCTGGCAATCTTTAAACAAGGACAGGATAATGCATCTGCTCAGGGGCATTTTGTACATGTATTTGTAGACCGCAGCCATAAAAAAAGCACCCTTATTCCTGTAGAAATGCGGGATGCTCTTGAGCCATTTATGATACTGCGGGCTGAATAATAACAACCAAACTGCAACATTCAGTCTTCTGAATTACTTCAGCTGAATATTTTGCAGCTCACCGTCAAATACAGCCATTAATGATTTTACTATCGGTTCATTATGCAAGAGTTCAGAAGCACGGTTAAATGCTTTCGCCTTACGTTCACCCAACAATGCATAAGGCGTTTGCCCTTCAACTTCGCCATATTGCACATTAAAACGTGTCGCAGGCCAAATACTGTGCAACGCCTGCTCCAATACATGCTGGGTTTGCGTCAACAGCTGTTCATATTGTTTCGGAATATGGACAATGCTTTCGCCGTCTATTTGACCCGTCATAATGCCGTGCTGTGCAAGTTCCTGCACTGCTGGTGACAACTCACTATTACGGAACCAAAACTCCCATTTATCAACCGTCCATTCACCCTGCAAATCCTGCTGTTTCAGCTTCAAAATATCCTGCGGCATCAATGATGCATCAGCAGGATTTTGAACTGGAACAGCAACTGGCTGCTGCTGTTGCTCCAGCACGGTCATCGGCGCATCAAAAAGCTCACCCGCAGATTCTGCCGCAACTTCCTCCTCCTCAGACTTTACAGGTGCAGCTGAAATAGCAGACTCAATCCGTTCTAAAGGCGCAATAGATTCAAAAGCATAATCTGGCTCTGACGCAGCTGCCGGTTCATCAGAGTCATCTAATCCAAAGAGTACGTCATCAGCAGCAGGATCAAAAATAATCTGATCCGCTTGTTCTGGTGCAGCAGTTTGCTGTTGAGCTTGGCTTAAACTCTGCTCTACAACTTCAGCCTCAGCGCTTTCAACATTTTCAGCTTGCTGTGCAACAGGCTGTACTGCTTCTTCTTCAGGTTCATCCAAGAAGTCATCTGACGATGGTTCGTTCATATCTGAACGAGTTGCGAAATCATCTTCCTCCCCATAATGATCGAAATCATCAGACAGGAAAGCATCAGAATTTTGTTCAACTGACGGACTTGCTGCTGGCGTAACTTCTTCGGGCTGAATCTGTACAGGTTCAGGAGCTATAACTGGCTGCACAGCAACTGGCGCAGGCTGGGCTTGAATCTGCTGAACAGGCGCTGAAGCTTGAATTTCATTGGACTGCATAGGACGGAATGCCAGCAAACGCAGCACCGTCATTTCAAAGCCTTGCTCTTGCGTCACAGCCAGCTGCAAATCTGCACGGCCTTTGCAGGCAATTTGATAGTACAGCTGCAAATCTTGCGCAGACACCAGCTGTGACATACGCATAATTTTTTGGTTAATTTCAGCACTGTATTTCAGACTTAAATCCGGCAAATACTGCAGTAAAGCCAGCTCATGCAATGTTGAAATCAATTGATCCAAAACCATTGAAACATCAAGCGCCTGCTGACGGAACTGCATCAGCAGCTCACTGATACGGCTTTGCTGGTTTTGGTGAATCGCCAAAATTAAATCATAGATAATTGTGCGGTCAATCAGCCCCAGCATATCTTTGACATCTTGATGCTGAATTGCACCCTGACCATAAGCGATCGCTTGGTCAGTTAAAGACATCGCATCACGCAGTGAACCTTGCGCAGACTCTGCAATTTGCCAAATTGCGTCTTGCTCTGCGCCGATACTTTCTTTTTGTAAAACATCAGTCAAATGCGCAGTAATTTCATCGACAGCTAAAGGACGCAGCGTAAATTGCAAACAGCGGGAAATTACAGTAATCGGCAGCTTTTGCGGATCTGTGGTTGCAAAAAGGAATTTTACATGTTCTGGCGGTTCTTCCAATGTCTTGAGCAAAGCATTGAATGAATGCGTAGACAGCATATGCACTTCGTCAATCAGATAAACCTTAAAACGACCTTGTGTAGGCGCATAAGGCACATTATCTAAAAGTTCACGGGTATCTTCGACTTTTGTACGTGATGCAGCATCAATTTCAATCAAGTCGATAAAACGGCCTTCATTAACGGATTTACAAGTCGCGCAAACCTCACATGGCGTAGATGTAATGCCAGTTTCACAGTTCAGACACTTTGCCAAAATACGCGCAATGGTGGTTTTACCTACACCGCGTGTCCCAGTAAATAAATAGGCATGGTGCAGACGGCCGCGGTCTAAAGCACTGGTCAGCGCTCGTGACACATGGTTTTGACCAACCAATTCATTAAAATTGCGGGGACGGTATTTTCGCGCAAGTACTTGATACATGTATGCTCCTTTTCACATGCATAAGGATACTGTTTTTTTGACTAAGAGTGAATGAAGATCTTATTTCTCGGAGCGAATTCTCTCAACTTCTTCAAATTTTACAACTTTAATATCTGATTGCTTCTCAGTCTGGCTAAATAAAACCAGTTTGTCCTGAAAGGCATCTAATACATACCAAGTTTTTTGATCTTTATGTTTTAAAATCGCCTGAGGTGAGTTCTCTATATGATTAAGCTTTAACTGCGCGGAAAAGCATGTAGAAAATACAATCAAAATCATCATTGCAACATACTTCAGCTGTTTATCTTTACGTAAGTCAGCATTGGTAAAGATGCTTAAAGTAATCCCTATTAATACCGAACTCCACAAATATGTAGTCAGACCAACGACTTGATAGCTAAATAAAATTGTCATGCAGGTGATATAAATACTTATAACAAAGACCGATTGCCCCCAAACATAGCGCTTTGCTGCTTTTTCAAATTGCTGTTTAAGCGGCTCTTGCTCATTAAATGAATTAAAACGTAATTTTCTTTTAGGCTGAAATTTTCTATATTTTTTATATAAATAATTATATACGTCTAAGAGAGCTCCAATTATTGTGATAAAAATACTCAGTACAACGAGCACCTTAACAATTTCAGTAACATAAAATGTGGGTGACAAAATTGACATCACCCACATTGCATCTAAGGAATAATAAAAAAGGCATTCGAAAGTACCGAAATACTCAATGCAATAACAGACAGCAAACCAAACAGCTCAGTAATTGTGAATTCTTTTTTTATCATGTTTACAGTTTATAAATATTTAAAGAGATGTTTTAAATTATCTTTCAAAATCAACAGCAGTCCACCACTTGATGTCACGAATTTGCGGGTTCTGTTCTAAAATTTCATTTAAAGCATTAGATAGCCGAGTAAGCTGATCTATCAGATCTATATCAGCCTTAAACCATCTCTTTATGATTGGGCTTTTCGGCTCAATCATCAGCAAATAACCATCTGTATATTCTTCATATTTGCCGCAGCCCACCCAAATACTGTCGTGAAATGGCGCATCAAAATTTATCACATAGCCCCAGTCCTCAGAATGAATTCCAGCAGCTGGAAGACCGCGCATTTTCAGCTGTTCATCCAAATACTGAGCCAAGGTTCCCCCCCAAACGGCGCCTTCCCATTCATCCGTATTTTCAGAGCACGGCGGAAATAGTTCTGTACGGAACTCTACATACGGTTTCAGCATTTGAGCCTCAATCATCTTTTAACTTATCAGCAACTTCAATATGAACAAAGTTTCAGCTTCGCTCAAGTATAAAATGATCTGCAGCAGCATAGTGCTTTGCTGTTTCATTCTGCAAAATTTCCAGTGTATGCTCTGCTGTGTGAACAAAAAGCAAGTTGCGGCTTTGCACACTCAGCAGCTCCAGCTGGGTTTGATCTCCTGCTTTAAACTGCATTTTTCCATGAAGTAAAACAGATGAATCATTGCCGCTGTTGCTCACGCGGTCTAATGTATAGGTCATATTTTCATGCAGGCTTAGTTTCACAGACATGCCCTCACAGTCCTCACATAAAGCACTGCAGTCCATACACGGCGTATTGCCCATATAGCTTCCTGCCCACACAGGAACGACATGCTTTTGAACGTGTACTTGCTGATCTTTTGTCTGGGTTTCATTCGACGTGCTGTCGCAGCCTTGTAAACCTAAAGCTGCTGTGCTGGTGAATGAAACCAATGGAATAATCACGGACTTATTCATGACAGATGTTCCTGCAGTTATAAGGGCAAAGGAAAATAGCATATTCTGTGATAAAAGTTACGCATCAAAGGTTAAATTGCAGCCAACACACTATAGCCAACCTTTCTTACCTTTTAATATCCAATCTGCACAGCGCAGCGTTTCCTGCGTTAAGGCCCATAAACGGTAATCTCCTGTTAGAGAGCCTGCTGCAAAATTATGCGTATAAGCAAAGCTTAAATTCCGCTCTGGATCACACCATGCCCCCGAACCATTGAAGCCAATATGGCCAAAACCATTGGATGCCTTACCTAGACTTAATACACGGTGATAGCCCAAACGCCAATGCATAGGCAGCGGCATAATACGGTCACGCTTACGGCTTTGTACTGCTCTTAATGCAGCAAAAGTATCTGTATTAATGAGGGTTTGACCTTGCCAACTGCCTTTATTGGCCAGCATGGCATATATTCGCGCCAAATTATCTGAGCTGAATGCGCCATTGGCAGCAGGAATCACCGCTTGCATGCCTTCAGGACTAAAAAAGCTAAAGTTTTTCATTCCCTTCGGAATCATTGCATCTTGAAAATCTTGCGGGTTTTGCCCGCTAAGTTCAATCAGCTTATCTAAAGGAGACTCTTTACGGGCTGCTGGCTTTTTTTCTGTATGAGCTGCAGATGATTTTTTAACTTTTGGCAGCGGCACTGCAACACGCGCCAATTCAGCATCAGGCACACCAAAATAAGCGCCATCTAAGTCTAAAGGCCGCACCAAATATTGCTGCATTAAATCGGACAAAGTTCTCTTTGTGGCTTTTTCTAACACACCGCCAACCAGCCAGCCAAAGGTTAAGGGCTGATAAGCCATGTCTTTCCCAATAGTAAAACGCGGCGCGGCCTTTTCCATCACCTGCAGCATATGCTGCCAATCGGCCATTTCATTGGCTTGTTCTATATTATTGCGTATATCGTATAAACCGCTCTGATGACTCAGGATATGCCTCAGCGTCATCTGCGCTTTGCCATTCTGAGCAAATTCAGGCCAGTAACCAGCTATAGGCGCATCGTATTCCAGCATGCCTTCACTGACTAAAATATGCGCCAATGTAGACAGCACACCTTTACCCGTGGAATAACAAATAGAAAGCGTGTCCGATTGCCATTTTTCATCTAAGGACTTTTGTCCCGTATAAATATCGACAACTTTTTGACCTTGAAAATAAACCGTCAGCGCCGCGCCGCCCTGTGTACTGCGCGCATCTTGCAAACGGCTGAACAAGGCTGCTAAATCTTGGAAATCTGCTTCTGCTTGGCCGAGATAGTTTTTAGGATCTGCAAACAAAATATCTTTAACTTGGTTCATCATCCCTGAACTCCATGACACATGATTTTAAATTTTTGCAATCGAATCGTAAGCATTAAAAAAGCCCGAAACATCTAGCTTCAGGCTTTTATACATTAAATTGCTTTTACTATGCCAGTGACATGCGGCTTTTTGTTCTTCGTATTCTGAATGACAAAGTCTGTTTCTTTCGTGCTGACATCCGTTAAAAATTCAACTTTTGACGGCAAATACATTGGCAGTTTAAACCAGACATCTGCTTCATAAGCATCCGGCAAACTTAAATTAGCCAGTGCTTTCGCTTTACTCCACATACCATGTGCAATGGCTTGCTTAAAGCCAAAGGCTTTTGCTGTAACAGCATGAATATGAATGAGGTTGAAGTCACCAGAGGTCATGGCATAGCGGCGGCCTGTGTTTTCTGATACATCCCATTCTGCAGCCAACTGATAGTTTGGTGTTTTGCTTTCTGCAGTTTTCGCCGCTGCTTTAGCATCTGTTTTTTGACGTGCTAAATAGGTTGTCAGTGACTCAACAACAACAACCTCATTACCCACTTTTGCTGTGGTAATAAAATCGAACTGCACACCTTTATCATGCGGCTTTAACTCGCCAAACTTGCATGACAAACTCAGCTGTTCATTTACACCTACTTTGCGGGTTTGCTTCACTTGGTTGCGAATATGCACCAAACCTAAGATTGCAAATGGAAACGCTTCAGTCGTCATCATATGCATTTGCAGGCTTTGTGAAAGAACCGCTAAATAGATTGCAGGAATGTAGCCATTGTTTTTGAAACCGCAAACTTCGTTATACGCTTTTAAATGTTTTGCATCGACTTGAAATGAATCCACCACATATTCAACTTGCGGCAGCACTTTTTCACCTTTCGGTTTTTTGAAAATCAAGCCTTGGATAACTTTTGGATAAGCCAAATAAGGTTTTGGAAGTTGACTAAAATGGCGAGTATTCATACTGAACCTTTGAGAAATTTTTATTTCAATGTTTTAAAAGCCCCTTCTCCCTCTGGGAGAAGGCTGGGATGAGGGTAGCCTCATATCCCTTTATAGTAAACTTTTTGCCTCTCCCTAGCCCTCTCCTTTAAGGAGAGGGAATTTCAAGAGGGTTACATTAAGCCCCTAACAAGCTTTGACCGCAAACACGAACCACGTTGCCATTCAGGCCTGTCGATGCAGTTGAAGCAAATAATGCAATCGTTTCTGCAACGTCAACTGGCAAACCGCCTTGGCTCATCGAGTTCATGCGGCGGCCCGCTTCACGGATTGCAAATGGAATCGCTGCAGTCATTTGCGTTTCAATGAAGCCCGGAGCAACAGCATTAATGGTCACACCATTTGTCAGTGCAGGCGCAGTAAATTTCACTACACCAATTACACCCGCTTTAGATGCTGCATAGTTGGTTTGGCCCAAGTTGCCTGCGATACCTGAAATAGACGATACACATACAATACGGCCATTTGCATTAAAACCGTCATTCGCTAACAAATAGTCATTCACACGTTCAATGGCAGACAAGTTGATGTTAATCACTAAGTCCCAAAGCTCAGGCTTCATATTTGCCAAAGTTTTGTCACGTGTAATACCTGCGTTATGCACAATAATATCTAAACCGCCTTGCGCAGCTGCCGCAGCTTTAATTTTTTCACCTGCGTCGCCTGCTGTAATGTCAATAGCAAGCGTTGAACCGCCAATTGCACCAGCTACACGGTCAAGGTCAGCTTGCTGCTGCGGAACATCTAGACAAATCACATGCGCGCCATCACGAGAAAGCACATGTGCAATTGCTTCACCAATACCGCGGCTCGCACCTGTCACAACAGCTGTTTTGCCTGCAAGCGGCTTAGTCCAGTCAATATCTACTGTGTCTGCTTTAGACACACGGATCACTTGACCTGATACATAAGCAGATCGCGGTGAAATTGTGAAACGAAGTGCAGATTCAAGGTTCGCTTCAGCGCCTGCATCTACATAAACTAGATTAGCCGCAATGCCTTTTTTAAATTCTTTACCTACTGATTTTACAAAACCTTCAAGCGCGCGCTGTGCAATTGCCTGTTTTGCAGTTTTTGCAGTTTCAGGTGTTGTACCCACAACAACCACACGGCCTGAAGCTTGAACTTGGCGTGCAATTGGGTTGAAAAATGCATATAACTCATGCAGCTGCTCTGAATTTTCAATGCCAGACGCATCAAAAACAACAACCTTAAATTTAGATTCTTTATCGCCTTCATTGAAAGCGCCTAGGTTTAAACCTGCTTTTGCCGCTGCTTGCTGCAATTCAGCATTATTGCCTGCATAACCATTTGCATGCACATTTGCCAATACTTGAGCAATAGAACCCGCCAACGTGCTGTTTGGCGCAGCGCCAACTAAAATTGCGCCTTTCACCACAGGAGAAGCAGATTCAAAACGCTCTAGGAAAGTCGGTGCTGGCAGTCCTAAATTTTTGATGACAAATTTACCAATTGGAGATTTTGCAAATGCTTGGTATTGGTCAGTCATGTTTGTATCTCTCGAATAAATTAATTTTTTGATGGCTTTGAAGATATCCTTTAAACTTCAATATGATGTTATTGGCCTTATATTTCAATAGATCCATCAGTTTCCATTGAATCATACTTGAGTTAATGTAGATATGACTTGACCTGAATGCATTCTGCAATGTCATTCCAGTCAATTCAGCGCTGCTGAGTTTATGATAATGTAGCCTCCAGAAACACGTTTACATGCTTGGAAAAGCCTTATGAGCAAGACTACTCAAGAAAATCCAGCAGTCGAAACTTCTGCTGAACCAGATGTGTCAAAACCATCAAAAACTGCATCTAGCCGCCCCGCTCGAAAAACCAGTACAGCGGCCAAATCAGCAGCAAGCGCTAAACCTGCCCGCACACGCTCAACAGCGCCGCGCAGCAGTAAAAGTACAGCGTCTAAAACTACAGCTTCACAACAAACAACTCAAACTTCTGTTCAACAGGAAAAACACATGAGCCAAAATACAGTTCGCCGCGTTGCAATCATTGGCGGTAACCGCATTCCGTTTGCACGTTCAAATGGCGCTTTTTTCACAGCTTCTAACACAGACATGTTTACAGCTGCTTTAAATGGCTTGGTTGAGCGCTTCAACCTGCAAGGCCAACGTCTTGGTGAAGTCGTTGCTGGCGCAGTTTTAAAACATAGCCGTGACTTTAACATGACTCGCGAGTGCGTATTAAATACTGAACTTGCTCCAGAAACACCTGCTTACGATATTCAGCAAGCTTGCGGTACTGGCTTGCAAGCCGCGTTCCTTGTTGCAAACAAAATTGCATTGGGTCAAATTGAAGTGGGTGTTGCTGGCGGTGTAGATACGACATCTGACGCGCCTATCGCATTTGGTGATGGTCTGCGTAAAGCATTGCTTGAACTGAACATTGCTAAAACAGGTAAAGACCGCTTAAAAGCCTTAACAAAAATTAATGTAAAAGACTTAATGGATGCGCCTAAAAACGGTGAACCGCGTACAGGTCTTTCTATGGGTGACCATCAAGCAATTACAGCGCTTGAATGGGGTATTGCGCGTGAAGCGCAAGATGAGCTTGCAGCAGCTTCTCATCAAAAAATGGCAAAAGCATACGAAGAAGGTTTCTTCGATGATTTAATCACGCCTTTCCTTGGTTTAGAACGCGATAACAACTTACGTCCAGATTCAACAGTAGAAAAACTCGCGAAGCTTAAGCCTGCATTTGGCAAAGGTGATGGCCGCACAATGACTGCGGGCAACTCTACGCCATTAACAGATGGCGCTTCTTGTGTACTTCTGGCTTCTGAAGAATGGGCTAAAGCCAATGGCCACGAAGTTTTAGCTTACTTAACGTTCCAAGAAACTGCCGCTGTAGATTTCATTGGCAAAAAAGAAGGCTTATTGATGGCGCCTGCTTATGCAGTGCCGCGTATGCTTGAACGTGCTGGCATTACACTTCAAGATTTCGACTACTACGAAATTCACGAAGCATTTGCATCACAAGTATTGTCTACACTTAAAGCATGGGAAGATCCTAAATTCTGTAAAGAGCGTTTAGGTTTAGATGCTCCATTAGGTTCAATTGACCGCGCGAAATTAAACGTAAAAGGCTCTTCACTTGCTGCTGGCCATCCATTTGCTGCAACTGGCGGCCGTATTATCGCGACTGCTGCAAAACTATTAAACCAAAAAGGTTCAGGCCGTGTGTTGGTTTCGATCTGTGCTGCCGGCGGTCAAGGCGTAACAGCCATTATTGAAAAATAAGACGCGAGAATAAAAAAACCGCTCTAATGAGCGGTTTTTTTATTCTTAGATTTAATAATATTTTAGAAACGGTAACCAACACCTAAATAAGTAATAATTGGATCAATATCAATTTTAGTACTGGCATGAATTAATTGCTCACCCGAAGTTTCATTAACAACATTAATTGTCGTTTTGTTATTTAGCTTCGCATAGGAAACTGAAGCGACCGTAAACCAACTTGGGGTGAAATCATAGGTAAAACCAAGTGTGACAATGGGTGCAATCGCATCATCAGCATCTACATCTACCACCATATTACCTGATGATTCTTTTCCGTCTAATGCCGCACCAGCTTTATCATCCTTAATATTTTGAATCATATGCCCAGCCGCAATTAAGTCTGATTCAATGCCTTTATTGAGTTCAATATCATTAAAATAGGCATACATAATCCCCGCACCTACATAAGGCCTAAATTTATTTACACCCGACTTGCCAAATTGATACTGTGCTTGAAATACTGGCGTCCACGCTCTCGCTGAAGCGGCTTTACCATAAGATGAAAGATCAGTAATTGGAACCGCATAATCCAATGGCAAACCGTCAGGAAATAAAAAACCGCCCAAACCGCCTGGCTCAGCGAGACCTGATAATGGCGCTGTAATCATTCCCTTACCTTTAATATCCACCTTAGGTGGAATACCGCCAATCACTTGCAAAGAAACATTATCATTAATATGGTAGTTAAATGTTAAGCCTAATGTATCAACATCCTCCGCTTCCAGCCCTGTACCGTCAGCTGACCAGCTATCCAACCCATTGATTGTTGCTATCCCTGCAATCTCTGACTTGATATTGCCATCTTTATCTTTAATTAATCCTCCCAAAGGGCCATTCACAAGGTCGGTTAAAGTATCCTTAAGGTTCGCAGAATTACTCCCTTCATTATAAATTGCATTTGGATCAATCGCTTTTAGAAAACCTTCCGGGCTAATTGTGCCAACTTCAGCCCGAGTACCATTTGCTACAGCTGTATTAATATTAAATGGATTTGCCTTTCCTTGGGGCATCACATGCATCCAACCCGCAGATACAGAAAAACGCTTAAAACCGCAGGTAACGTTATTTTCACCAATTTCATAAACTAACTCCTTGTCAGTCATATTTTTTTTGTTGAGTAAAAACGCATTCTTCGTTTTATAATTAAAAGTTATGTAATAATTACTCTTTTTAATATGCACTTTATGTAACTGTTTTTTTTATTTTTGTTGCTGCCGTTGTTTTATATGGCAAAAAAGGCCTGTATTTATCAATACAGGCCTACTTGTTATTTCTATTTGAAATTTAACGATATTGTGGCTGATAACCCAAGTGCGCTTCGATGCGGTCATAACACCACTGGAATATAAAGGTATAGACCAAAATACACATGGTCATACTGAAATCGAGCAAAATTGCCTGCCATAACGTCATATGCATTGCATACGCCACCATTGGAATCGTTACAAGCATTAAGCCGCCTTCAAATCCAATCGCATGTAAAATACGAACTTTAAAAGTTCTTTTTAACTTTCTTTTTGCTTCAAATTTTTCAAAATAATGATTGAAAATCATGTTCCAAATCACAGAAGTAACCGCCATCGCAATACCCAGCGTACCGCTGACCTCCATCGGAACTTTAAAAATAAAACTTAACGCAATAGCAATGATCACCAATAGGATGATCTCATAGCTTAGCGCATGAATAATCCTTCTCTTGGAAATCGTCATTTTGAAACACTCTATAATTTGTAAAAAATGTATTTTATTTTTATATTATTGATTAATCGAGTTAGATTCTTTCAATATTATTGAAAGGTTAGATTTCTATATTTTTTTGTGCGCATATGAATCTTAATCAAGAGCAGCTCATGATTTTTAAAACAGTCATGGAAACAGGGTCATTTTCTGCAGCGGCCAGACAGCTTGGTAAAGTCCCTTCCGCCGTAAGCATGTCTATTGCAAACTTAGAAATAGACTTGAATTTGCGGCTATTTGAACGGATTGGCCGTGAACCTGTGCCAACAGCACATGCTAAAATTTTATTTGAAAAAGCTGAACAGCTCTTAATCGAGATGAATCAATGGAAACAGCTTGCGAGGTCACTCAGCTCAGGACTCGAATCTGAACTCAATATTGTTGTGGTTTCTGAACTGCTGCATACGCATTGGACAGAGTATATTGCAGCGCTGGAAGCCCAATTTCCATCCTTGCAAATCAATATTTTCACAGCGCCGCAGGAAGATGCGCAAAAAATGCTGGTGAATGGCACAGCACAATTTGCACTCATGTTTGAGCGAGAGCAATTGGAAAGCAATGAGCAATTCATTGAGCTGAAACGGCAAGCCCTTGTACCAGTTGCTGCTAAAACTTATGGATTAGCGCAATTTGCACAGCTGAGTTTTGAGCAAATTCTGCAAAGCAGGCAAATTGTGGTCGCCAGCCGTGACCGCAGCATTCAGCCTGAGCTTTTATATTCAAAAAATTATTGGCGTACCGATAATCATCACTCTGCTTGCGCCATCATTTTACAAAACCTAGGCTGGGGTGTTTTGCCTGCAGAAATGCTGAATGAAAACCCGCTGCTGGAACAGCAGCTGCAGATTTTAAACTTTTCTGACTTCACGCCAAAGTTTGAGTATTTTGTAGATTTAGTATGGAATCGAGAAAGCTTGCAAGGCACTGCTGCACGTTTTTTAATAGATTATGTACGAAAACTGCGTAAAAAACCGGTTTAAATGTCTTAAAAACAACCGCTGCCGCTTTAGCCGCGTATGCTTTGTGATATAACTAAATGATGGGCAATAACTTTAAGAACTAGATTTAAATGACACATTCAGCTTTAAACCAATTAAAAAATTTAACAACGATTGTTGCAGACAGCAGTGATTTAACAGCGATTGAAAAATTCCGTCCGCTGGATGCAACAACCAACCCATCTCTTATTACAGCAGCAGCTTCACAGCCTGACAATATGCAGCTGATTGAAGAAGCGCATTTGCAAGCCCAACAAGAAGGCTATGTAAGCGATGAGCTGATTGAACGCACCATTGATATTTTGACTGTGAAATTTGGCGCTGAAATTTTAAAACTGATTGAAGGCCGCGTTTCAACTGAAGTCGATGCAGCGCTTTCTTATGATACCGATGCAACAGTTGCTAAAGCCAAAGAGCTGCTGGCGCTTTATAGCCAGTACGGTGTAGGCCAAGACCGAATTTTGATTAAAATCGCATCGACTTGGGAAGGTATACAAGCGGCTAAAATATTAGAAGCCGAAGGCATTCACTGCAACCTGACGCTATTGTTTGGCTTACACCAAGCTCAAGCCTGTGCAGATGCTAATGTCACGCTTATTTCCCCATTTGTAGGCCGTATTTTAGATTGGTATAAAAAAGCTGAAAATGTAGACAGCTATCCAATTGATCAAGACCCTGGCGTACTGTCGGTAAAACAGATTTATCATTACTACAAACAGCACGGCATCAAAACTGAAATCATGGGCGCAAGCTTTCGAAGTATAGATCAAGTGCTTGGCCTTGCCGGCTGTGACCTGCTTACAGTCGCACCAAACTTATTGGAAGGCCTAAAAAATGATACACGTGAAGTAGCTGCGCAGCTTTCAGTCAATCATGCATACCCGCATACAGAGCACCCGATAAATCCATTGACGGAAGCAGGCTTTAAATCTCAAATTGAGCACGACTTAATGTCTACTCAATTATTGCAAGGCGGTATTGATGGCTTCATCAAAGCACGCGAGCAGCTTAGCACTTTACTGCGCCAAACCTTCGGTGAAGGGCAAGAAATCCAAGCTTAAGTAAAAAAATGATGAACTCTCAGCTTATCAGACATGACTTATACTGGACTGAAAACTGATTAAACATCAGATATAGACCTGCTGATGCTGCTATAATGGCAGCATCAGTTTTTTATGGGCCTCGCATCGTGTTTGGCATTACAGATTTGACGACCTTTATCATTGGTACAATTCTTATTGTCATTTTACCGGGTCCAAACTCAATTTATGTAATGACAGTTGCATCACGTCATGGCATCAAAGCTGGTTATAAAGGTGCTTTAGGCGTATACAGCGGCGATTTAATTTTAATTCTATTGACTGCGCTTGGCGCAGCGTCCTTACTGCACGCTTTTCCTTGGCTATTTATTTTATTAAAAGTTGTTGGTGCAGCCTATCTCAGTTATTTAGGCATAAAACTTCTCAAAGCCGCTTATGATACTTGGCGTTCTGCAGATGCGCCGCAAGCCATACAGCAGCAAGAAAAACTCTCTGAGCTGAAACCGTTCCGCACTGCTTTGACTATTAGCATATTAAATCCCAAAGCTATTTTGTTCTATCTCTCATTCTTCGTACAATTTGTAGATCCCGCTTACCCATATCCAGCCATTAGCTTCACCATGCTGGCCATCGTTTTGCAAATCATCAGCATGAGCTATTTGACCCTATTAATTTTCTCAGGCGCTAAATTGGCTGGCTATTTTACAGAGCGTAAAAAACTCACTGCAAGCTGCGTTGCAAGTGTCGGTCTGCTGTTTTGCGGCTTTGGAATAAAACTTGCCACTTCAACACTGTAACTGCGTCTTGCAGTGCTGACTGCAGCCAGCACTGCATTAAAAAAATTCGATTAGAGATTAGGTTTTTTCATGATGATGCAGGATATGTTCTGCACAGCATTTCATCCACTAAAAGCTGTGTATTGCTGTGCTCATCTATACCCGTATACATGGTGAGCCATAATCCATCTGCGGCATAGCGTAAAAGCATCAAATCCATATTTGCATCTGTCTGGACATGCCTTGCAAGTCTGCCGTCCATCCACTCTACCCACCGCTGATTAAAGACCTGATCCGTCAGCATAGCCATACTTACTGCTGTAGATAAACTGCCAATGCCATGCATATCTTTTTGCAAAGTAAAATGGATATAAGCACGCGTAAAACAGCCATAATCCACAGGGTCTTTCTCTATATGCTCTTCAATAGCCTGATCCAGCAGACTGATCACTTCCACCACCGCAGACTGCATTAAAGCCTGCTTGCTTGGAAAATGATGCAATAACCCTCCTTTTGTAACACCAGCTGCATCGGCTACAGACTGCAGCGAAAACCCAGTTAAGCCCTGCTCGGCTAGCTGGTGCATCGCAGCGTCTAAAATCAGCTGCTTTACACGTTCCGGATCTTTTTTACGCTTATAAGGGTTATCCATTAATGACCTGCAGAATTTGAAAACATATTAATCACGACCACACCCGATACGATCAGCGCAATACCAATCATTGCAGGAATATCTAAACTTTGCCGAAAGATAAAATAACCTACCGCTGCCGTCAATATAATCCCTACACCTGCCCAAATTGCATATGCCACACCAAGCGGAATAACTTTGATCACTTGAGACAATAAGTAAAATGCAATCGCAAAAAGTACAATCACCGCAACTGAAGGCCAAAGTTTCGTAAAACCTTCAGATTTGACCAAAAATGTCGAACCTGTAACTTCAGTCATAATTGCCAAAGCCAGCATGGCATAGGCGGCATATATCGGACTCATTCTAACCCTTAAACAAACATACCATTTGGTCGGTATGTTATGTAAATCTCAAATTATTGCAAGCGCTAAATACAAATAATGATGAAAAATTAATTTTCTATAATCAAATAAGTAGTATAAAAATTTATAAATCAAGGGTCTGCGCAAAAGTTTGCTGGCTGGCTTTTTTACCCATCATAAACTGATATTCATGCAACAAAAGTTCTTTGCTGTCTGGATAAAAGACTTCAGTCACAGGAACATTCATTCGCTTTAAAGCCTCTGCAAACGGCAATGACTGGCCATCAGTCAAAAAGCCTTTGTTGCCGCCGCTGATAAATACAGGCGGATATTCTGCGCTGATTTGATATTGCGGTGAAATCCGCTCAAGCAATACCGTGTCATGCTTATGCTCCCCAGTATAGGCTTGAACAAGATGATCAATCCCCTTCAGGAGCGGTCTGGATAGAGCGTTTTAAGTCATAAATACCGCAATGCAAAAGCTGAAAATGCTCCGCTTCGCGATATGCCTTATTTGTTACAAATACCGCATAATGACTCGCCATATTTGCACCAGCAGAATCCCCTGCTAAAAAATACTGTTCGGATTAAGTTTCAGCCGCTGCGCATTTTCCTGCAGATAAGCCAAAGCATGGTTATTTACATCAGCTGTGCTGGATAAATCACTTCTGGCGCAAACTGATACTGAACAGAAACCACACTATACCCTTGACTGGCAAGACGCTTAAAATAGCCTCTTGCATGTTCCTTTGAACCTGAAATCCAGCCGCCGCCATGAATCCAGACCACCATGGGCCTTTGCGCCAAATTTTCTATATTTGACGGCTGATCAATATCTAAATGCAAAGCAGGATTTTATATATATATCGAATATTATTCGTGACGGTCACACCCTTTGGCGCATGACGGTCTATAAACTTTTTTCTGAATTTGTGTAGACGTATTAAATACACCAGCACACGGCTGCTGCTTTGCGTACTGTGACAGCCTGCCAGCTGCAGCAGCATTAAACTGCTCATCAGCAATAAAATGTGCTGTTTCAGCATTGCAAAATTCCTATATTTCTACGGATTTCACGATCTGCAAATGATAACTTCTTTTTATCAAACGCTTATGTTTTCGCGCTATTTCCCTGCATAAAAACTCGACTGTTTTACTTGATATTATTTGCCAAAAAAGTCGCACTTTAAAACAAAGTTTATCTGTAAATTTATGTATTTAAAATAATTTTTTTCATAATAAAATTGAAGCAAACCGCACTTTATGCTATGAATAAAGTAACTGCTCATTCATAATAACTGAGGTACAAAGTCATGTCATATCATCATATTTTAGTGCCTGTAGATGGTTCAAACACTTCTATTGATGCAGTCAAAAAAGCAGCCCAAATTGCCAAAGCCTTTAACAGCCAGCTTACACTGATCAGCCTTGTGGTCGAAGACCCATTCACCGATTCTGACTTCTACGCCTCTTCTGTAATCATGCATGAATACTTCGTGCTGGCAAAGAAAAATGCTCAAGAAGCGCTTTTAGACGCGCAAAAAGCGGCAGCTGAAGCTGGTGTACAGGCTCAAGTTGAAATTATCAAAGGTAATGTCGATGCAAAAGTCATTGCAGAAACAGCAGTCAATCACAAAGCGGATCTGATTGTCATGGGTTCACATGGCCGTAAAGGCATTCAAAAAATGCTGCTGGGCAGTTTTGCCCAAGATGTTTTGGCAAATACTCAGCTGCCGGTATTAATTGTGAAGGCTAAAGAAGCTTAAACCTATAGCGGCGCATTCATTTTTCAATAGATATAACGATAATTCCAAGTATAGGAACTAAGCATGAGCACATATCAACATATTTTGGTCGCAGTCGATGAGTCACCGATGGCTTATGCTGCTGTAGAACAAGCGCTAAGCTTAGCGAAAGATTTAAATAGCCAAGTCACAATTATGAGTGTCATTGCGATCGACCCTTTTATCGGCGTTGATTTCTATAAAGTCGCACCCGCAATTACAGACTATTTCATGCAGGCCGAAAAGAATGCTAAAGAGCGCTTAGAGGATATTAAAAACTCTTTTGTCCGCGACGGTATCGAAGTCAATAGCAAGCTCATTCATGGTGTCTCGCCTTCTCAAGGCATTATTCAAGTTGCAGATGAAGTCGGTGCAGATTTAGTCATTATGGGCTCTCATGGCCGTACAGGCATTCAAAAAGTTATGCTGGGCAGTGTCGCGCAAAATGTACTGACACAGTCACCAATACCTGTCCTGATTGTTAAAGTCTAAAAAACTTAAACACTGACAGCAGAAATCCCTCAGCTAGAGGGATTTTTATTGCAACCGATTCACCAGATCAAAACCATAAAATGCACATTTAGAATGAGTCATTCATTGGTGCGAATAACCACAGTCTTTGCCATTTTGTCATGCCAGCCCTGCTTTCGTTTATCAAAAGCAACCCAAAACAATCCTATGCCAAAAATCAAGATGGCAGGAAAATACCCAACATAGCGTAAAACAGCCTGTCCAAATTTAAGCTTTTCACCTGTTTCTGCATCTGTAATTTTTAAGCCTAATAAAATTTTGCCTGGTGAACTTGACCAAATCATCCATACCATCATGGTATATATAAAAGGCAAACCATAATTTGCCAGTAAATCAAACCATAATACAGATTCGTTTACAGAAAGACCCGTACCCAGTATAAGGTCCCAATCTCCTTGGTAGTACATCCAAAGCAATGGCAATGTAATGACAAATAGAATAAAAGTATCAATAAGGCACGCACCTGTGCGTATCCAAAAACCTGCGTAGTCAACTTCTGGCTGAAGCATATAAAAAACCTTTTATTTTTATGTCCGTATTCAATCTAAATTAAAAGCTGAAATCCTGCGAGTATAATTTTGAAATAAAAAATCCCTCTTTCAGAGGGATCCAGTTTTTAGCTAATTGCTTTATGCAGATTCTGCAAGTACATTTCTGCTTCAATACTGCTATCAAATTGCTTTTCGAACACGCCCGTTTTTTGCGCACTATTTGGTGTATATTCTGTAGCAACCACGAAACCGCCTTGCTGACTTTTTTCAATACGCACTGCAATAATATGCTGAGTATTGATATAAAATCCATCATCAAGCTTCACTAACATAACCGCCTCAAATTTAATTATTCTGAACGATGCTTCGTTCTAAGTTTTACACAAATGTCTATTCATAAAGACATTTTTCAAACTTAGCTTACACTTAAAACGTGATTTATTTAACACTATTCACGTGAATTTAACATATTTATCTAATTTAAAAAGCAATATAGTGATATTTTTTTCTTTTTGCTCAGAGCAATAACTCAACAAGATTGCTAATTTGAACTTCACTGCTCTATTGGCCTACATTTTGTAAAATACGGCGCATAAAAAAGCCGAATGCGGACATTCGGCTTTTGAGCAGCTAGCGCTTATACACTTAGCATACTATTTAAAGTTTCCGACACATTCTTAGATTTCACTTGCGGTTTTAATGCTTCCAGCTCTGCTTTCACAGCTGAGCGCTGCGGCTCTGCCAATGTGTACCAGCGAGAAAGCGCTTGCAGCAAACGCGAGCCAACAATCGGGTTTTTCTCATCTAAATATTGAGCTAGGCCAATGAAGTGCTGAACACCAAAGCTCCACGTATTGACAGGGTTCGCATTTAAACCTCCTGATACTGAGCGAATACGGTTCGGTACACCAAGGTCATAATCTGGATGCGAAGTTAAATACGCAATTGTTTCCGCATTAGCTTTTGGATGTGCTGCTTGGATCATAAACCATTGATCCATCGATAATGCTTCATCTTTAAAACGTAAATAGAAATCAATCAATGCTTTTTCAGCTTGAGGCGCATCATTCCATACCAAGACTTTGAGTGCACCGAGGCGCTCAGACATATTGCCTGTCGTTTTAAACTTCTCATATGCCAAATCAAATGCCGACTCATCACCCTGACGCACCATCATGCTCAATGCAATGTTTTTAAGCGCCCGCACACCCATTGCCTGACTGAATTCCGCAGGTGCATTTAATTCTTGGTAAATATTTTTCCAAAAACCTTTGCATGCCTGCGCAACAGCGTTTAAGAGCGCTTCACGTTTTTCTTGAATAGCGAGCGGGTTATAGTCTGCATCAATACGGCTAGCCAAGTAACCTTCAGAAGGCACATCAAGCAAACGTGATGCCAATAATGGATCAGTATTTACAAGTTGCGGCAGCAATTTAGGTGAACTGACCGCATCTAAATAAATCTGTGCGTTATGATCTTTGAGAAAGATATTTTCCAGCAACGCTTGAGCTGCTTGCCATTGGTTAAAACCATTGGTTTCATGCTGCAGCAAGAATGCCAAATCTTCATCTGAGTAATTGAATTCTAAATTCACCGGTGCAGAGAAGTTCCGCAGCAAAGACGCGACAGGTTGAGCAGCTACATCAGTAAAAGTGATTGATGCTGCATCTTGATCAAATAAATACACGCCATCTTTTACATCATTTTCAACCAAAACTTCTGAGTTCAGAGTTAATTGCTCACCTGTTTCAGCATCAAACAATGCCAAAGCCACTGGAATTGGCACAGCTTTTAAATTTGGATACTTCGCATGCGCTTTCAAGCTTTGCTTAAAGCTCAATGTATAAGTTTGCGCTGCTGCATCATATTCGCCTTTCGCTTCCAGTTTTGGTGTACCCGGCTGGTTATACCAAATCAAAAATTCAGATAAATCTACACCTGAACCTGCAGTTAATGCGGCAACCCAGTCTTCAACCGTTACCGCTTGGCCATCATAGCGTTTGAAATATTCATCTGTACCTGCACGGAATTTTTCTTTACCTAACAGCGTTGCCATCATACGGTTAATTTCAGCGCCTTTTTCATACACTGTCGCGGTATAGAAGTTATTAATTTCTACAAAATGGTCTGGACGCGGCGGATGTGAAAGCGGGCCTGAATCTTCCGGGAACTGATGCGCTTTAAGTACAGCTACATCATCAATACGCTGTACTGCTGCAGACTGCAAATCTTCAGAGAATGACTGATCGCGGAATACCGTTAAACCTTCTTTTAAACATAGCTGGAACCAGTCACGGCAAGTAATACGGTTGCCTGTCCAGTTATGGAAGTATTCATGCGCAATCACAGACTGTACACGCATGATCGCGGCATCAGTTGTATATTCTTCATCTGCCAAAACACATGAAGTATTGAAAATATTTAAACCCTTATTTTCCATTGCACCCATGTTGAATGCACTGGTTGCCACGATCATATAATTGTCTAGGTCATATGGACGGCCATAGTGCTCTTCATCCCAGCGCATAGAATGCTTTAGGGCTTCCATTGCAATATGACATTTTGGAATATCTTTTTCTTCTGCATAGATTTCTAAAGCAACATTTCGCCCTTCAGAAGTGACATATGAATCTTTCAGCACAGCCAAGTCGCCAATCACGCAGGCAAATAAATAGCTTGGCTTTTTCGTTGGATCTTGCCAAACCGCATAATGACGTTCTGCACCTGCTTCACCTGCTTCCATCAAGTTGCCGTTCGCCAGCAAAACAGGGAGTTTTTTATCTGCTTCTACACGTGTGGTAAATACAGACAGCACATCTGGACGGTCTGGATAGAAGGTAATTTTACGGAAGCCTTCTGGCTCATTTTGCGTTACAAATAAGTCATCGCCAGCCAAATACAAGCCTTCCAGCTGCGTATTGCTTTCAGGATGAATGACTACATGTGTTTCTACAATCGCTTGATCTGGCGCATTGGCAATTCTCAGCTGTTCTGCATCTAAATGATACTCATCTTTAGATAATTCCGTGCCATTTACACGAATAGACTGCAGCTCTAAGTCACGACCCAGAAGAACCAAGTCGCCTTCCGTTTGGCGCTGCATCACCAGTTTGGCATGCACATCCGTTTTATTGTCATAAACTTGAATGTCTAAATCTATGCTGTCTACAAGATAAGAAGGTTTTTGATAGTCTTTGAGATAGACAGTTTGGTCTGCTTCAACCACTGGATTTGCCGCAATATTCATATAATGTCCTGATCCTTTGCTAGACGCTTAGACAGCTGTGTTCTTAAAATAATCAATGCTTAAGATCATACGATAAGTTCGGCAGGCTGTCTGCGCATTTCATTTGTTTTATATATGGGATTCAGCACATTTCTTTTCAATTGGCTCAATTTAATATTTATCCCAATTGAGGGTTATTTATGCAATCTGCAAAATGCATTTACTGCAATGACGGTTTTAGCTGATTGCAAATTTGCCGGATTTTTATAAAAATTTAAATACACAATTTCAGCAGCTTATAATTTTGATAGAACAATTGCATACACTATTTTCCAAATCTGTACATTTTGTGCACAGTTTTTGCTTTTATTCTAATGAACAACGTTCACAATAAAATCAGCAAGACCAAAAAGAGGTGCACCATGTATTTAAAAGACCATATCGTTCGCGTGGAAAATGTAAAAGCGCTGCAAGCTCTAGATGCTGCCAATATTGACCACAAAGTTATTGCGATGTTTATGAGCTGCGAAGGCATACCGATGCAAACCTATGAAGTCAGCGCAATCTTAAACAGCTATGACACTTTAGGCGCCAAAAAAGCGCCAACGAAAAAAATTCAAGCCCTAATCAATGCAAAGCAGCTGGGAGAAGAAGATGAATCCCTGCCATGCCCTGCATCTTATTAATCACAACGAATCATGCACCATAAAAAGAGCTGCTGAACAGCTCTTTTTATTTGCCTGAAATTTAATGCACAAATTTAAAGCAGGCGGCAGTTTTACAGATGTGTATAATCTAATTTGACTGCAAAATTTGATGACACTTGTTCTATGACCCTAAACATTCTGCAAAAACAGCTTGATGCCAGCACATTATGTCCTTTGTGCCAAGCAGCAATGTTTTGGACTGAAGCAGAACAGTATGATCAGGACATCAACTTTTATGAATGCAGCCATTGCCAGCATCAAATCTATCCAGATCAGCAGCTGAACTGCCATTGTGATCAATGCGCTGCACAGCGTAAAAAACTCATGAAAGAGTCACGCCTGCAAGAACAGCGCAAACTGAAACAAAAAGATATATACGAATTTGAGCTCAGCCAGCTCAACTTTATGCAAAAATTATTTTTATTGGCACTCTTGGACGACCTCGTACAAGAACACACCTCACACCATGAATTTATTGATTGGGATCAAATCAAATATCACAATATTACCCCCAACTATCTTTTTCAAAATGCTGTCATTAAGCATTTAGTTAAAGAAAATATTCTTATCTGTAAGGACTTAGCTGCGCAAGCGCACCAGTATTATATTAATGTGCGTCTGGACGGTTACTCTGAACCAAGCTTGTACAGCATTACACACCAGCTGCGTATATGGTTTTATGAAAACCTGTCCCTGGGCGTGCCGTTTAAATCATCTGATGAAGTCAAAGATGCCCTTTTCAGCGTGCTGTATCAGGAAGTCATCCAATTTATGCAATTTTACTGCCGCATGTGGGGTGTGCAGATTGCAGGCAATAAAAGCTTCCGCACTTTTTGCTATCAGCTGATGGATGGCCTTGCCGTTGGACAGATTTATTATCTTGTACAGACAGGCTTAGAATATTTGCATAAACAAAATGCGCTGCAGCCGCGCAATGAAAATTTCATTAATACCAACCTGCTGAAAAAGACACTGCAGCAATACCGTGAACGCGGCCTAGCGGAAAAATGGGAAACCAGCACTTTACCGCGTCCGCCTCAAATGCCGCTCAGTAAAATGAGTGAAATTCTGTTTTTCCGCTTCTTAGGTTATGACGAAAAAATCTTTTTTCAGCCTATTTGGCGTTCATGGAAAAAGATTGAACCGCGCTTGAGTTTCTATTCAAATAAACGCTGCATGCACTGCGGTTCCGAAGAACTTTCTGTGGACTATGATGCAGATGATTATGTCTCTCTGTTTTGCCGCAGCTGCAAACATCAAGATCACTATTTCACCCGTTAAGGGGAAACACTATGAATCACCCTGAATCTTTAAATACCCTTGTGAATCAAAACAGCTTATCCGATTTAGCCGCGCCGCTGCTTCAGCAAATTGCAGAAGCATGGACAGCACTGCAAACTCAGCAGCCCTTAGTGCATATCATTACCAATGGCGTTGCCAACAACTACACGGCCAATGTACTGCTGGCAGCTGGCGCTTCACCTGCAATGATTGACAACCCTTTTGAAGCAGAAAGCTTTGCAGCCATTGCCAGTGCTGTCAGCATCAACCTAGGCATGCCTACGACTGAACAGATGCAAGCCATGCAAATCGCAGCTCAAACAGCACAGCGCTTGGACAAACCATGGGTGCTCGATCCTGTCGGCTATGGGCCAGTTCTGCCTTGGCGCTCTGAAATGACTCAGCAGCTGCTGCAATACACACCCAGTGTTATTCGAGGCAATGCATCTGAAATCAGTGCGCTGGCAGGTAATCAAGTTCAATCCAAAGGTGTAGACAGCACATTGGACAGTGCAGAAATTTATCAGCAAGCCGTGCCTTTACTTGAGCACACAGCCTGTATTGCCATCTCAGGCGAATCTGACTTTATTTTATCTAAAGATTTAAATGCTGTAATTCAAATCAATGGCGGCTCACACTTACAGCCTAAAATCACTGCTTCAGGCTGCGCGCTTGGCGCTTTAATTGCTGCCTATTGCGCAGTAAGCCCAAGTGTCACAGCCGGCACTGCTGCTGCGCATGTCCACTTTGCAATTGCCGGTAAATTGGCTTTTGAAAAAGCGCAAGCTGTCGGCAGCTTCAATGTGGCTTTTTTAGATGAGCTATTTAACTTAAAGGCTGACAGCATTCAGCAATATGCAGATATTCAAATCCTGCCCCTCTAGCAGCACCGCTTGAAATCGGCCGCATCATGCGGCCAATAAGCAAAACTGAATCTTAATTAACGTTCCGCCCGATCGCCAAATTAAACGTTGTTTCAACAATTGTTTTTAAATTCAGCTGACAAACACATACCAGCCCCATCCCAGAAAAATAATCAGGCACATGCTGCATAAAAAATTGATGGTGCAAATCATGCCGATTGCGCAAACGGATCAGCTGCTCAGAAGTCACTTTCGGCATGTCGCATAAGTGGGTAAATACATCTGTACCGCGTTTTTCTACCCCTGACTTATTTTCCAGCACCATTTTCAGCACATTAAGATGATCTTTAGCCATACCTCTATCACGGCGCGGATAAAAGTTTTTCGTTCTGGATGCAAAGAGTGAGTAAATTTTAGGCTGCATTAAGGTCGTTACAAACCACAAAGGCGCATTCGGATAATGCATGCGGTGCTTTAAAGACACTCTTATCGCTGAACGCAGTGAACGGTTACGGCGTCTATATTCAGGTAAAAATCCAGCGCGCGAAGTGACAACAAAAATCGGCTGCTGCTCCAGCTGCAATTTTAAAATTGGAATAATATTTTGGCCAATCAGCTTATCTTCATAAAAATACTGTACAACATGCACTGCAGCGGCATCACGGTTATGCACATACTGATATAACGCTTCAATTGTTCCATTGGGGAAAATTTGCTGATCAAAGTCCCAAAGCTGCTGAAAAAAAACATGCTTTTTCTCAGCAGGAAGTTTCGCAAAGTCAATGAAGCGTTCTGTAATATTCATGAGATCACCCGCTGTCTGGCGCAGCTGAAAGTCAAATGCCTAAAACTGAAAAATATAATGGATGTTAAACCTGAAAATCATGCATTCAAATTCTCTTATTTGACTTTTATGCAATAACATCTTTTTCTTCAGTGATGGCGCTCAGATCCTTTTTATGGCGCAGTTCAATCCATACTGCTTGCGGGACAATTTATACCTTAAATTCCGCATATCTGTAAATAAAGTCACAATAATAGCGATAAACGTCACGAATAAAAGGGCTTTTTACAAGAAGCAGCAGCAAGCTATGCCGTTGTATTTTTTTAAAACGAATCTAAGAAATAAAATACCGGCAGATATGACATCTGCCGGTATTTGAAATTTTTTTAATATTTAACAGTGTTTAGCGGCTGATCATCACTGTTTTAATCCGGTTGCCTTCCATTTCGGTGACCTTGAATACTACATTTTGATAAACAAGTTCACTGCCCACGTCAACCACGCCCTGCATCTTGTCTAAAATCAGTCCTGACACACTGATATAACCTGCGTCTTCTTCGACCAAATCAAGCATACCCAATTCAAGTTCTAATTGGTAAACATCCAGCATGCCTGAAGCCCGCCATGTATGTTCATCAATTTTAATTAAATCCAGCTGCTCATCCGCATCTGGGAATTCACCGGCAATTGCTTCAAACACATCTAAAGGTGAAATAAGACCTTGAACATTGCCAAACTCATCCGTCACTAAAACAAGTGAACCTTTTGAGGTACGCAAAGTATTGATCGCATCAATGACTTTCATTTTTTCAAAAATATAAATCGGACGATGGCGCTTAATTAACGCTTTCAATTCCGCTTCGTCATCAAGCACATCCAAAAGCTCTTTAGCCCGGACAATACTGATCACCTTATCCATACTGCCGCGGCAAACAGGGAATAAACTATGCGGTACTGAAAGTACTTTTTCGCGGATCTCTTCAGGAGAATCATCTAAGTCCACCCAAGAAATCTGACCGCGCGGAGTCATAATAGAAGCGACCGAACGCTCAGCCAGTGTTAATACACCGCCAATCATATAGCGTTCTTCATCCGCGAATGTTTCCTGCGCTTTCAACTGACTGTTGTCATCAGTTTCAACACGGCCGCCCATCATTTTTAAAATAGAATCTGCTGTACGGTGACGCAGCGGAATTTTAGACTCATGTTTAGCAGCATTGCGTTTGCCAAACTGGTTAAAGGCTTCAATTGCAATAGCAACACCAATACCAGAATAGATATAGCCCTTAGGAATATGGAAACCGAAGCCTTCTGCAATCAGGCTGATACCAATTAATAACAGGAAGCTTAAACACAGAATAACCACTGTAGGATGACGGTTAACAAAAGCAGTTAATGGTTTAGACGCAATTAACATCACCACCATTGCAACCACCATCGCAATCATCATGATACGGATATCATCGACCATACCAATGGCGGTAATTACAGAGTCAAGTGAGAATACAGCGTCCAGCACAACAATTTGCGCCACTACAGCTGCAAAACCTGCGTATACAACATTGTTGCTGACTTTAACTTCAGGCTTGCCCTCAATCTTCTCATGCAGTTCGGATACCGCTTTATAAAGCAGGAATAAACCGCCCCCGAGCAAAATCAAATCCCGCCCTGAGAAACTATGGTCAAATATGGTAATAAGCGGCTGTGTAAGAGTCACAAGCCAAGAAATCGCAAAAAGAAGGCCTAAACGCATAATTAATGCAAGGCTCAAACCCAAGATACGGGCTTTATCTCTTTGTGATGGAGGGAGTTTATCTGCCAAAATAGCAATAAAAACGAGGTTATCAATACCTAAAACGATTTCTAATATAATAAGAGTAAGTAAACCTACCCACATCGCCGGATCTAAGAAAAATTCCATTAGTGAAATACCCCGGCTAAAGATATATGTTTTAAAAATTTAGACCTGCACGGCGACGGATCCATAAGAGTGACCTTTGTGACTATTCATAATCTAATTATGCATAAACATGAAAGATTGTGATCATTTTTTTGTAATTTTTTTAAAATTAAATATCTAAAATACTTAAATTCACAGCCAAAAACGAATAAACAATCATGCCGCGCCATGACATGCAGGCTATAAAATAATACTGCTCAAAAATAAAAATAAGTCCTGATTCAGACTGAACCCTTTAGCCATGCTATTTTCCTTGCAATATTTTGCTGCAAACAAAATAATCAAAAAGATCAGCATGCTTGCTCTAGCAGCCAATTAAAAATACTTGAAGAAAATATAAATTATATATATCCCCGTGCAGAATGATTGAAAAAATATACTTGCATGGTTAGTTAAAGCAACAGAAAACTGCACCAATAAAGCACTTCCCCCCAAATACAATCTTTTAATATTATAGTGATCGGTAAATTAATAATAATTTGAAAGTTCATTTGAAAATTTATTGTTAAAACTTTTTATAAAAATGCAAATATAATCGAAATTTTCGCTGCAAATCTCAAGTTGCAGTCACTGTCAAGTATGCTATTGTATTTAAAATTCGCAAAAAAGTGTGTTCCTGAACACCAAATTGAGCATTTACGAATACTTTTAACGGTATGGTACTCACACTTGTCTCATATCCCAAACTATTAATATTCGGTTTATTTGAAAAAAGTTTATTTACCGCTGTTATTGAGTAAATTATCTATTGATATTGAACATACAATTTACTTAAAATAATGACAGATTAAATAAAATTACAAAAATATTTACATGGGGATTTGCATGACTAAGAAATATTCAAAGTTTTTACCAACTACAGACAGCTTTAACTTAGATAATTTCCCATATTATTGGGTTACTCAGGTTCATTCGCAATATGTACTCAATGTCGATCATGCCCTTAAAAAATATGGGGTTGATAATTCACGCCGCCGTATTTTACTGGCGCTAAAATCAAAACCGCATGCCAGCGTATCTGATTTATCTGAAATGGTGGTTTCTAAAATGTCGACCACTACGAAAATTGTTTACCGTTTAAAAGACGAAGGCTTGGTAGACACTTATTCATGTGAAGATGATGCACGTATTACGCGCGTTGTTCTTACCGAAAAAGGTAATTTAATGACCCAAAAGATTAATGATCTGACCAATGTTGTATTAGAACAGTCATTTGAGGGGCTAACGCCTTTGCAAATTGAAAAAACAATGGAAAGCTTACGTCATATTTTCAAAAACCTGTCACGCTGATCAGTCATTCAGCGGCATACTCAAAATATCAGTCGAAAAAGTTAAGCTGGGGGCTAATTTTTTCGGCTTTTATTTTTGGAACATGCATGCACTCAAACTCATCTGCTGGAAAGCCGCACACAAAACTTTGGATATTGGGCGATTTCCAATTGAGCCAATCTGCTAGCCTTTCTTCAGGTATAACAATGACTGAACGCTTCACATCTCCCGGCTCATGAAATTCTTTCATCATAGGATGATCAATTGCATTCATATTAAACACTATTCTTACTTTGTCTAACCTTTTCTTTCCTAATTTTACAACCTGCTGATTTTATTAAGTTGGCATTGTTACTACATATAACCTTGTATGCTATAGAATTACTTTTATTTGTGAGTAATATAGTGAGTAAATTTATTTAAGCCATAATGGTTGTTACTCACATCATGTTAAACGACTTAAAAATCAAGCAATTAAAGTCTAAAGAAAAAGTATACCGTGTTGCTGATCACTCTGGATTGTGTATTGAGGTTCGCCCCACTGGGAAAAAGTTCTGGCGGTTTCGATATCGTTTCTTAAATAAGCCGCAAATGCTGACCATTGGGCAGTACCCGGAAATCAGTCTTTCGTATGCCAGAACAAAAACAAATGAATTTCGGGAGCAGCTCGCTAAAAACACTGATCCTGCAGCTGTTAAAAAAACTGAGCGTCTTGAAGCAATGCAAGCACAAGAAGAAACTTTTAGGGCAATTGCTAGAGAATATTGCGACCACAAAAAGAAATCAAAATCAGCGAACTGGCTGTATGTGCGCAACCATGCTTATGATGTAGACATATTTCCATTAATTGGCGACAAGCCCATCAAAGATGTAAGCTCAGTTGATATTAAGAATATTATGGATAATGCGATCAAGCGAGTTTTGAAATCTGGACGAGGTACTGGTGAAAATAGAGCTATCACTATTAGGCAGCATATTGCTGAAGTCATGCAGTATGCAATCATTTCTGACCGACTGTATAACGATCCAACCTATGCATTGCGCGGGTATATCCATAGCCCTGAAACCGAAAATGCTCAACCAGTAAATTCCAAAGATCGAAAACTGATTATGCCAAGTATTGATAAATACACAGGAGCCATCAGCACAAAGAATGCACTCAAAACACTTATATACACAATGCTTCGCACAGTTGAAATTCGCAGAGGACTAAAAGAATACATTGATTTTGAGGCTCGCACATGGACCATTCCAGTTGCATCAAGATCAGATATTCTTGCCGGTAAACGCAATATGAAGAAGAACAGGATTCATGTTGTGCCGCTGTCAGATCAAGTTATGGGAATCATAAAAGCGCAGTTTGCTGCTTACCCTGACAGCCCGTATATTTTTCCCGGCGTTGATAATAGTGTGATGATTGGCCCAACAACTCTAAATCAAGCATTCCGCAATATGGGGCTGGGTCATATCACTATGCACGACTTTAGAGCCACAGCATCTACTGATCTAAATGAAGCAAACTATAATTCAAACTGGATTGAGTTGCAGCTTGCTCATGTTAAGAGCGATAAAGTTAAGGCCACTTATGATCATGCAAAGTGGCTTAATGACCGCAGAAAGATGATGCAGGATTGGGCTGATATGATTGATAAATGGAAGGAATAAAAATGAAAACTTGGCTCTACTTTTATATAGAACACACAATGAAGAATCGCGAACCTTTTTATAAAGAAATTGGGTGGTCGCTTGGATTGAAAAACAGATATGTTGTTTTGAGTGATGTGAGGAGTTGATCGCCAGTCGGCAATTAAAAAATAATTTTAAATGTGTTTGCATTGTGACCGCTCACAACATATAATCAACTTATACCAGGGAGATATTGAAATGATCGGCTATCACAACTCAGTAAATGCAGACCTAAAAGAAATTCACAATGAAGGACAATACTCAGGTATTTTTGTTTCATTGAATGCAGCACTAATGACTGTTGCTGATTATGGCAACCATTGCTACAAAGTGACATTTGGATCTATCTGTGAGAAATCAGACATTGAAGATTATCTTGATGAAAACCCTGAATTCCTAAAAGCCAATCCTGATTTTGTTATTGATTGTGAAGAAGAAATGTTATGTGATGAGCTGTATCGTAAAAACCAAAAATTACGTGCTTTAATCGCTCTTGAATTAGGTTTCGATGCTGTAGAAGAAAACGATGGCTACTTGGTTGTAAGTGGCACTGTTGAATACATCGGCAATGCTGACAGTGAAGCGGTTGAGCTCGAGATTGAGGAAAATTGGTAATGGCAAGTACAGCAGCAGAGCGCAAAGCAAAGCAGCGTCAAGAAATGATTGACAAAGGATTCACTAGAAAGGATTTATGGTTCTCCAAAAATACCATTGAGATTATTGAAAAATATAAAAAAGATAATAATTTAAAATCAATTGATGAAGCTGTGAATGACATGATCCCAAAAATCGGAGCAATAAAAAATGCTAACACCTAGGCCCCATCAAATTGAAGCCATTCAAGCAAATATCGAAGCATTTAAAACACAAACTCGCATAAAAAATATTATGGCGTGTGGCACAGGTAAAACTTTTGTTTTCATTAAGACAATTGAAGAACTGATAGAATTATCACCACCTGATGATATGCAAAATATTATTATTTTCGCACCAACAATCATGCTTGTTCAGCAAATTGCAAAAACGACAATCTCACATTTTGGCCGAACAAACTTTGACTATGCAATTATTTGCTCAAAAAAGAAAGCTGGCGAATTGGATGATATATCTGTAAATGAAGTAGCAACAAATTTAAAAATTAAAGTTTTGAGCTCTCAAAAGGGGGTATCTAAAGCGATTGAATTTAGCATTGTTAAAAGAAAAATTATTTTCTGTACATATAAAAGCTCATTTTTACTCGCTGGAAAGTCGTTGGATTTTGCCGTTTTTGATGAATCTCATAGAACCGCTGGTGAGCTTGATAAGCCCTATAGTTTTGCGTTGCATGATGAAAATGTTTTAATAAAAAAACGACTGTTTGTAACTGCAACAGAAAAAGTGGCTTATCGCCAGACGTCGCATAATGTTGACCGTATCGGAATGAATAATCCAAAATATTACGGAGAAACTGTTTACTCCTTACCATTTAAAACGGCCATTGACTCTCATTTAATTGCAGACTACAAAGTTTTAATCACTGTTGTTCAACATTCTGATATTGCACACTTATTAAGTGAAGAAAGTGATGTACTTGAGATAGCAAACCGTTTTGCTTTGGAGAAAGCATATATGGATTTTGGCATAAGCAAAATTATAACTTTTCACTCATCTATCGAAAGAGCAAAAAACTTTTCTACACTAATGAATGAAAATAGCCCAATATTTTCCTCTTTTCACGTAAGTGGTGAACAAGATGCTGATGAGCGACAAGAAAATCTACAGAAATTTATTCAAGCTAATCACAGCATTGTTACCAACGCTCGTTGCTTAACAGAAGGTATTGATAGCCCGATTATTGATGCGGTGGCGTTTTTGGATGCTAGATCCAGCACAATTGAAATTGTTCAAGCGGTCGGGAGAACACAGCGCATAGCGAAAGATAAGAAATTTGGCTATGTTATTCTACCGCTATACGTTGATAATTATAGTCAAGCTTTGGAGTCAAACTTTTCGGACAATTCTTCTTTTAAAAACATTATTGATATTTTAGGTGTTTTACGAAATGAAGATGATGACTTAAGAGCTGGCTTGTCCAGAAGTCGTGAGCGAAACCCTGAATCCCTGGTTTTTGATAACATTGTGGTGGGGAGCAATAACCTCAACATTGATGTAGATCAGCTATTTAATAGTATCTCTGTGGAGGTTGCAACAGACTATGATACTCACTTTAGTGAGATGCTTGGTCTGTTAGATGATTATGTTAAAAAATATGGCCATGGCTATATTCCTGAAAATTTTTCTGAGAGAAAACTGTCTAACTGGGCTTCATCGCAAAGGCAAGCACATCGTTATAAGAAATTACCAAAATACAGAGAAGAGTTACTGCTAGAGCATGAATTTGTTTTTAGTTTCTTTGATTATGAGTGGATTGAGGTTTTCAATCTTTACCAAAAAACTGATTCTCCATTGATTTCAAAAGCATCCAAAGACGAAAACTTTAAAAAGTTGGCGTTGTGGGAAGGAAGACAACGCAAAGCTTTTCGTGAAAACAAACTAAACGCTTTTAAAATTTCAAAATTAAAATCTATAGGTTTTGTTTTTGAGGTTGCTGTAAAAGGTTGGGATGATAGTTATTATGAAATTAAGGATTTGGTAAATGAATTGGGCTCAGTCAAAGCGATTACCAAAAAAGACTATCCACTACAATATCAATGGATTAACAAAAATAAACGGCTTTTGCAAAAGGAAGAGCTTCCAAAATCAAGAGCTCAAAAGATATCTAATTTGTTAAAAATTGATGATATAGCCCTCACTTGAGGGCTTTCTCAATTCACACACTGCACACATACAGTAACGTGAACTTTTGTTGAGATTGAATGTGCTGTGCAACTCGATAGTAAGATGCACAGCAAAATATTAAGCGCGTTTTTCATGTTCAATAATAACTTGCGCTACTGCCTTGGCTGCTGACCAGTACTTCGAATTAAACGCTGCAAGTTCCGCATCATTCGAAATAAAGCCAAGCTCCACAATCAAGCCACCAGCATTT